>NZ_JCAFRJ010000005.1:0-407785 GCF_059367975.1 Stenotrophomonas sp. YJH_SMC_131 | reverse complement strand
CGGTGTCGCCTCGCAGGGCGGTGACGTGGTCGGCCAGGTGGTCACCACCATGTCGGCCATCGAAGCCTCGTCGAAGAAGATCGCCGAGATCATCTCGGTCATCGACGGCATTGCCTTCCAGACCAACATCCTGGCGCTGAACGCCGCAGTGGAAGCCGCCCGTGCCGGCGAACAGGGCCGCGGCTTCGCCGTGGTCGCCAGCGAAGTGCGCACCCTCGCGCAGCGCTCGGCCGCGGCCGCCAAGGAGATCAAGGGCCTGATCGACGACTCGGTCGGCAAGGTCAACGACGGCTCGGCGCTGGTGCACAAGGCCGGCGCGACCATGGGCGAGATCGTCGCCTCGGTGCAGCGTGTGACTGACATCATGGCCGAGATCTCTGCCGCCTCGCAGGAACAGAGTGCCGGCATCGAGCAGGTCAACCAGACCGTGGTGCAGATGGACGAAACCACGCAGCAGAACGCCGCGCTGGTGGAAGAAGCCACCGCCGCCGCACGTGCGATGGAAGAACAGGCCGGCCACCTCAGCGAGGCCGTGTCGATCTTCGTGGTGGACGAAGCCGAGGTCGTCGCCGCCCCGCGCGTCACCGCCCCGGCGCCGCGCGCCGCTGCACCGGCTGCCCCGGCCCCGGCTGCCCCGCCGGCCCGCCGCACGGCGGGTGGTCGCCCGATGGCCACCGAACTGGCCGACGGGGACTGGCAGGAGTTCTGATGCCTGCCTGACCTGAGTTACGAGAACGCCCTGGCCCTGTGCTGGGGCGTTTTTGTTTACGGGGTATCTGATTATCCAGCCAACGGCGAAGCCCCTCGAGGTGGTCGCTGAGAGCGGCGGACTTCCTTCGTTTGGGCCGGGAGGATGGGTTGCGCAGGGGACGCTGCAAGTACGTCTCTGTAAGCTCGGTCGCCGCTTGCACGTGTGCACTGTCCTGCGCACACGGCAAGACCGGGGTTGGGCGTCCTGCCCAACCCGCCCGAGGCATGCCTCGACCCCATGCGGCTCACGCCCCTGCGCAACCCACCCTCCCGGCCACGGACACTTCCCGTGCGCGTCCACCCCGGATTGAAGAAAGAAGAGCAAAAGACAAAAGCCAGGTCACTTCCGGGGTCAGATCCGTTTTCCGCAGGAAAACGGATCTGACCGCTCTTTCCACCTGGAAACCCAATGCTCTTGCCGTCCGCCGAAGTGAAGCCCTGGCGGGCCGGGTCGGGGTGGGCAGGCAGGACCGTTGGCGCCATGGATGGCGCCATCGAGCCCCCATGGATGGGTTCACGGCGTGTCCTGCCTGCCCATCCCGACCCGGCCAACCCGTAGCTACCGATCGCCATGACCTGCCGTTGCCGTTGCCGTTGCTTCAAAAGCCTGCCGCAGGCAGCGCCGCAGCCGCCGCTGCAAGGAAACCTGAATACGTTCGGACACCGCACCTCAATCCCCCGCCCGCGCGGCCGATAACGGGGTTGTCACGGCGTATCCCGCCGCTGACCGGCACGGCGCCGCCCGCCCGCTTCGACCTGGTCCTGCTCGATGAATCTCCTGCATCGCTGGCAACACTACTTCCGCAATCTTTCCGTCCGGCGCAAGCTCAACCTGCTGACGCTGCTCATCGCGCTCGGCGTGATCGCGCTCTCGGTGATCGCCGCCCGCATGCAGTACCTGGACCTGACCGAAACCCGCAAGAGCGCGCTGAAGACCCAGGTCCAACTGAGCTACGGCATCCTGCAGCACTACCACCGCCTGGCCGGTACCGGCGAGCTCAGCGAAGAGGCCGCCAAGAGCGCCGCGCTGCAGGCGCTGGAGGTCATGCGCGCCGGGAACGATACCTACTACTTCAACATCTACGACACCGGCTACCGCCTGCTGATGCACCCGTTCCGCAAGGACCTGGTCGGCAAGGACATGAAGGACTTCCGCACCGACGACGGCGTCCGGATCTACTACGACCAGGTCGAAGCGGCTCGCGCCGGCGGCGGCTTCGTCAACTACCGCTGGGCCAAGCCGGGCAGCAAGGGCGAGGTCGAGAAGGTCGCCTATGCCGGCCTGTTCGCGCCCTGGAACTGGGTGGTCAGCAGCGGCGTCTACATGGACGACGTGCAGAAACAGGCGCTGGTGTTCACCGCCATCATGGCGGTCTCTGGTGGCGTACTGGTGCTGATCGTGCTGGCCCTGAGCTGGGTCATCGGCAACCGCATCGCCGTGCCGCTGAAGCAGGCCACCGCCGTGGCCGAAGGCATCGCCGGCGGCAAGCTGGACAGCCACATCGGCCCGCAGCCGCACGACGAAACCGGCCGCCTGCTGGAGGCCATGGCCGGCATGCAGCAGCAGCTGCATGCAGTCATCACCGGCCAGCGCGAAATGGCGCGCCGTCACGACGGTGGCGAACTGAGCTACCGCATCGACGCCAGCGCCTTCCCCGGCGAGTACGGGCTGATGGTGCAGGAAACCAACGCCCTGGTCGGCGGCCACCTGCAGACCCTGCACGACGTGCTGGACGTGGTGCAGCAGTACGCGGTTGGCGATCTCAGCCGCGACATTGCACGCTACCCGGGCGAAAAGGCCGCGATGACAACCACCGTTGATACGGTCAAGGCCAACCTCGGCCGCATCAATGCCGAGATCAAGCAGCTGGCCAGCGCCGCCGCCGCCGGCGACTTCAGCCTCCGTGGCGATGCGCAGCGCTTCGATCACGATTTCCGCCTGATGCTGGAGAACCTCAACGCGATGATGGCGGTCAGCGATGACAACCTCGGCAAGCTCTCGCAGCTGCTGTCGGCCATCGCCGAAGGTGACCTGACCGCACGCATGCACGGCGACTACCAGGGCGTGTTCGCACGCATGCGCGACGATGCCAACACCACCGTTGCACAGCTGACCCAGATCGTCGGCCAGATCCAGGCCAGCGCCTCCAGCATCACCCTGGCCGCCGGCGAGATCGCCTCCGGCAACAGCGACCTGTCGCGCCGGACCGAGCAGCAGGCCGCCAACCTGGAAGAAACCGCAGCCTCGATGGAGGAACTGACCTCCACCGTGCGCCAGAACGCCGAGCATGCCCGCCAGGCCAACCAGCTCGCCATCGGCGCGCATGGTGTCGCCTCGCAGGGCGGCGAGGTGGTCGGCCAGGTGGTCACCACCATGTCCGCCATCGAAGCCTCGTCCAAGAAGATCGCCGAGATCATCAGCGTCATCGACGGCATTGCGTTCCAGACCAACATCCTGGCGCTGAATGCCGCCGTGGAAGCCGCGCGTGCCGGTGAACAGGGCCGCGGCTTCGCCGTGGTTGCCAGCGAAGTGCGCACTCTCGCCCAGCGTTCGGCTGCGGCGGCCAAGGAGATCAAGGGCCTGATCGATGATTCGGTCGGCAAGGTCGCCGAAGGCTCCAGCCTGGTCCATCAGGCCGGCAGCACCATGGGCGAGATCGTCGCCTCGGTGCAGCGCGTTACCGACATCATGGCCGAGATTTCCGCTGCTTCGCAGGAACAGAGCGCGGGGATCGAGCAGGTCAACCAGACCGTGGTGCAGATGGACGAGACCACCCAGCAGAACGCCGCACTGGTGGAGGAAGCCACCGCCGCCGCACGTGCGATGGAAGACCAAGCCGCACAGCTTGCAGATGCCGTGGCGATCTTCCGGCTCGACAATCAGGTCTCGGCCGCGATGCAGGCCGTTGCCGCGCGGGTCGAGCCGGCGAGAGTCACCACCGTGGCACCTCCGCAGCCAAGCCGTGCGGCAGCACCTGCATCGATACCGCCACGTCGTAGCAGCAACGCCAGCACCTTCGCCGCCAGCGACAGCGACTGGCAGGAATTCTGAGACCCACCGTGGCGGCTTCGGCCGCCGCCCCCGCCGATGGACACGTCCCCCGTGCAAAGTCCTACCCCCATCGTCACCGGCCCGCGCGAATTCGAGTTCGCCGACCGCGATTTCCGCCGCGTCTGCGACCTGATCTACCAGCGCGTGGGCATCGCCCTCGCGCCGGCAAAGCGCGACATGGTCTATGGCCGCCTGTCGCGCCGCCTGCGCACGCTGGGCATGCGCAGCTTCCAGCAGTACCTGGACCATCTGGAGCAGGAAGATGGTGACGAATGGCAGGCGTTCACCAACGCCCTGACCACCAACCTGACCTCGTTCTTCCGCGAACCGCATCACTTCGACAAGCTGCGCGAGGAACTCCAGCAGCGCTCCAGCCGCACCCCACTGCTGCTGTGGTCGTGCGCGGCGTCCACCGGCGAAGAACCCTACTCGATGGCGATCACCGCCTGCGAGGCCTTCGGCACGTTGAAGCCGCCGGTACGCATCATTGCCACCGACGTCGATACCCAGGTGCTGGCCACCGCCGGCCGCGGCGTCTACAACATCGATCGCGTCGCCAGCCTCGATCCGGACCTGCGCCGCCGCTACTTCCAGCGCGGCAGCGGCCCCAACGAGGGCCAGTGCCGCGTGCTGCCGGCGCTGCGCGAACTGATCGAGTTCCGCCCATTGAACCTGCTCGCCCCGCGCTACGACGTCGGCGGCCCGTTCGACGCGCTGTTCTGCCGCAACGTGATGATCTACTTCGACAAGCCGACCCAGCGCGCCATCCTCGGTCGCCTGGTCCAGCACCTGGCCGATGACGGCCTGCTCTACACCGGCCATTCGGAGAACTACCTGCACGCCGCCGACCTGATCCAGCCCTGCGGCCGCACCCTGTACCGCCGTGCGGCAAAGGCCGGCGCATGAATGCCTCGCTGCGTACCGACGATGTGATGCGCTACCAGGATGCGCGCTTCCAGACCATCGCCGCCAAGCTGCTGCCGACCCAGTACCTGGTGGTCGATGACACCACTGCGCTGACCACCACGCTGGGCTCCTGCGTGGCGGCGTGCCTGCGCGACCCGGTGCTGAAGATCGGCGGCATGAACCACTTCCTGCTGCCGGAGGGCAACGCCGGTGACGGCGCACCCGCACGCTACGGCAGCTATGCGATGGAACTGCTGATCAACGACATGCTCAAGCGGGGCGCCCACCGCAAGCGCATCGAAGCCAAGGTGTTCGGCGGCGCCAACGTGCTCAAGGGCTTCACCAGCAATCCAGTGGGCACCCGCAACGCCGAGTTCGTGCGCCAGTACCTGCAGGCCGAGCACATCCCGATCATCGCCGAGGACCTGTGCGGCATCCATCCGCGCAAGATCTGGTTCTTCGCCGACACCGGCCGCGTGGTGGTGCAGCGCCTGCCGCATGCGCATGAGGCCGAAGTGGCCGCCACCGAATCGGCGGTGCGTGCGCGCCTGTCCAAGGCGCCGGTCACCGGTGGCGTGGAGCTGTTCGAATGACCTCTACCGGCAACGCCCCCTGCCGGGTGCTGATCGTCGACGACTCTGCCGTCGTGCGCCAGATGCTCACCGAGATCCTGTCCAGCGATCCCGCCATCGACGTGGTCGGCACCGCCGCCGACCCGCTGCTGGCCCGTGAAAAGATCAAGCGACTGGCCCCGGACGTGATCACCCTGGACGTGGAAATGCCGCGCATGGACGGGCTGGCGTTCCTGGAAAACCTGATGCGCCTGCACCCGTTGCCGGTGGTGATGATCTCCTCGCTGACCGAGCGCGGCGCCGACACCACCCTGCAGGCACTGGCGCTGGGCGCCGTGGATTTCGTATCCAAGCCGAAGTTGGACGTGGCCCGCGGCCTGCAGGGCTACGCCGACGAGATCATCGCCAAGGTCAAGATGGCGGCGCGCTCGCGGGTACGTCCGCTGGTGCGCGCTGCCGCGCCGAAGCTCATGCTGGACGCCGCGCCCGCGATACGCCCGGCCGCGCCGCAGTTCCGCACCACCGACCGGCTGATCGCGATCGGCTCCTCGGCGGGCGGCACCGAAGCGCTGCGCGTGGTGCTGGAAGGCATGCCTGCCGACGCGCCCGCCGTGGTGATGACCCAGCACCTGCCGGCCAGCTTCAGCAGTGCCTTCGCCGAACGCCTGGACCGGCACTCGGCGATGGCCGTGCGCGAGGCCAGCGATGGCGAAGCAGTGCTGCCTGGCCACGCCTACCTGCCGCCGGGCGGCAAGCACCTGCGGATCATCCGCGACGGTGCGCGCTGGCGCTGCCGCGTCGACGATGGCCCGGCAGTGAACCGCCACAAGCCGGCAGTGGACGTGCTGTTCCGTTCGGTCGCGCAGAACGCCGGTGGCAACGCCATCGGCGCCATCCTCACCGGCATGGGCGATGACGGTGCACGCGGCCTGCTGGAAATGCGCCAGGCCGGCGCGCCGACGTTGGTGCAGGACGAAGCCACCAGCGTGGTCTGGGGCATGCCCGGCGCCGCGTTCAAGCTGGGGGCGGCTGAGGAACAGGTGCCGCTGGAGCGGATTGCCGAGCGGCTGCTGGCGCTCGCTCGCGGCTGATAGCGCGCCCCGGCTCAAGGACTCCGCGGGCAGTAGATCCACGCCATGCGTGGATGACTTTGTAGAGTCGAGCCGCGCTCGACTCATCGCGCATCGCACGAAAGCAGCCAAGCATGGACTCGGCGCTACAGGCCATCAGGCAACAAGAAAAGGTGCCGGCTTTCATCGGGGTTCTTCGTTTCAACGCGCTACCCGCATGTGTGCTTTGATAGCGGTATTGCACAAGGAATGCTGCACATGATCAAAGGCATATGGAAGGCCGCCCTGGCGGCCGTACTGCTTTCATTGCCACTGGCACCCGCCAGCGCCAGTGGCGATCTGTTCTACTTCGAGGCCAAGCAGGGTGATGTGTTCTTCATGCTGATGCTGGTGGGTCGCGAAGATCCCGGCGCGGTAAGCGTCAGCTGGAAAGGCCCGTCTATCCCGCCGTACCCCAACGTGCATCGCCGCTACTACATCGAATTCAACCGTGCAAAGCGCCAGGCCTACGTGCGTCCACTTGACCGTGATGGACTGCCTTGGTTCGAGATGGATGTCTCCGGTAAGAGCGGCAACGTGCTGATCGGCGGCCGTCGGCTGGAAGGCAGCGCAGACTGGACCGTGCAGTAGCGCCGGAAGCCTGAGCGTTGCGTTGTTTCCAACACGCCCAGATTTTCCATTTGGATCGCACCAGGCTCCAGCCATACCAGGCAGTCAATGGTCCGACTATTGGCTGGGACGAGGATGCAGACGCCCCAGAACGGTCCCGTCGAGCTTGATCAGCTCCAAGGTCTGATCTGTCTTCAACGTCTCAAACAGACCATCCGGTCGAGAATGAATCGATAGAAATCCCTGTTCGAACAGCGTCGTTTCTGTGTCCGGGTCAAGAAAATTAACCGTAATATCACCGGCACTGTTTCGCTCACGCACTGAAACCAGGCCTTTCGAAACATTCACGTAGCCGTAGCGGGGCGCCAGCCTCCACCGCCCCGACTCATCCAGAAGACCCCAACGGCCACGTAGTGAGAGCGCATAGACTCTTGTTCCATCCGCCAAAAAATCCGGTAAGGGATCATGCAGCGTGAAATCAGCCACCGCATTGCCACGCAGATCGAGTATGTGATACCCGGGGTCATATCCCGGCCGTTCGAATGCCGCGACCAGATTCGGACCCAATGGTCTTATTCGACGGTAACGAGGAGGAATCAGCCAAGCACCCGTAGCATCTATTACACCCCATCCTCCATCGGCTTGGGCCAACAGCAGTTGGTCATCCAGTCCTTCCGCGGTTTGAAAAGGCGCAAGTCGGTAGTACAGGGAAGACGAGATGCTGCCATCTTCCAGCATCATGAAACGCACCCCCGCTTCGCCGGGCTTTTGATACTCGACGATCCTGCGGTTCAACGGATGCAGGCCTGCAGCGCGTTGCAGGGAGCGCAGCGACCCATCCAGGCCTACAACGTATTCATCATCTTCCGAACTGAAGATTACATACCCCACTCGTTCAGCGAACTCATCTGTCTTCATACAGTGGCCTGCAGGCGTCGGAAACATCAAACCCGCGCGCGTGAAATGCAGGCACTGGCCGTCTTCGGCTACCGCAGAAAGCAGGTACCCACCCCGACCAAACTTGAACCGATATCGACCCATGGGCGCCACTTGCACCCCGTGGGGATCCAGCACCGTGTCGTTCCCGCCCTGGGTGGCGAGCGCGAAACCCGAACTGTTGAAGGTCATCTGATCGTAGTCCTGGCGCCCTATGCCTGCCAGTGATCGATCAACCAGGCCAAAGTGGACACCATCGCGCGAAGCGATGGCCACTTCCCCCTCATGACCCACGGGACCAAAGCTACCAAAGACACTGAAAACGGGACCGGACCTGCCCTTTGCGTCAAGGAAGTGGGTCGTGCAGCGCCGCTTTTCACTGTTGCAGAGTTCTACAGCCGGGTTTCCTGCCCAGGACGCCGAGCGCAGGAGATCGATCTCGCCTTTCTCCTCAAACCGACGCACCAATCGGCCTCGTGCATTGAAGAAGTCGATTCGCGTGTACGCCTTGGGCGGGCTCCGCAGCAATACCTTGGCTTCGATCATCCCGTTGCCATGTGCCTCAACCGAGTCGTAATGCGCTTCAAGGACGATACGCCCTTCTGAATTCATGACGCCCCTGTTCTCCCCCCTTTCGAAGACCGCCACCCCATTTTTGAAGGGGCGGAGGTATTGCATTCCCCGATGCTCGACCAGTTGCCGGCCCGTGCCATCCAGCACCACGCAGCGACCCTCATGACAGAGGCTGTGGCGTGTAGTCCTGTCGAGACGGGGCGGCGGCTTGATAGACAGCGGCATCGCAGACGCCGGCGTTGCGCCGACCGATGGCGCCATGGTCAGAAGTGCGGAGGCCAGCAGAGCCCCGAAGGCCTGGGTGATGACGCTGCGGCGATGGGCAGGGCTGGGAGTCGTCAGCAGAAATGAATGGCGCATCTCAGGCAAGACCCGAATGGTGGGCATCCACGGTAGGCGCCATGCGTCGCCAGAGACATACAATTTCTCCGAAAGTGCCCTGTCCACAAAAAACCCCCGGCTTTCACCGGGGGTTCTTCATTTCAACGAGATGCCGGCCAGCGGCCGGCACTACCGCATCAGGCAGCGACCGTCTTGGCCACGTCCTGGTATTCCTCGATCTGGTCGAAGTTCATGTAGCGGTAGATCTCCGCGCCATTGGCGTTGATCACGCCGATGTCCGCCATGTACTCCTCCTTGGTCGGGATGCGGCCCAGGCGCGAGCAGATCGCCGCCAGTTCCGCCGAACCCAGGTACACGTTGGTGTTGCGGCCCAAGCGGTTCGGGAAGTTGCGGGTCGAGGTCGACATCGCGGTGGAGCCTTCGCGGATCTGCGCCTGGTTGCCCATGCACAGCGAGCAGCCCGGCATTTCCATGCGCGCGCCGGTAGCGCCGAAGGTGCCGTACACGCCTTCCTTGGTCAGCTCCGAAGCATCCATCTTGGTCGGCGGGGCCACCCACAGGCGGGTCGGCAGGTCACGCTTGCCTTCCAGCAGCTTCGCAGCGGCGCGGAAGTGACCGATGTTGGTCATGCACGAACCGATGAACACTTCGTCGATCTTGGCGCCGGCCACTTCGGACAGGGTCTTCACGTCGTCCGGGTCGTTCGGGCAGGCCACGATCGGCTCGTGGATGTCGGCCAGGTCGATCTCGATGACGGCGGCGTATTCGGCGTCGGCATCCGGCTCCAGCAGCTGCGGGTTGGCCAGCCACGCTTCCATCTTCTCGATGCGACGCTGCAGCGAACGCGGGTCCTGGTAACCCTCGGCAATCATCCACTTCAGCAGCGTGATGTTGCTGGTCAGGTACTCGATGATCGGTTCCTTGTTCAGGCGCACCGAGCAACCGGCCGCCGAACGCTCGGCCGAGGCATCGGACAGCTCGAACGCCTGTTCGACCTTCAGCTCCGGCAGGCCTTCGATTTCCAGGATGCGACCGGAGAAGATGTTCTTCTTGCCAGCCTTGGCCACGGTCAGCAGGCCCGACTTGATCGCGTACAGCGGGATCGCGTTGACCAGGTCACGCAGGGTCACGCCCGGCTGCATCTTGCCCTTGAAGCGCACCAGCACCGACTCCGGCATGTCCAGCGGCATCACGCCGGTGGCCGCGGCGAAGGCGACCAGGCCCGAACCGGCCGGGAACGAAATACCCACCGGGAAACGGGTGTGCGAGTCACCACCGGTGCCGACGGTGTCCGGCAGCAGCATGCGGTTGAGCCAGCTGTGGATCACGCCGTCGCCCGGGCGCAGCGAGACGCCGCCACGGGTGGAGATGAACTCCGGCAGGGTGTGGTGGGTCTTCACGTCCACCGGCTTCGGGTACGCGGCGGTATGGCAGAACGACTGCATCACCAGGTCGGCCGAGAAGCCCAGGCAGGCCAGGTCCTTCAGCTCGTCGCGGGTCATCGGGCCGGTGGTGTCCTGCGAGCCCACCGAGGTCATCTTCGGTTCGCAGTAGGTGCCCGGGCGCATGCCCTGGCCTTCCGGCAGGCCACAGGCGCGGCCGACCATCTTCTGCGCCAGCGAGAAGCCCTTGCCGGTGTCGACCGGCTGCACCGGCAGGCGGAACAGATCGGTCGGGGCCAGGCCCAGCGCTTCGCGCGCCTTGCCGGTCAGGCCACGGCCGATGATCAGCGGAATGCGGCCACCGGCACGCACTTCGTCGAACAGCACGTCGGACTTGACCTGGAACTCGGCGATCACTTCACCGTTCTTCAGCGCCTTGCCTTCATACGGACGCAGCTCGACCACATCGCCGTGTTCCATCTTCGACACGTCCAGCTCGATCGGCAGCGCGCCGGCATCTTCCATGGTGTTGTAGAAGATCGGGGCGATCTTGCCGCCCAGGCAGACGCCACCGGCGCGCTTGTTCGGGATGAACGGAATGTCATCGCCGGTCCACCACAGCACGCTGTTGGTGGCCGACTTGCGCGAGGAACCGGTGCCGACCACGTCGCCGACGTAGGCAACCAGGTGGCCCTTTTCCTTCAGCGACAGGATCTGCTGGATCGGGCCGCGCTTGCCGTCTTCTTCCGGGGTGAACGGCGCATCGTCGCGCTTGTTCTTCAGCATCGCCAGGGCGTGCATCGGAATGTCCGGGCGGGTGGTCGCGTCCGGTGCCGGCGACAGGTCGTCGGTGTTGGTCTCGCCCGGCACCTTGAACACGGTGACGGTCAGGCTCTGCGGCACTTCCGGATTGCTGGTGAACCACTCGGCATCGGCCCAGCTCTGCAGCACGGCCTGGGCGTTGGCGTTGCCGGCCTTGGCCTTTTCCTGCACGTCATGGAACGCATCGAACACCAGCAGGGTCTTCTTCAGGCCGTTGGCGGCGATGGTGCCGACGCTGGCGTCGTCCAGCAACTGCACCAGCGGGGCGACGTTGTAACCGCCGAGCATGGTGCCCAGCAGTTCGGTGGCGCGCTCGCGGCTGATCAGCGGGTTCTGCTCGCTGCCCAGGGCGATCGCCGCCAGGTACGAGGCCTTGACCTTGGCCGCGTCATCGACACCGGCCGGCACGCGATGGGTCAGCAGGTCGAGCAGGAACTCGGCCTCGCCCTGCGGCGGGTTCTTCAGCAGTTCGATGACATCGGCCGTCTGCTGCGCGCTCAGCGGCAGCGGCGGGATGCCAAGCGCAGCGCGCTCGGCGACGTGGTGGCGGTAGGCTTCCAACATGACAACTCCCGGGTAATGCGTAGGTTGAAATAACAAAGTGGGCTCAGGCGTGCGGCACGATCAGCTTCAGGCCCTTGAAGTAGTCGCGGTAAAACGTGTCGTTCCAGGTGATCAGGCCGTCACACTGCAGCAGTGCGTGGGCGCCGACCATGAATTCGTCCAGGCTGCGGCGGCTGCCGCCACGCTGGCGATGACGGCGGTGCATCTCGCCGGCGCGCAGCGCCGACTTGGCTTCCATCGGGTTGAAGTGCACGCCCATTTCTTCCAGCGCTTCGAGCACCTCGGCGCCGCCGCGCAGCGATGCGCAGACCTCGGCCAGGGTCGCGCCACAGACCACCACGCGGCCACCGACCAGGCTCTGCCGGAGGATGGCTTCCACGGCATCGGCCTGCGGACCATTGCTGAGCAGCTCGACCAGCACCGGTGAATCGACGGCGATCATCACGGCTTATTCCTCGTCACGCACCGCGCGTACCGCTGCGTCGGACGATTCGAAGCCGTCCAGCGCAAACTTGCCGCGCGCCCGTGAAATCGCATCGTCAACACTCTTGCGCAGGATGATGCGGCTGCCGTCCAGCTCGACCTTCAGCAGCGTGCCCTTGGTCAGGCCGAGGGCATCACGCACCGCCTTGGGCAGGGTGATCTGTCCGCGTTCTGCAACAGTGGCTTCCATCGGTAGGCCCTCCAGAGTATGCACAAATTATACATACTTCCCCGGGCATACTTCCACCCTGAACAGGACCGGCGCCCCGCCAGCCCTTGCCTCGCAAAGGATCGGCCACAAACGTGACATACGCCATACACCTTCCCCTGTAGTCTGGAACCGATGCCGCAGGCCGGGACCCGGCCCGGATGAATCCATTCAGTCTGAGGTTCATACTGGGACGACCGGGGCCGTCAGGCCCGCGGCGACCGCAAGCAGGCCCGCCCATGCGCGGGCCACTGCAAGCCATCCGCAAGAAGGAGTTACCCCGCATGAGCGATTCGTTCTCCACCCGCAGCCAGCTGAACGTCGGCGGCAAGACCTACGACTACTTCAGCCTGCCCACGCTGGGCCAGCGCTTCGATATCTCCCACCTGCCCTACTCGATGAAGATCCTGCTGGAGAACCTGCTCCGGCACGAGGACGGCGGTATCACCGTCGGCAAGGACCACATCGAAGCCGTGGCCCGCTGGAACCCGGCGGCCGAGCCGGACACCGAGATCGCCTTCATGCCGGCGCGCGTGGTCCTGCAGGACTTCACCGGCGTGCCCTGCGTGGTCGACCTGGCCGCGATGCGCGACGCGGTCGTCAAGCTGGGCGGCTCGCCGGAGCAGATCAACCCGCAGATCCCCTCCGAACTGGTCATCGACCACTCGGTGCAGGTCGATGTGTTCGGCAAGCCGGACGCGCTGGACCTCAACGGCAAGATCGAGTTCCAGCGCAACCAGGAACGCTACGGCTTCCTGCGCTGGGGCCAGAAGGCCTTCGACAACTTCAAGGTGGTGCCGCCGAACACCGGCATCGTCCACCAGGTGAACCTGGAGAACCTGGCCCGCGTAGTGATGACCGCCGACAAGGACGGCAAGGCGGTCGCCTACCCCGATACCGTGTTCGGTACCGACAGCCACACCACCATGATCAACGGCATCGGCGTGCTTGGCTGGGGCGTGGGCGGCATCGAAGCCGAGGCCGCCATGCTCGGCCAACCGTCGTCGATGCTGATTCCGCAGGTGGTCGGCTTCAAGCTGACCGGCAAGCTGCCCGAGGGTGCCACCGCTACGGACCTGGTGCTGACCGTCACCCAGATGCTGCGCAAGCTGGGCGTCGTCGGCAAGTTCGTCGAGTTCTACGGTGACGGCCTGCAGCACCTGCCGCTGGCCGACCGTGCCACCATCGGCAACATGGCCCCGGAGTACGGCGCCACCTGCGGCATCTTCCCGATCGACGCCGAATCGCTGAACTACCTGCGCCTGTCCGGCCGCAGCGAAGAGCAGATCGACCTGGTCGAAGCCTATGCCAAGGCACAGGGCCTGTGGCACGAACCGGGCAGCCCGCATGCCCAGTACAGCACCACGCTGGAACTGGACATGGGCACGGTGAAGCCGTCGCTGGCCGGCCCGAAGCGTCCGCAGGACCGCGTGCTGCTGGAGGACGTGCAGAAGAACTACCGCGAAGCACTGGTTGGCATGACCAGCAACCGCGACAAGCGCAGTGATGATGTTTCCTCGTTCGTCAATGAAGGCGGCGGCGCGGCGGTCGGCAACGAGCAGCTGGCCAAGGGCTTCGCCGACATCGAGATCGAAGGCCGCAAGGTGCGGCTGAAGGATGGCGCGGTGGTCATCGCCGCCATCACCTCCTGCACCAATACCTCCAACCCGGCGGTGATGATCGGTGCCGGCCTGCTGGCCCGCAATGCGGCCGCCAAGGGCCTGAACCGCCAGCCGTGGGTGAAGACCTCGCTCGGGCCGGGCTCGCGCGTGGTCACGGACTACCTGGAAAAGGCCGGCGTGCTGAAGGAGCTGGAGAAGATCGGCTTCTACGTGGTCGGCTACGGCTGCACCACCTGCATCGGCAACTCCGGCCCGCTGCCGACCGAAGTCAGCGCCGGCATCGCCACCGGCGACCTGGTGGTCACCTCGGTGCTGTCGGGCAACCGCAACTTCGAGGGTCGCGTGCACCCCGAAGTGAAGATGAACTACCTGGCAAGCCCGCCGCTGGTGGTGGCCTATGCCATCGCCGGCACCACCGACATCGACCTGACCACCCAGCCGCTGGGCACCGGCAGCGATGGCCAGCCGGTGTTCCTGCGCGACATCTGGCCGAGCAACAAGGAAATCGGCGATGTCATCGCCGCCACCATCGGCCCGGAGATGTTCAAGCAGAACTACGCCGACGTGTTCAAGGGCGACACCCGCTGGAACACCATCGCCTCGCCGGACGGCAACCTGTACGCGTGGAGCGATGCCTCCACCTACATCAAGAACCCGCCGTACTTCGATGGCATGACCATGCAGACCGGCAGCATCGACGACGTGCACGGCGCACGCGTGATGGGCCTGTTCGGCGATTCGATCACCACCGACCACATCTCCCCGGCCGGCAACATCAAGAAGGACTCGCCGGCGGGCCGCTTCCTGCAGCAACGCGGCGTGCAGCCGGCCGACTTCAACAGCTACGGCAGCCGCCGCGGCAACGATGACGTCATGGTCCGCGGCACCTTCGCCAACATCCGCATCAAGAACCTGATGTTCGGTGGCGAGGAAGGCGGCAACACCCTGTACTACCCCGCCGGCGGTGGCCAGCCGGAGAAGCTGGCGATCTACGATGCGGCCATGAAGTACAAGGCCGACAAGGTGCCGCTGGTGGTGCTGGCCGGCAAGGAATACGGCACCGGTTCGTCGCGCGACTGGGCGGCCAAGGGCACCCTGCTGCTGGGGGTGAAGGCGGTCATCGCCGAAAGCTTCGAGCGCATCCACCGCTCCAACCTGGTCGGCATGGGCGTGCTGCCGCTGCAGTTCCGCAACGGCGAGAACGCGCAGAGCCTTGGCCTGGACGGCTCGGAAGTGATCGACATCACCGGCCTGCAGGACGGTGCCAGCAAGCGCGCCACGGTCACCGCGACCAAGGCCGATGGCACGAAGAAGACCTTCGAGGTCTCGGTGATGCTGCTGACCCCGAAGGAAGTCGAGTACTTCCGTCATGGCGGCCTGCTGCAGTACGTGCTGCGCCAGCTGGCAGCCAAGTAACGGAAAAGGGCCGGATCCTTGCGGGTCCGGCCGTTTCCGTCTGCGATGCCCCCCTGTAGAGCCGAGCCTGCGCTCGGCTGCTTCTGCGCCAACAGCAGCCGAGCATGGGCTCGGCTCTACAGACGCGCTCAGCGGCGGGGTGCGTCCGGGTCGGTGCGCAGCGCCTTCAGCAGGCCCCACATGTAGAACGCCAGGGTGAACGAGAACGGCAGGCCACACAGCACCACCGCCGTCTGCATCGCACTGAAATTGCCGGCCAGCAGCAGGCCGACGCTGGCCACGGTAATGCCGGCCGCCCAGAACACGCGCAGCCAGATCGGCGCGTCATGGCCGTCTTCCACACCATCGTCAACGCGACGGGTGCACAGGTTGGCGATCATCAGCGTGCCCGAGTCGACCGGGGTCAGGAACAGCACGAAGCCGATCACCACCGCCGCACCGGCAACGTACGGCGCGCCGGGCAGGTATTCCAGCAGCTTGAACAGCGTCATCGCCGCATCGTGCTGGGCCACCTCACCCAGGATCGCCTGGCCGTGGTTGAGCACCAGGTCGATGGCGGTGTTGCCGAAGATCGACAGCCAGGCCAAGGTGAAGCCGAGCGGGATCAGCAGCACGCCCATGATCACTTCGCGGATGGTGCGGCCACGCGAGATGCGCGCCACGAAAAGGCCGACGAACGGCGCCCAGGCGATCCACCAGGCCCAGTAGAACAGCGTCCACGAGCCCATCCACTCACGGCCCTTCGGGTCGTTGAGGTACATGTCGAAGCTCTTGCGCACGAACGCGCCAAGGTAATCGCCGGTGTTCTGGATCAGACCGTCGAACAGGTGCAGGGTCGGGCCGGTGACCAGCACGAACAGCAGCAGGCCACACAGCAGGCGCACGTTGAGGTTGGACAGCCAGGCAATGCCCTTTTCCACACCGGCGACCACGCCGATGGTGGCCACCACCATCATCACCAGCACGATGGCCACCAGCACCTGCGGCGTATCCGGGATGTGGAACAGGTAGACCAGGCCGGACTGCACCACCAGCGCGCCGATGCCGAGATTGGTCACCATCGAGATCAGCGTGGCCAGGATGCCGAAACCATCGACCATGTCGCCGATGCGACCGTGGATGCGCTCACCGAAGATCGGGTACAGCGCCGAGCGCAGCGCCAGCGGCAGGTCGCGGCGGTACGCGAAGTAGCCCAGCGCCACGCCGACCAGCGCGTACAGCGCCCAGCCGTGCAGGCCCCAGTGCAGGAAGGTCAGCACCATCGCTTCGCGGCCGGCGGCCACGGTCCCGCCGGGTTGCCCGGGCGGATGCAGGAAATGGTCCAGCGGCTCGTAGGCACCGTAGTACAGCAGCGCGATGCCGATGCCGGCCGAGAACAGCATCGAGACCCAGGCAACGTAGCCAAACGCCGGTGACTCCTCGTTGTGGCCCAGGCGGATGCGGCCATACGGCGAGAACGCCAGCCACAGCACGAAGCCCAGGCACAGCACGATCAGCAGCATGTACCACCAGCCGAACGCGGCCGACACCTCGGCCTGCGCCCATTGCAGCCAGTGCTCGCTGCCTTCGGGATAGAGAACGGTGAGCAGCCCGAGGATGCCGATCGACACCGAGGAGCTGAGAAAGACAAAACGGTTCAAGCGCAGGGGCGAACGCTTGGGATGAGCCAGGGAAGACATGGGATCGTCTCATCAGTCCGGGGGAGCACATGGGCGGGGCCGGACCGGTAAACCGGGCCCATGGCGTGGGGCGCGAGCGCATCCTAGGGTTTATTGATTGAACGTTCAATCAATAAAAAGCATAATGGCGGGCAGCCGATCCTTCGGGTCGCAATCCGTGGAGAGACAATGCCGAAGAAAGGCGTGGAACCGGTACGGCGCGAACAGCTGATCCGGGCCACTTTCCAGACCATCGACGAGATCGGCATGGCCGACGCGACCGTCGCCACCATCGCGAAGAAGGCAGGGCTGTCCAGCGGCATCGTCGCCCACTACTTTGGCGACAAGGACGGCCTGCTCAATGCTGCAATGCGGCAGATCCTGCGCGAACTGAAGGACGCCGTCGCCCGCTACCGCGCCGAGGCCAGCGATGACCCCCGCGAGCAGTTGCGTGCCATCGTCGATGGCAACTTCGACGACAGCCAGATCAACGGTACGGCAATGCGCGTCTGGCTCACGTTCTGGGCCGCCAGCATGCACCAGCCGGAACTGGCCCGGCTGCAGCGCGCCAACGACCAGCGCCTGTTCTCCAACCTGTGCCACCAGTTCAACCGCCTGCTGCCCCACCCGCAGGCCCGCCTGGCCGCCCGTGGCCTGGCCGCGATGATCGACGGCCTGTGGCTGCGTGGCAGCCTGGTCGGCGGCCAGTTCAACGCCGACAAGTCGCGGCGCATCGCCTACGGCTACATCGACTTCCAGTTGCAGGCTGCCGCGCTATAAGCGCTTCAGCACCCGCCCCCTTCCAAGGAGTACGCCCCATGACCACCCTGCCCGTCCAACAGCTCTACATCCACGGCCAGCGCGTCGATGCCACCAGCGGCAAGACCTTCAAGACCGTCAACCCGGCCACCGGTGAGGTGATCGCCGAAGTGCAGGTTGCCAGCCAGGCCGACGTCGAGCGCGCCGTGCAGAGCGCGGCCGAAGGCCAGAAGGTGTGGGCCGCGATGACGGCCATGGAGCGCTCGCGCATCCTGCGCCGCGCCGTCGAGCTCCTGCGCGAGCGCAACGACGAACTGGCCCACCTGGAAACCCTGGACACCGGCAAGGCGCTGGCCGAGACCACCACCGTGGACATCGTCACCGGCGCCGACGTGGTCGAGTACTACGCTGGCCTGGCCACCGCCATCGAAGGCATCCAGCTGCCGCTGCGCGAATCGAGCTTCTTCTACACCCGCCGCGAACCGCTGGGCGTGGTGGCCGGCATCGGCGCCTGGAACTACCCGATCCAGATCGCCATGTGGAAGTCGGCCCCGGCCCTCGCCGCCGGCAATGCGATGGTGTTCAAGCCGTCCGAAGTGACCCCGTTGACCGCGATCCGGCTGGCCGAGATCTACACCGAAGCCGGCGTGCCGGCCGGCGTGTTCAACGTCGTGCAGGGCCCGGGCCGCGAGATCGGGCAGTGGCTGACCGAGCACCCGGTGATCGAGAAGATTTCCTTCACCGGCGGCGTCGCCACCGGCAAGAAGGTCATGGCCAGCGCGGCGTCCTCGTCGCTGAAGGAAGTGACCATGGAGCTGGGCGGCAAGTCGCCGCTGGTGATCTGCGATGACGCCGATCTGGACCGCGCCGCCGACATCGCGGTGATGGCCAACTTCTTCAGCTCCGGCCAGGTCTGCACCAACGGCACCCGCGTGTTCGTGCCGCGCAGCATGCTGGCCGCGTTCGAGGCCGCCGTTGTCGAGCGCGTCAAGCGCATCCGCATCGGCGACCCGATGGCCGCCGAGACCAACTTCGGCCCGCTGACCAGCTTCCCGCACATGGAAAACGTGCTGCGCTACATCGAAAGCGGCAAGGCCGAAGGCGCCCGCCTGCTGACCGGCGGCGGCCGTGCCACCGAAGGCGCGCTGGCCAATGGCGCGTACGTGCTGCCGACCGTGTTCTCCGACTGCCGCGATGACATGACGATTGTCCGGGAAGAGATCTTCGGGCCGGTGATGAGCATCCTCGCCTACGACGACGAAGACGAAGTGGTGCGTCGTGCCAACGACACCACCTTCGGCCTCGCCGCCGGCGTGGTCAGCAAGGACGTCAGCCGCGCCCACCGCATCATCCACCGCCTGGAAGCCGGCATCTGCTGGATCAACACCTGGGGCGAATCGCCGGCCGAAATGCCCGTCGGTGGCTACAAGGAATCCGGCGTCGGCCGCGAGAACGGCATCTCGACCCTCGGCCACTACACCCGCATCAAGTCGGTGCAGGTCGAGCTGGGCGACTACGCCAGCGTGTTCTGACCGGCGCGCCGCCAGCACGCCCCATCGTCCGGCCACCGCGCCGATCCGACATCCCGCCGGGACGCCTGCATGCAGCGCGCCCCGGCCTGCAGGAGACACCCATGAGCACCCACAACGAGTACGACTACATCATCATCGGCGCCGGTTCGGCCGGCAACGTGCTGGCTACCCGCCTCACCGAAGATGCCGATGTCAGCGTGCTGCTGCTGGAAGCCGGTGGCCCGGACTACCGGCTCGACTTCCGTACCCAGATGCCGGCGGCACTGGCCTTCCCACTGCAGGGCAAGCGCTACAACTGGGCGTACAAGACCGATCCGGAGCCCTTCATGAACAACCGCCGCATGGACTGCGGCCGCGGCAAGGGCCTGGGCGGCTCGTCGCTGATCAACGGCATGTGCTACATCCGCGGCAACGCGATGGACTATGACAACTGGGCCAGCATGCCGGGCCTGGAAGACTGGACCTACCTGGACTGCCTGCCCTACTTCCGCAAGGCCGAAACCCGTGATATCGGCCCCAATGACTACCACGGTGGCGACGGCCCGCTGCGCGTTACCACGCCCAAGGCCGGCAACAACGAGCTGTTCGCTGCGATGGTCGAAGCCGGCGTGCAGGCCGGCTACCCGCGCACCGACGACCTCAACGGCTACCAGCAGGAAGGTTTCGGCCCGATGGACCGCACGGTGACCCCGAAGGGCCGTCGTTCCAGCACCGCCCGCGGCTACCTGGACCTGGCCAAGCCGCGCCCGAACCTGACCATCGTCACCCACGCGCTGACCGACCGCATCCTGTTCTCGGGCAAGCGTGCGGTGGGCGTGCAGTGGCTGCACAGCGACCAGCCGCAGCGCGCCACCGCCCGCCGCGAAGTGCTGCTGTGCGGCGGCGCCATCGCCTCGCCGCAGATCCTGCAGCGCTCGGGCGTCGGCCCGGCCGACCTGCTGCGCAGCCTGGACATCGACCTGGTGCACCACCTGCCGGGCGTCGGCGCCAACCTGCAGGACCACCTCGAAATGTACCTGCAGTACGAGTGCAAGAAGCCGGTGTCGCTGGCGCCGGCACTGAAGCTGTACAACCAGCCGGCGATCGGTGCCGAGTGGCTGTTCCTGGGCACCGGCATCGGCGCCAGCAACCAGTTCGAGGCCGGTGGCTTCATCCGCAGCGACGCCGAATTCGACTGGCCGAACCTGCAGTACCACTTCCTGCCGGTGGCGATCAATTACAACGGCTCCAACCCGATCAAGGCGCACAGCTTCCAGATGCACGTCGGTTCGATGCGCTCACCCAGCCGCGGCCGCATCCACGTGCGCTCGAAGGACCCGCGCGAACATCCGAGCATCCTGTTCAACTACATGTCGCACGACCAGGACTGGCGCGAGTTCCGTGCGGCGATCCGCATCACCCGCGAGATCTTCGCGCAGCCGGCGCTGGCCCCGTACAGCGGCCGCGAGATCTCGCCGGGAAGCGCGCTGCAGACCGACGCGCAGATCGATGCGTTCGTGCGCGAGCACGCCGAGACTGCCTATCACCCGTCGTGCTCGAACAAGATGGGCCATGCCGACGATCCGATGGCGGTGGTCGATGGCCAGGGCCGCGTACACGGGCTGGAAGGCCTGCGCATCGTCGATGCCTCGATCATGCCGCAGGTGGTGACCGGCAACCTCAACGCGCCGACCATCATGATGGCCGAGAAGCTGGCCGACGTGATCCGCGGCCGCACCCCGCTCGCCCGTAGCACCGCGCCGTACTACAAGGCCAACGGCGCACCCGTTCGCAAGCAGGGTTGACGCAGCCGGCCCGCTTGGGGCCACGGTAGTGCCGGCCGCTGGCCGGCATCCATCGTATGGTCCGTCCAGCGCAGATGCCGGCCAGCGGCCAGCACTACCCAGCAAGGAGGCTCTTCGGGGCCTCTTCGCGTTTTCCCTACGGCGGGGTATGCTGCAATGACCGGCCGTTGTCGATACGCTCAGGGCCGGACCTAATACATCACGATTCCTGGAGGGGGAATATGAGTCTGGATCGTCCCTGGCTGCAGAGCTATCCGAAAGGCGTTCCCGCCGAGATCGACGTCAACGAGTTCCATTCGGTAGCTTCGGTCTTCGACGCTTCCGTCGCGAAATTCCGCGACCGTCCCGCCTACTCCAGCTTCGGCAAGGTCCTCACCTACGGCGAGACCGACGCGCTGGTCGAACAGTTCGCGGCCTACCTGCTCGGTGAGCTCAAGCTCAAGAAGGGTGACCGCGTCGCCCTGATGATGCCCAACTGCCTGCAGTACCCGGTGGCCACCTTCGGCGTGCTGCGCGCCGGCCTGACCGTGGTCAACGTCAACCCGCTGTACACCGCCCGCGAGCTCAAGCACCAGCTGGTCGATGCCGGCGTGACCGCGCTGGTGGTGGTCGACAACTTCGGCGACACCGTCGAGCAGGTCATCGCCGATACGCCGGTCAAGCATGTGGTCACCACCGGCCTTGGCGACCTGCTCGGCGCCAAGGGCGTGATCGTCAACTTCGTGCTGAAGTACATCAAGAAGATGGTGCCCAACTACCATCTCAAGGGCGCGGTGCGCTTCCGCCAGGCGCTCAAGCTCGGCAGCCGCCACAGCCTGCCCAAGGTCGAGATCGACCACGACGACATCGCGTTCCTGCAGTACACCGGCGGCACCACCGGCGTGGCCAAGGGCGCGATGCTGACCAACCGCAACCTGATCGCCAACATGCAGCAGGCCTCGGCCTGGATCAGTGCGTCCGGCATCGAGATGGGCAAGGAGTGGATCATCACCGCCCTGCCGCTGTACCACATCTTCGCGCTGACCGCGAACGGGCTGGTCTTCATGAAGTTCGGTGGCTGCAATCACCTGATCACCAACCCGCGCGACATGAAGGGCTTCGTCAAGGAGCTCAAGTCGGTGCGTTTCACCGCCATCACCGGCGTCAACACGCTGTTCAACGGCCTGCTCAACACCCCCGGTTTCGACACGGTCGACTTCTCCTCGCTGAAGGTCACCCTGGGCGGCGGCATGGCGGTGCAGCGCGCCGTCGCCGAGCGCTGGAAGAAGGTCACCGGCGTGACCCTGGTCGAGGCCTATGGCCTGACCGAGACCTCGCCGGCAGCCTGCATCAACCCGCTTACCCTGACCGAGTACAACGGCTCGATCGGCCTGCCGATCCCCTCCACCGATGCCTGCATCAAGGATGACAACAGTGCCATCCTGCCGCTGGGCGAGGTCGGCGAGCTCTGCATCAAGGGCCCGCAGGTGATGAAGGGCTACTGGCAGCGCCCGGAGGAAACGGCCAAGGCCATCGACGCGGACGGCTGGCTGCATACCGGCGACATGGCCAAGATGGACGAACACGGCTTCTTCTACATCGTCGACCGCAAGAAGGACATGATCCTGGTGTCCGGCTTCAACGTGTACCCGAACGAAGTCGAGGACGTGATCGCGATGATGCCGGGCGTGCTGGAAGTGGCCGCGGTCGGCGTCCCGGACGACAAGTCCGGCGAGGTGGTGAAGGTGGTCATCGTGAAGAAGGACCCGAACCTGACCGCCGAAATGGTCAAGGAGCATGCCCGGGCCAACCTGACCGGCTACAAGCACCCCAAAATCGTTGAATTCCGAAAGGAGCTGCCGAAGACCAACGTCGGCAAGATCCTCCGTCGCGAACTCCGCGATACGCCCGCCCAGTAAGGGTTTGCGGCAATCTGGACAGTGCAGGGCCCGGGGCGGAAACGTCCCGGGCCCTTTCGCATGCGACGCCGCTGAGGCGGTGTAGCATCGCCGCGTGTGTGGACCGTTCGGCCCGCCGGCCACCCACCTGACACTGCGGGCCGCATGCCGAGGACCCTTCCATGAGTACCATCGAAAAGCTGCCTTCAAGCGGCTCACCGTTCGCCACCATCCGTACCGAAGACAGCGCCGACGGCGCTGCCCACTGGCTGTTCATGCACGCCGATGCCGCCACCGGGATCCGTCCCTGCTGCCGCAAGGACATGCTCGACGAAATGTGGAGCTACATGGCGGCCATCACCCGCAGCCCTGCCGAACGCCACAACGGGACATTGCGGCATTTCGTGCTGGCCTCCGATGCCGTCGCCTACAACCTGGGCGGCGACCTGGACCTGTTCACCCGCCTGATCCGCGAAGGCAACCGCGACCTCCTGCTGAACTACGCCCAGCGCTGCGTGGAGGGCGTGCACCACCTGCATACCGGGTTCGGCGGCGACGTCCGTTCGATCGCGCTGATCCAGGGTGACGCCCTCGGCGGCGGCCTGGAAATGGCCCTGGCCTGCCACACCATCGTCGCCGAGGAAGGCAGCGGACTGGGCCTGCCGGAGGTGCTGTTCGGCCTGTTCCCGGGCATGGGTGCGTACTCCTTCCTGTGCCGGCGCGTGTCCCCCCATCTGGCCGAGAAGATCATCCTCGACGGCCGGGTCTACAGTGCCGAGGAGATGCATGCCATGGGCGTGGTCGACGTGCTGGTGAAGAAGGGCGAAGGCCGGGCGGCGGTGGAGGAACTGATCCGCCAGCAGCAGCGCACGCCGCAGTCCTATCTGGCGATGAACGCCGCACGCGCCATCGCCCAGCCGGTCAGCTACGACGAACTGCTGGAGATCACCAAGGTATGGGTCGATTCCGCCCTCGCACTCGGCGACCGCTCGCTGCGCACCATGGATCGCCTGATCAAGGCCCAGACCCGTCGCGCCAGTCTCGACGCGGCCTGATTCCTTCCCTCCCCCAGGATGGGTTCAAGCCCGGCTGGCCACCGGGCTTTTTTTGGGTTCACGCCACGCCTCAGCGCGCTTCACCATCATCGGCGGCGCCGCGCATGCGGCGTTCGGCCCGCGCGTCCAGCGCGCGCCGACCTTCCTTGATCGCCTCCTGCAGGATGCCCAGGCGCTGACGCCATTCGGTCTTGAGCTGCCAGTCGGCCATCCGCATCAGCTCGCCGGCACGGTTGGACGCGCGCATCAGGCCGAGATTGCTGGCCACGCCCTTGATCGCGTGGGATTGTTCGCGGAACACATCCCACTGCGTGGCCTCGCCGGCCTGCTCGGCCTTGCCCATGCAGCTCGCCACGTCCTCCAGGCACTGGCGGATGAACTCACGTTCGAAGCCCTCGCCCATGCCCAGCGAAGCCAGTTCGTCCAGCACGCTGCTGTCGAGCACGCCATCCTGCAGCGGCGCCGCCGGTCGCACCACCGGTGCGGCCATGGTCTTCAGCTGGGCATTGCTGGCGATCTCGGCCAGCGTATCGAGCAGGCGCACCGCAACGACGGGCTTGGCCAGGAAGGCATGTGCGCCGGCCTGGGTACAGCGCTGGATCGCCTCGGGCGTTACATCCGCACTGAGTACCAGTACCGGCGTGCGCGGACCGCCGCCGGCCTGCATCACCCGCAGTTCCTTGAGCATGTCCAGCCCGCTCATGCCCGGCATGTGCAGATCGACGATGACCGCGTCGAACTCGCTGTCGGCCAGCGCATCCAGCACCGCCTCACCGCCGTCCACGCACAGCACGCGATGGCCGGCCTTCTGCAGCAGGCGCTGCAGGACCATGCGGTTGGCCTCGTGGTCGTCGGCCACCAGGATCTGCATGCTGCGCACGCGGGCGCGATGGCGCAGGAACGGATCGGCAAAAGCGATCACGTTGCCGCCCGGGCCCGCGTCTTCGTCGCCGCTCAGGCTCGGCACCGCGCCCGGCACCTGCGGCTGCGGCGGCGCGAACGGCAGCTCGACCCAGAAGTGGCTGCCGCGCGGCGGGTTTTCCAGATAACCGATGTCACCGTCCATCGCCTCGACCAGGCCTTTGGCGATGGTCGTGCCCAGCCCCGTCCCCTCGTGGCGGCGCGCCATGCTGACATCGGCCTGCTCGAACGCGTCGAACAGCCGTGCACGCATGGCAGGTGGCACGCCGATGCCGGTGTCGAGGATGTCGAAGCGCAACCGCACCGCCCCGCTGGCATCGGCCTGCACCACGCCGACACGTATCTCGACCCGGCCATGGTCGGTGAACTTGACCGCGTTGCCGGCCAGGTTCAGCAGGATCTGCCGCAGGTGCCCGACATCGCCGCGCACGCGTGGCGGCACACCATCGGCCACCTTCACCCGGTAATCCAGCCGTTTGGCCTTGGCCTGTGGCAACAGGATCAGACCGATCGCCTGGATCACGTCGGCCACGGCGAAGTCCTCGGCCACCACGCGCAGCTTGCCGGCCTCGATGGCCGAGATGTCCAGCACTTCCTCCACCAGTGCCAGCAGGCTGCGCGAGGACGCCTGGATGGTGTTGAGGCACTCGCGCTGCTCGTCATCCAGGCGCGTGGTGGCCAGCACTTCGGTCATGCCGTTGAGACCGTTCAACGGCGTGCGGAACTCATGGCTCATGTTGGCCAGGAACCGGCTCTTGGCCTCGCTGGCGCGGCGCGCCTCGGCCATCGCTTCGGTCAACTGCCGCAGCAATGTCGAGAAGTACAGCGGCACCGCTGCCAGGCCCAGCCAGAGGCCGATGGCCAGGCGGAAATTCTGTTGCCAGTAAGGCGTCAGCATCACGGTGCAACCGAAGCTCACCATCGCCATGGCCACCGCCACGTACAGATAGTGGTTGCCAAAGCGCAGGCCATTGCCGACCGTCACCCACATCACCACGATGTAGACCCAGGCCAGCGGCTCACCCATCTGCACCATGCCGGCAGCAATGAGGCCGTAGTCAGCCAGCATGCCCAGCACGCGGCGGGGATCGGAACGCGCCGGCCGCCACAGCAGCCAGCCGAACAGCAACAGTGACAGGCTCAGGCCGGTCAGCACGATCGCCAGCACACCGACGTACTGGGTGTGCGGCAGATCGTGGCGCGGTGCCGGCAACAGTACGTAGGCCAGGATCAGGCTGATCAGCACGATGCGGACGATCTGCTGGCCGTGCTCGCTGTCCTGGCGCTGGGACAGGCGCAGCCGCAGCTGCGACAACAGGCGTTTCACGCGCCCAGCCCCGGGCGCGCGGACGCCATCGAATGCTCGGCGCAGATCTGGTCGAGCTGTTCGCGGCCGCGCAGCAGCGCGTCCACGCATCGGGGATCGAACAGGCGGCCACGCTGGGCGTAGAGATAAGCCAGAGTGGCTTCCATGGTCCATGCTTCCTTGTACGGACGGGGCGAAATCAGGGCGTCGAAGACATCGGCGACGGCCACGATGCGCGCTTCCAGCGGAATCGCGTCGCCGACCAGCCCATCGGGATAGCCACTGCCGTCGTAGCGCTCATGATGACGCAGTGCGATCAACGCGCCAACCTGGATGAAGCGATTCTGGCTGCCGCTCAGCAGTTCATGGCCAATCCGCGGGTGCCGGCGCATGATCGCCAGTTCTTCCTCGTTGAGCTTGCCCTGCTTAAGCAGCACCGCATCGGGAATGGCGATCTTGCCCATGTCATGCAGCGGCGCAGCCATTTCGATCAGGCGCACCTCCTCTTCGGGCAGCCCGAGCTGTTCGGCGATCAGTCCGGCCACGCGCGCCATGCGCTCCAGGTAGGCGCTGGTGCCGGCATCACGGAACTCGATCGCGCGTGCCAGCCGCGACAGCGTCTCGCGCTCGCGCTCTTCGACCTCATGCATGCTGGCCAGCAGGCGCTGCTCCAGCGACAGCGCCCGCTGCTTCACGTTCTCGGTCTGCTGGCGCAGCTGCAGCAGGTTGTAGCAGCGCGCCCGCAGCTCGCGCGGGCGGATCGGCTTGACCAGGAAGTCGATGACGCCTGCTTCCAGTGCCGCTTGCCGGATCGGCTCGTCACCGACCACGGTGATCAGGATCACCGGAATGTCACGGTGCTTGGGCAGGCGACGGAAACGACGGGCGAATTCCAGCCCATCCATCTCCGGCATGCGGTAATCGAGCAGCAGCAGGTCGACCGGATGGGCTTCGCACCAGGCCAATGCGGTCAGCGGGTCTCCGAAGTCATACACGCTCAGTTCCGGCGCGATGTCTTCGATGACGTGACGCAGCATCGTCCGGCCCGAAGTCTGGTCGTCAACGATGACGATGTTCAACGCGTACTCTGCCTGGTTTCTCGACCACGCTGGATCATCAGCAGGCGAGGATACTCTGCCGCTGCGAACGCTCGCACCCTGCATCGGCCTGACTCCCGTGTCATGCGTCCCGATTCATGATCGTCATCACAATGTGAAGCGGACTCCCCACACCGTGCCCTCCCCCTGGCGCCGATCAAGCCATAACAGGCGTCAAGGTAGTGCAATTACGATACGCCGAGTGCGGGACGCGTCAATCGCGCCGTCTCGTTTCGGGATGGCGCGCACAATCGGGAGTCAAAAAGGCGACTTACTGCTCCGGACGCATGTACGGGAACAGCAGTACATCGCGGATCGAGCTGCTGCCGGTCAGCAGCATCACCAGGCGATCCACGCCGATGCCGAGGCCGCCGGTCGGTGCCATGCCGTACTCCAGCGCACGGATGTAGTCGGCGTCGTAGTGCATGGCCTCGTCATCGCCACCTTCCTTCGCCGCCACCTGGGCCTGGAAGCGCTGGGCCTGGTCTTCCGGATCGTTCAGCTCGGAGAAGCCGTTGGCCAGCTCCTTGCCGTTGACGAACAGCTCGAAGCGGTCGGTGTAGCCCGGGTCATTGTCGTTGGCACGGGCCAGCGGCGAGACCTCCACCGGATGGTCGGTGATGAAGGTCGGCTGGATCAGGGTGTGCTCGACGGTGGCCTCGAAGATCTCCAGCAGCAGCTTGCCCCAGCCGTAGGACGGCTTGACGCGGATCTTCAGGCGCTCGCAATGGCGCAGCAGCGCCTCGCGGTCGGTGCAGTCCGCCGCAGAGATTTCCGGATTGTGGTGGCGCACCGCCTCGTCCATGCGCCAGCGGCGGAATGCCGGGCCCAGGTCGATCTTCGCGCCGTCCCATTCGACCTCGGTGCCACCGTTGACGGCCTTGGCCACGTCACGGATCACGCCTTCGGTCAGGTCCATGATCTCGTTGTACGTGGCATAGGCCTCGTACAGCTCCATCATGGTGAATTCCGGGTTGTGGCGGGTGCTGACGCCTTCATTGCGGAAGTTGCGGTTGATCTCGTACACGCGCTCAAGGCCACCCACGGTCAGGCGCTTGAGGTACAGCTCCGGCGCCACGCGCAGGTACAGGTCCAGGTCCAGCGCATTGTGGTGGGTGGTGAACGGCTTGGCCGCCGCGCCGCCGGGGATGTAATGCATCATCGGCGTCTCGACTTCCAGGAAGTCGCGGTTGTCCAGCCACGCGCGCATGGCGCGGATGATCTTCGAGCGCTTGATGAACACCGCGCGCGACTCCGGGGTCACGATCAGGTCGACGTAACGCTGGCGGTAACGCTGCTCGACGTCGGCCAGGCCATGCCACTTGTCCGGCAGCGGGCGCAGCGACTTGGTCAGCAGGCGGATCGATTCGGCCTTGACCGACAGCTCGCCGGTCTTGGTACGGGTCAGGCCGCCTTCGACGGCGATGATGTCGCCCACGTCCCAGCCCTTGAAGGCGGTATAGGCATCGCCCAGCACCGCGCCCTGCAGGAACAGCTGGATGCGGCCGGACTCGTCCTGGATCTGCGCGAAGCTGGCCTTGCCCATGATGCGCTTGGCCATCAGGCGGCCCGCCATCTTCACCTGGCGGCCGTTGCCTTCCAGGGCCTCGGCGGTCCAGGTTTCGGCATCTGCGAATTCTTCCTGCAGGCGGCCGGCGAAGTCCTCGCGACGGAAGTCGTTCGGGTACGCGATGCCCTGCCCACGCAGCGCTTTGAGTTTCTCACGGCGCTCGGCGATCAACTTGTTTTCGTCGACGGGGGGGGTATCGGTAGCTTCGCTCATGGATCTGCGGGAATCGTGTAGTGAGGGGGGATGCAGCGCCCGGCACAGCCGGTTGCCCAGCATACCAAAACCGCCCAGTCCCAGCCCTGGGCCGGGCCCGCCCCGGTAGCCGCCAACCTTGGTTGGCGCTGTGCGTGTCGACCAAGGTCGACACCTACCGGGCGGATCGGCCGGCCCTGCTCCGCCGCTACCTGTTGCCGGGGAACGCCTGGCGCAACTCATCCACCAGCACCCGCTGGTTCTCCGAATAGTCCACCGGCACCGACACCAGGTGCACCCCGCCCTCGTTGAAGGCCGCTTCCAGGGTCGGGATGAACTGCTCGATGGCCGTCACCTCGTGGCCCTTGCAGCCATAGGCCTCGGCGTACTTCACGAAATCGGGGTTGCTGAAGGTCATGCCGTAGTCGGTGAATCCGTCCACGGCCTGCTTCCAGCGGATCATGCCGTAGGCACCGTCGTTGAGGATCAGCACCACCAGGTTCAGGCCCAGCCGGCGGGCCGTCTCCAGCTCCTGGCTGTTCATCATGAAGCCGCCGTCGCCGCACACCGCCAGCACCCGCCGCTGCGGATACAGGATCGAGGCCATGATCGCCGACGGCAGGCCCGCGCCCATCGTCGCCAGCGCGTTGTCCAGCAGCAGCGTGTTGGCCACCTGGGTGCGGTAGTTGCGCGCGAACCAGATCTTGTACATGCCGTTGTCCAGCGCCACGATGCCATCCGGCGGCATCACCTGGCGCACGTCGTGCACCAGCCGCTGCGGGGTGAACCCGACCTCTTCGGCCCGGTCGGCCAGGTGTTCGAGGATGGTCGCGCGCAGCGGCAGCAGCGCAGCGGCGTTCGGCACCGCGCCCTCGATGCGGTCGGCCAGCTGGGTCAGCGAACGACCGATATCGCCGATCACCTCCACCTGCGGGAAATACACCTGTTCCACCGCCGCCTGCGAGTACCCGATATGGATCACCGTCGGCCCACCCGGGCGCATCACGAATGGCGGCTTCTCGGTGACCTCGTGGCCGATGGTCACGATCACGTCGGCCTGGTCGATCGCCATGTGCACGTAATCGCGCTCGGTCAGCGCCGCGGTGCCCATGTACAGGCCTGAACCACCGGCCACCGCGCCCTTGCCCATCTGCGTGGTGAAGAACGGGATGCCGGCGCGCAGCACGAACGCGGACAGCGCGTCGCTGGACTGCGGCCGCGAGGCCGCCGAAGCGATCATCAGCAGCGGCCGCTTTGCATTGCGGATGAGCTCTGCTGCCCGATCCAGCGCCTCCGGGCTGGCAATGGGACGGTCCACCGCGTGCGGCGGAATCAGCGCCACGCCCTCGACCTCATCGGCAGCAATGTCTTCGGGCAGCTCCAGCAACACCGGGCCCGGGCGCTCTTCCTGGGCGACACGGAACGCCTCGCGGACGATGGTCGGAATGGTGCGTGCCGAGACGATCTGCCGCGCCTGTTTGGTCAGCGGCTTCATCGTGCCGACGATGTCGACGATCTGGAAGCGCGCCTGCTTGCTGGCGACGATGCCCTTCTGGCCGGTGATCATGATCACCGGCCACGCACCCAGCAGCGCATAGGCGGCGCCGGTGGTGAAGTTGAGCGCGCCCGGGCCGAGCGTGGCCAGGCATACGCCCGGCTTGCCGGTCAGGCGGCCGTAAGTGGCCGCCATGAACACCGCCGCCTGTTCGTGGCGGGTGATGACCAGTTCGATGCTGGAATGGCGGAGCGACTCGACCACGTCGAGGTTTTCTTCGCCGGGAATGCCGAAAATGCGCTCGACGCCTTCGTTCTCAAGTGCGGCGACGAGCAGATCTGAACCCTTGGACATCGGATGCCGTCCTTTGTGCTGGACTGATGGTGGATCGTTGCAGGAAGGATGAGAGCCGCGCGTCAATGCTTGTCGAACCACACTGTCTGCGCGTTGACGAATTCACGGATGCCGAAGTGCGAGAGCTCGCGGCCGAAGCCGCTCTTCTTCACACCGCCGATCGGCACGCGAGGGTCGGAAGCGGAGAAGCCGTTGACGAACACACCGCCGGTCTGCAGCCGGCGCGCCAGCTGCATGGCCCGCGCGCGGTCACCGGTCCACAGGTTGCCGCTGAGGCCGAACTCGCTCTGGTTGGCCAGTTCCACCGCGTGGTCGGCATCGCGAGCGCGGCTGATCGAGGCCACCGGCCCGAACGTTTCCGTATCAAAGGCCTGCATGCCCGGCTCCACGTCCGCCAGCACGGTGGGCGCATAGAACGCGCCCGGACGATCGAGCTGATGGCCGCCGACGAGCAGCTTCGCGCCTGCGTCCACCGAGGCGCGCACCTGCGCGTCCAACTGTTCCAGCAGGTCCTGGCGTGCCATCGGACCAATACGATTGCCCGCTTCACGGCCATCACCGATGGTCAGCGCCTGCACCTTCTGGCAGAACTGCGCCACGAAGCGGTCGTACACCGCGTCTTCAACGATGATGCGCTTGCCGGCAATGCAGACCTGCCCGGTGTTCTGGAAGCGCGAGGTCACCGCCGCATCGACGGCCGCATCCAGGTCAGCGTCGGCCAGCACGATGAACGGATCCGAGCCGCCCAGTTCCAGCACCACCTTCTTCAGCGCCTGCCCGGCCTGGGCGGCGATGCTGCGGCCTGCGGCCACGCTGCCGGTCAGGGTGACGGCGGCGATGCGGTCATCGGCGATCGCACGGCTGGTACCCTCGCGGCTGACGTTGGCGGCGATGAAGGTTCCTTCCGGCAGCCCGGCATCACGCCAGGCGGCATCGAGCAGCTGCGCGGTGCCGACGATGTTCTCGGCCGGCTTCAGCAGGAAGCCGTTGCCGCCCATCAGGATCGGTACCGCCGCGCGCATCACCTGCCAGTACGGGAAATTCCACGGCATGATGCCCAGCACCACGCCCAGCGGCAGGTAGGACACGTAAGCCTTGTCGTCGGGCACCTGGGTCGGCTCGTCGCGCAGGAACTGCGCACCGTGGTCGGCGTACCAGTCGCACAGCACGGCACACTTCTCGATCTCGGCCAGTGCTTCGGCCTGGACCTTGCCCATTTCGGCAGTGGCCAGCGCGGCCAGCTTTTCACGGTCACGGCGTAGCACCGCGGCCATCGCACGCAGTACGTCTGAGCGCTGTTCGAGGCTCTTGACGCTCCAGGCCGCAAAGCCGACCTGGCCGCGATCCAGGATTGTTTCCAGCTCGGCGTCGGTAGCGAAGGGATGGCTGGCGATCTGCTGGCCGGTGGCCGGATCGCGGGAAATGGCGGTGGTGGGGGCAGCGGACATGCAGGTCTCCTGGTGTCTCGTCGACGGGCGGCGGCCCGTCTCCTGCACAGGAATGTGGACCCGATTGGCGGAGGCAACAAGGCGTCTGCTTATCCTGTGACCTGCACTTACCTGTCTGAATGGGGGCTCTTGCAGGGCTGCGCCCTGCACCCGCAGAGGCAACGGCAACAGCCGAAGCAGCAGCAACAGCGGGCTATCCGTGGGATGGCGAGGTGGGTCCGGTTGCGGGAGACGCCGTAAACCCGTCCTTGGGGGCTTGGCCGCGGCATCCATGCCGCGGACACTCCCGCAACCGGACCCACCCCGCCTTCGACGGTTTTCCGCGATCTGTCGGAAATGCTCTTGGGGTCAGATCCGTTTTCCATAGGAAAACGGATCTGACCCCGGAATTTCTTTCGATATCTGACAGATGTGTCGACCAAGGTCGACACCTACCAACAGCCGCGTGAACCTTTCAAAGGTGGGGCGGTGTCGGAGTGCGGGGTGTCAGCCGCATGGATGCGGCTGCCAAGCCCCCAGGGACGGGTTTACGGCGTCCCCGCACTCCGACACCGCCCCGCCAACCCACGGAATCCAGCTCTAGCTCTGGCTCTGGCTTTGGCCGTTGCATTGAGCAGGTGCAGGGCTGCAAGCCCTGCCGACCAACCTACCTACGCGGCAGGTAAGTCACCAGGGAAAGATCGTGCCGGCTCTCCGGCACCAGCGCCACGTACTGCAGGTCCAGCAACCCGCGCGTGGGATGGTTCAGCTTCTTCGCCCCTTCATCGAACCGACGCACGTCGTGCTCCGGCCACCACTGGCGGAACTCCTCGCTATGCGCCGCGATGTCCTCCACCAGCACCAGGAACGGCGCCTTGTCCGGCGCCTGCGCCATCGCCGCACGGAAGCCTGCCAGCAGGCCGCGGGTCATTTCTTCCCAGTTGAGGATCAGCGTGCGGTACGGCGGGTACAGGAACATCAGCCGCAGCGTGTTGCGCTCATGCGGCGCCAGTTGGCTGTAGTCCACGAACAGATCGGCGATGGCCGGGTTCCAGGCCAGGATGTCGAAGCGGGTGTTGCGCACATAGGCCGGGATCGGTTGCATCGCCTCCACCAGCTGGCGCAAGCCGTCGGTCACGCTCTCGTCCGGTGATTCCAGCGGCACGCCGTAGCCGGACAGCGCGAACGCGTAGGCGCGTTCGTCGTCGCTCATGCGCAGCACCTGCGCCAGGCGCTCCAGCACCTCGGGCGAGGCGCGCACTTCACGGCCCTGCTCGATCCAGGTGTACCAGCTGACGCTCACCCCGATCGCCAGCGCGACTTCCTCGCGCTTCAGGCCCGGGGTACGCCGGCGCCCGGCCGGCAGGCCGAGCGTGGCAGGATCGACACGGGCGCGGCAGGCCTTGAGAAAGCCGCCGAGTTCCTTGCGTTCACTTTCGCTGCGCATCATCGCTACCGCCGTACCCGTTGTAGCGTCGAGCCATGCTCGACGCATCTGCTACTGCGCCAACAGCAGCCGAGCATGGGCTCGGCCCCACATCGGAAGCGTGATCAGCCACCCTCGGCGTTGCGCACGAGGGTGACGATATCCGCGCAGGCGCGCCGATCAGGCATCGACGCGCTTGGAGCCCACGGCCAGGCCGGCCTTCAGGCTGGCCTCGACGAACTCGTCCAGGTCGCCGTCCAGCACCTTCTGCGTGTCCGACCGTTCGATGCCGGTGCGCAGGTCCTTGATGCGGCTCTGGTCGAGCACGTAGTTGCGGATCTGGCTGCCCCAGCCGATGTCGGACTTGGTGGCTTCCACCGCGTCCTTCTCGGCATTGCGCTTCTGGATCTCCAGTTCATACAGCTTGGCGGCCAGCATCTTCATCGCGTTGTCGCGGTTCTGGTGCTGGCTGCGGCCGGTCTGGCAGGCCACGACGATGTTGGTCGGGATGTGGGTGATACGCACCGCCGACTCGGTCTTGTTCACGTGCTGGCCACCGGCACCGGACGAACGGTACACGTCAGTACGCAGGTCGGCCGGGTTGATGGTGATGTCGATGTTGTCGTCGATTTCCGGCGACACGAACACCGAGGTGAAGCTGGTGTGGCGGCGGTTGTCCGAGTCGAACGGCGACTTGCGCACCAGGCGGTGCACGCCGGTCTCGGTCTTCAGCCAGCCATAGGCATAGTCGCCTTCCACGCGCAGCGTGGCCGACTTGATGCCGGCAACGTCGCCACCGGACACTTCCATCAGTTCGGTCTTCCAGCCGCGCGACTCGCACCAGCGCAGGTACATGCGCAGCAGGATCTCGGCCCAGTCCTGGGCTTCGGTGCCGCCGGCACCGGCCTGGATGTCGACGAACGCCGCCGCATTGTCCATCTCGCCGGAGAACATGCGCTGGAACTCCAGCTTCTCCACGTGGGCCTGGTGCTTGTCCAGGTCGGCGACCACGGCCAGGGCGGTGTCCTCGTCCTGCTCGGACTCGGCCAGCTCCAGCAGCTCGGTGGCATCGTTCAGGCCATCGAGCACCGAGGCGATGCCGCCCACGGTCTTTTCCAGGCTGGAACGTTCGCGGCCCAGGTTCTGGGCGTACTCGGCGTTGTTCCAGACGTCGGGGCTTTCCAGCTCCCGCGTTACTTCTTCAAGACGCTCTTTCTTGGCGTCGTAGTCAAAGATACCCCCGAAGCGACAGCACGCGATCGGTCAGATCGGTGATGCGCTGGCGGACAGGATTCAGTTCGATCATGTCGGCGGTTATGCATTCAAAAGATGACTGGTAATGATACCGCAGGCTGCGGGTGCCCGGAATGAGGGCCTCACCCTGCCCCCAGCGCCTGCCGCAGCAGCGGCAGCTGGCGCCGGCTGCACGGCACTTTCGCCCCGTCGGCCATGTGCAGCAGGGCCTCGCCACCGTCCAGCGGCTCGATCGAGCGCAGCTGGCCCCGATGGATCAGCCAGCTGCGGTGCGGGCGCAGGAACTCGCCCGGGTCGAGCCGCTGCTCCAGCACCGCCATGGTGATCCGCAGCGGATAGTCGTGGCCGCGTACCCGCAGGTTCACATAGTTCCCCGCGGCCTGGGCATACTCCACGTCCGCCGTGGCGACCAGGAACTCCTTGCCCAGCTTGCGCACCAGGAAGTGCTGGGGGCGCTCGACCGGCTCCACCGGCGGGCCGACGTCCGGCTCGGCCAGCAGGCTCGCCTCGCCCTGCCTGCGCCGGCCGAACCAGCTGGCAAAGTGCTCCAGTGCCACGAACATCGCAAACGTGCGTACATCCTTCAGGTATTCGTAGGCAAAACGCTCCAGCCAGCCGGCATCATCCTGGTAGCGATGGCCCAGCGACCCGTAGGCCAGGTGCCGCAGCAGCACCATCCCCACCACGTGCAGCAGCGACCAGCCGACGCTGGCCAGCAGATACAGCGGCAATCGCCGCTTCCAGGTATCGGCATGCAGCGGCCAGCGCTCGCAGCCCCACCACAGCAGCGGCAGGGTCAACAGGACCAGGCCGAGGCTGCTGAACTCCCAGATCATCGGCTCCCACAGCCCGAGATCGGCGCCGCGGCGACTGGCGTCCATCACTTCCACCAGCGCATTGGTCACTGCCGAGGCCGACAGGATCGCCGCCCATACCAGCAGCCGGGTTGAAGTACGCCAGCGCGATGGTCGGCCCTGAGTCATTGCTGCATCCATGTCGTTGCGGTGCTCCAGCCTGCCTCAAGGGACAAAGGGTAGCGGCTCCATTGATCCCACCACCCCCGCCATTGGTCACTGCGTCGGTTCCAGCGGCCCCTTGCCAGTCGCCGCACGGACCGGGCGGCGTCACCTTGGCTCGACTCTCCGGCACACCACCACCATGACCCGACGCTACGACATCGACGCCCTGCGCGTGTTCGCCTTCGCCCTGCTGATCCTCTACCACACCGCCATGGCCTACGTGGACGACTGGGGCTTTCACCTCAAGAGCGTGCATACCGCCGAATGGCTGCAGTGGCCGATGCTGTTCGTCAACCGCTGGCGGATGTCGCTGCTGTTCCTGATCTCGGGTATCGCCATCGCGCTGATGCGGCCGGAAGGCAGGTTGCTGCGCTTCGCCGGCCTGCGCACCTGGCGGCTGCTGCTGCCGCTGCTGTTCGGCATGTTCGTGATCGTGCCGATCCAGCCCTATTGCGAAGGCGTGGCCAACGGCCACGTGGCACCCGGCTTCGGCCAGTTCCTGCTGCGCTACTGGCAGGTGCGACCGTGGCCGGAAGGCAGCTTCGCCGGCTGGCAGTACGGCATCACCTGGAACCACCTGTGGTACCTGGCCTATCTGTGGAACTACACGCTGGCCTTGGCCCTGTTGATGCCATTGCTGGGAACGGCGGTGGTTCGCCGCGCGATGGCGCTCTGCGCAGCATCGCCGATGCTGCTGATCGGCCTTCCGTCCGCCCTGCTGCTGGCCTGGGTGATCTGGCTGGAGCCGATCTACCCGTCCACCAATGCCCTGCTCGGCGACTGGTACCAGCACGCGAAGTACGCGACGGTGTTCCTGGGCGGCTACCTGCTGGGTCGTGAACCGGTGTTCTGGGAGCGCGTGGTCGCCCTGCGCCGCACCACGCTATGGCTGGCGCTGGCTGCCGTCGGCTGGTATCTGGGGTTGCGCATCCTCGGCCAGGTATTGCCCGCCGATTCCCAGCTGCGGCAATGGCCCGAACCGTTCTGGGACCTGCAGGGCCGGGCCAGCCAGTCGCTTTACGTATGGACCGCGCTGCTGGCCATCCTCGGCTGGGGAAAGGTCTTCCTCGATCGCCCGTTCCGCTGGCTGCCGTACTGCACCGAGGCGATCTATCCCTGGTACATGCTGCACCAGAGCCTGATCATCGTGCTGCTGTTCTGGCTCAAGCCACTTCAGTTGGGCCCGTGGATGGAACCGGCCCTGCTGCTGGCCGGTACTGTCGGCGGCTGCCTGCTGATCCATGAGTTGCTGATCCGTCGCGTGCGTTGGCTGCGGCCCCTGTTCGGCCTGCGTGCGAATCCGCCGGCGGCGCCAATGGCGCGCACCGCAGTAGTGTAGAGCCGAGCCCACGCTCGGCTGCTTCTGCCATGAGCCGAGCGCAGGCTCGGCTCTACATTGAGGCAGTCGAGCCAGCTCGACTCTACACGGGTGCCCGAGCGATCAACGCACCTCGAACTCGCCCACCAGCACGGTTTCGGCGCGATCCTTCAGCCGCATCGTCACCATCTGGTCCTTCTGCTTGGCCGTGCCCCAATGGGTGGTCAGGCGCAGCATCAGCGTCGTCGCACCGGTCACCAGCTGCTGGCGACTGCCGAAATAGTTCGCCTCGACCTTGTACTTGCCCGGCTTGGCGTTGCGCAGCGAGAACTGCTCGGGGCCATAGCCGCCGGTGAAGTCCTGCGACATCCGCCCGCCCTGGTAGGTCTGGCGGTTGCCGTAGTAGGCACGCTCGCCGTTCGGGTCGGTCACCCACAGGTCCATGTCGCTGTTGTCGGCATCCCAGGACAGCACCACGCGCAGGTCCAGCGGCATTGCCTGCAGCAGGCGCGGGTCGATGGCCGAGGTATCCAGCCGTGGCGTGCTGCGCGCCACCAGGTTGGTCAGCTCATCCAATGCGATCAGGGCGATGCCATCGAAGCGGCTGTCCCACGGCCGCACCACCACCTGGTACAGCGGCGCCAGCGCCTGCTGCGGCTTGCCGGCCGCTGCCAGCGCCAGGCCTAGGTCGCGGAAGCTCTGCGGTTCTTCCTGGCCCATCGCCAGCACCTGCTCGAACACCGGCACCGCCAGTGCCGGGGCATCAGCCTGCATCAGCCGGTAGCCGAGCACGCGCAGCAGATGCCGGTTGTCCAGATCCATCTCGGCCAGGTTCGACAGTACCCGCAGTGCCAGTTCGCGCTGGCCCTGCTCCAGCAGCAGGTCGGCCACATCGAGGAAGAACGCGCTGCTGTCGGCGTGGGCATCGCGCTCGGCCAGATAGCGGTCGTAGAGTTGCGACGGCGGGCCCTCGCGCAGGCGCCGGGCGATGGCCGAGTCCGGCTGCCAGGCCGCCAGCTGGATGCCGAGTTGGCCGTCGTTGGCAGCAGCGGGCGCAGCGACACGGCCACCAGTGACCGTGATTGAATCCAGGGCCTTGTTCGATGCAGGCGCTGAGCGACGCGCACGCGCGCTGCTGGCTTCCATGCGCTGCTCGGCGGCGGCGGCCATCGGTGCCGGGGCGGGTGGTGCCGCCGGGGCCGGCGCGGCGAGCATCGCCACCGGCGCTGATTCCATCGCGTAGTCCGCGGAGGCCACTTCGAGTGCCCCGCCCTTCGGCTGCGGCGGCACACCCTTCGGCCAGCTGCGGTTCCACCACTGCTGGCGCTCCTTCCAGCGAGCGGCCACTTCATCCAGGCGCTGGCGATCGGCTGCGGCGCGATCACTTACCTGCACTGCAAACCTGGCGTCGTACTCGGCGCGCAACGTGCCCGAAGGGCGGATCGCATAGCGCAGGTAGTCCTCCAGCGTCTCCAGCACGATCAGCGAGGTATCCGGCCCGACCAGGCCGAACTGTTGTGACAGGCGCTGCATCGCCTCACGGTTGCCACGGCGGTCGGCGGCCAGCTGCTGCAGGCGCGCCTGCGCCCACAAGCCTGCCAGCAGTTCACCGTCTTTGCTCTTCTGCGTGGCGGGCAGCGCCTGCCATTCGCCGCCACCCACGCGCACCCGCATCGGCACGCCGTCGGCCGCCAGTCGTGCATGCAGCCACAACCAGCCCTGGGCTTCACTGCGACGATCGATCACCACGTCCTGCACGCCGCGCCCTGCATCGACCTGCACATCCAGCGGCGACGACAGCAGCTCACGGGCGGCCAATTCGACATCCTTCCCCAGCGCTACGAAGCGACCGCCATGCGCTTCGCTCCATCCACGCAGTCGCACGGCATCGGTGCGCGCGCCGGCGCTGCTGACCGCAAACAGGCGTTGGTCCGGCGCCATCGCCGGCAGCTGTTCCGGCCCATAGGTCAGCAGGCCATCGCTGAACAGCAGGTATTCCTTCACGCTCGATTGCGGCTGCCACTGCGCCAGCGCGCTGGCACCGTCCGGGCGTACGGCCTGCAGTGCCGCACGCAGCTCACTCCAGTTACCGGCGCGGATGCGGAAGCGCCTTACCGGCTCGGCGCGATCCCGCAGCACGGTCAAGGCCACGGTGCCGTCACCCAGCGCAGCGAAGTAGCGATCCAGCAGGGCGAACTCCCGTGAGCGATCGCGCTGTCCCGCCGATCCGGAGCCGTCCCACAGCAGGCCGATCTCGCTGGGCAGCGTGCGCGGCTTACTGCTGGCCGCCACCGGCAGTTGTGCCAGCAGGTAGTGCCCATCCTGCCAGGGCGCCACCTGGACCTGCGCCTGACGTGCTGCCGGCAGGTTCCACTGCAGCTGCTGCGGCAACTGCGCGCCCTTGCCCTGCCACAGCAGTTGGCCCGCGCTGATGCGGAAGGGTGCCGTACCTGCAGTGGTCGCGCCGGGTGTCTGCAGTTTCAGTTCAACCGAGGCCGCGCCGGCGGCGAACTGCAGCGGCAGCGTCCACTGCCAGCCTTGGCCGGCGAAGGCCAACGGCTCGCGGATCACCAGCTCCACGCGCCGGCTACCGCCGGCCGGCAGCGGGTAGATGCGCAACCGGAACTGGTTGCCAGCGGTCTGTTCCAGCAGGCCCGGGTCGACCCCGCGACGGGCGATCTCCTCGAACACCTGGCGGCCGCGATCCTTGGGCACCGGCACCGCGTCACGCATCTCGCCGTTGATATCCAGCGCGAAGCCGCTGACCTGCTGACCGTCGGCCAGCGGGAACTGCAGCTCGCCCTCCAGCACGCGCCGGTTCGGGTTGTGGAATTCCAGTGTGATCCGGGTCTGGGCGATGCCGGCCTGGACTTCGCCTTCGATGCGGGCGTGTCGCAGCTGCACCGCCTGCTCGGCGGCCGGGGCAATCAGCAGAGGCATGCTGGCCTGCGGCCGGGAGATCGGCGGCGACTGCGCGCCAGCGGGCCAGGCCGCGAGGGCCAGCAACAACACAGTGCAGCAACGGACGAAGACCATGAGCGGACTCCAGTGGGATCGTGAACCTTTGAACGCACCAGCAACCGTAATGGGGTTGGCGCCCCCAAAAAGGGGACGGAGGGGATTAAGTCGCAAGTGGCAAACAAGGCACAAGCGACTTAATCCCCTCCGTCCCCTTTTTCTATGCGGGCAGGCAGTGCTCCACGATCAGCTGGATGGCGCTACCGCCGCGATAGTCGTCGCAGGCGAGGCGATAGGCGAGATGCACATGGCGACCGGGCGCGTTGCCGTGCCAGCCGCCGAAATGGATGGCGTTGATCGTGCCGGGTACGCCGGGCAGGCGCAGTTCCAGCTTCAGGTGACGCTCCTTCAGCACGCGCCAGTTGGCCACTTCGAAGTGGCCGTCGAACAGTGGCTCGGGGAAACCCTGGCCCCACGGCCCGGCCAGGCGCAACGCATCGGCGTGGCGATGGTCCAGCTCGTCCGCCGCCAGTTCGCCATCACTGAGGACCTGCTGCTGCAGTGCCGCCGGGTCGAGCATTTCCAGCACCACGGCGACGAAGGCGGCCTTGAAGTCATCGACGTGGTCACGCCGCAGGCTGAGCCCGGCCGCCATGGCGTGGCCGCCGAAGCGTTCGATCAGGCCCGGATGGCGCGCATCGACCAGCGCCAGGGCGTCACGGATGTGCAGGCCGGGAATGGAGCGCGCCGAGCCTCGCAGGGTGTCGGCGCCAGGTTCGGCCGGCGCGAAGGCGATCACCGGGCGATGCAGGCGGTCCTTCATCTTCGACGCGACCAGGCCGACCACGCCCGGATGCCAGTCGGCATCGAACAGGCAGGCCGCCACCGGTCGCTGACCGGCCATGTCCAGCACCACCCGGGTCAACGCCTGCTCGGCATCGTCGGTCATCGACTGCTGCACGGCGCGCCGTTCCGAATTGATCTGCTCCAGCGTCTGCGCGATCTCGCGCGCCTGGCGCGGGTCTTCGGTCAGCAGCAGCGCGATGCCCAGCGCCATGTCTTCCAGCCGGCCCGCGGCATTCAGGCGCGGGCCGAGCGCGAAGCCGATGTCGGTGGCTGTGAGCCGCGCGGCATCACGGCCGCTGGCTTCGATCAGCGCACGCAGGCCGACACAGCCCTGCCCCGCGCGCAGACGCCGCAGGCCCGCGCTGACCAGTGCCCGGTTGTTCGGATCCAGCGCCACCAGGTCGGCGACGGTGCCGACCGCCACCAGGTCCAGCAGCGTGGTCAGGTCCGGCCCCTTGCCATCGGCGAAGACGCCGGCCTCGCGCATGTGCCGGCGCAGCGCCATCAGCACGTAGAAGATCACGCCGACGCCGGCCAGCGACTTGCTGGGGAAGGCATCACCGTCGAGATTGGGATCGACGATGACATCGGCCGGCGGCAGCTGCGGCCCGGGTAGGTGATGGTCGGTGACCAGCACCTGCCAGCCCCGCGCCTTGGCCGCGATCACGCCCGCATGGCAGGCGATGCCGTGGTCGACCGTGACCAGCAGGTCCGGCTGCAGCTCGGCCAGCTCCTCCACCAGTGAGGGTGACAGGCCGTAGCCGTGCACCATTCGGTTCGGCACCGCGTGGAAGACATGCTGCGCGCCGAGCATGCGCAGTCCACGCACGCCGACCGCACAGGCGGTGGCGCCATCGCAATCGAAATCGCCGACCACCAGGATGCGCTTGTCATTGGCGATGGCCTCGATCAGCAGACCCACCGCATCATCGATGCCGGTCAGCAGCTCGGGGGCGTGCAGATGGCCCAGTTTCGGCTGCGCCAACTCCGGTGTACCGGCGCCTCGGTTGGCATAGAGACGCGCCAGCAGCGGCAGCGTGCCCTCCGGCCAGCTGCCGGGCGCGACCGCATCGCGGCGGCGGATCGTCGGCGTATCAGGGAATGGCTGCACAGCATCGGCGGCAAGGGACATCGGCATCGCCGGGTTGCGGAAGACATCCCCATGATAGCGCGGGGTCGGATCTCTCTGCCCGCAGGAGGCTCCACCCCGATCGCGAGCATTTGGAATCTGCCAGCATATCTTCCATGCTTGTCGGCCCGGAAATGGACTTCAACGCATGCATCGCACGCTGCTTCCCGCGCTGCTGGGCCTCGCCCTGGCCCCGGCCGCCCACGCCGCCACGCCCGAACCGAAGGCCGGCGTGCAGTTCCAGCACAACGACTGGTCGCTGGCCTGTGACAACACCCGCACCTGCCGCGCCGCCGGCTACAGCCCGGAAGAACCCGGCAATCTGCTCAGCCTGATGCTGGAACGCGCGGGCGGCCCGGGTACGAAGGTGCTCGCGCGGCTGCGCAATGGCGAGGATGGCGAAAGCCCGACGCCGACCGGGGCGCTGCGCCTGCGCCTGAACGGCAAGGACCTGGGCCCGGTGCACGACACCGGCGACGGGGACAACGTGTTGTTGCAGCAGGCACAGACCGATGCACTGGTCGCCGCACTGCCGCGCCAGGCACGCATCGAGATCATCGACGGCAAGGGCAAGGCGTGGCCGATCTCCGACAGCGGCGCAGCGGCCGTACTGCTGAAGATGGACGAGGCCCAGGGCCGGCTGGGCACGCCCGGTGCGCTGGTGCGGCGTGGCGACAAGCCCGAAGCGAGCGTGCCTGCGGCGTTGCCGGTGCCAGTGATCGTGCGCGGCACGCTGATGGCACCGCGCGCCTCGGACGCGGCGCTGGCCAAGGCACCGGGCCTGCGCAAGGCGCTGATCGCCAGCCTGCCGAAGCCGGATGAGTGCGGCCGCCTGAGCGATGGCGGGGCAGATGAGATCGAGATCCAGCGACTGGACGCCCAGCATGTACTGGCAAGCACCAGTTGCTTCGTGGGTGCCTACAACATGAGCAACGCCTACTGGGTGGTGCGAGACAGATCGCCTTACCAAGCGACCTTTGTCACCAACCTGGCCGAAGATTTTGACCGCGATGACGCTACGCTGCGAGGCCGCTCCCGAGGCCGCGGTGTCGGCGATTGCATCTCCGCCAATGACTGGGTGTGGGACGGGGAGCGCTTCGTGAAGAGCAGCGATTTCACGACGGGCCAGTGTCGCAATATGCTCGGCGGGCACTGGACACTGCCGACGGTGGTCAGCGAGGTCCGTTGAGGCGCCGCTACCTGCGGTAGTGCCGGCCGCTGGTCGGCAACCCCGACAAACCCTGGGGGTCAGAGCCGTTTTCCGATGGAAAACGGATCCGACCCCGATCGGTCGACCCCGATCAATCGTGAAGCTGCCGCGGCTTCTTCCAGAACTGCCAGCGCTGGCCGCGGTCCAGCTGGAACTGCAGGCCGTCCTCGAAATCCAGCACCAGCCGCTGCAGCTCGCCACGCTTCAGCGCGGCCAGCAGCGGCCGGATTGCATCATTGCCGAGCTGCTGCAGCGAACGCAGCTGGCGCAGGTCGACCAGTGCATCCACCGCCTGTTCGCCATCGACGGCTACGCCAGCCGCCAGGGCCAGGCCCTGCAGCAGGGCATCGCGGCTGCGCACCTGTGCGTGCGGCGTGCTGACCGACACCGGCATCACGCCACCGCCCCAGAACCACAGCGAATTGATCGGCTGTTGTCCCTGAGCGGCGCGCTGCTGGTTCCAGGAATGGTTGTGCAGCAGTACCTGCGCTTCGGTCATCAGCGCCCGCCAGCGACGGCCGCCCTCGCCCTCCGGCAGATGCGAGAACAGGTCATCGCCCAGCACCTCGTCCGGACTATTGAAGTCCGGCAGCACCAGGTCGATTGGAAGCCGCAGGTACCAGCGCGACGGGTCCGGTGCGTCAAGCACGAACCCGGCATCGGCAAACAAGGGCTGCAGCACCGGCAGCAGGGCCAGGCTGTCGGCCAGCGTCGGCCGCAGCGTTTCGCCGTAGGCCATCATCCGCGCGCCATGCATGTCCGGCACCATGCAGGCCGGATCGGCACGCAGCCAGCTGGCGCCGGCGGCATCGCCGACGTCGCGCTGGCGGGTCAACGCGGCCACCGGCCAGTGCGGCGCGGCAACCGCAAAATGGCGCGTCAGCTGCGCGCGTTCGCCCGGCGCGACCTGCACGGTCGTGGCACGGCCGAGCGCACGTGCCACATCGTCCGGCAACGCAGCCGCGGCAAAGCGGCTGCGGGCCGGCAACAGCAGGGTCGCCGTTGCCACCGTGTCAGTCCACGTAGCTGACGCTGACGATCTCGTACTCGCGCTGGCCGGCCGGGGCGTCGATCACGATCGAATCGCCTTCCAGCTTGCCGATCATCGCGCGCGCCACCGGCGAGGAAATCGCGATCAGGCCCAGCTTGATGTCCGCTTCCAGGTCACCGACGATCTGGTACTTCTTCTCTTCGTCGGTTTCCACGTCGGCCAGCGTCACGCTGGCGCCGAACACCACCTTGGAGCCGGCGTTGAGCTTGCTCACGTCGATGATCTCGGCGTGCGACAGCTCGCCTTCCAGCTGCTTGATGCGGCCTTCGATGAAGCCCTGTTCCTCGCGCGCGGCGTGGTACTCGGCGTTCTCCTTCAGGTCGCCATGCTCACGCGCTTCGGCGATGGCGGCGATCACCTTCGGGCGCTTGACCGACTTCAGGTGATCCAGTTCGTCGCGCAGCTTCTGCGCGCCCTTCATGGTGATGGGGGCTCTCATGCATTCAACTCCTTGTGCAGCTCCTGCAGCGACCAGACGGGACCGGTGCCGCGGAATTCCAGTGAATCCACCAGCGCCTTGGCGCCGGCAATGGTGGTCGAGTAGGTGACGCGATGCTGCAGCGCCTCGCGACGGATCGAGAACGAGTCGTTGATCGCCGAACGACCTTCGGTCGTGTTGACGATGTAGACGATCTCGCCGTTCTTGATCGAGTCGACGATGTGCGGACGGCCTTCGACCACCTTGTTGATGATCTCGCAGTCCATGCCGTGCTGCTGCAGCCAGGCGGCGGTGCCACGGGTGGCGACCAGGCTGTAGCCGCGCGCCAGCAGCGCCTTGGCCACCGGCAGCACGCGCTTCTTGTCCGGATCACGCACCGAGACGAAGGCCTTGCCAACCGGCGGCGCCTTGATGCCGCCGGCTTCCTGCGCCCGCGCGAAGGCGGCGTTGAAGGTGCGGCCCACGCCCATCACCTCACCGGTGGAGCGCATCTCCGGCCCGAGGATCGGGTCGACGCCCTGGAACTTGGCGAACGGGAAGATCGCTTCCTTCACCGAGTAGTAGTCCGGCACGATTTCCTTGGTCGCGCCCTGCTCCGCCAGCGTCTTGCCGGCCATGCAGCGGGCGGCGATCTTGGCCAGCGGCATGCCGGTGGCCTTGGACACGAACGGCACGGTGCGCGAGGCACGCGGGTTCACTTCCAGCAGGTAGATGGTGTCGGCACCCTCGTCGCTGGTCTGGATCGCGAACTGGGTGTTCATCAGGCCGACCACGTTCAGGGCCTTGGCCAGCTCCACCACCTGGCGGCGCAGCTCGGCCTGGGTTTCAGCCGACAGCGAGTACGGCGGCAGCGAGCACGAGGAATCGCCCGAGTGCACGCCGGCTTCTTCGATGTGCTCCATCACGCCACCGATCAGGACGTTGCCCTGGGCATCGGCAATGATGTCGACGTCGCACTCCACGGCGTTGTCGAGGAAGCGGTCCAGCAGCACCGGCGAATCGTTGGACACCTTCACCGCGTCGCGCACGTAGCGGGCCAGGTCGGCTTCGCCGTAGACGATTTCCATCGCACGGCCGCCCAGCACGTAGCTCGGGCGCACCACCAGCGGGTAGCCGATCTCGCGGGCCAGCAGCAGGGCTTCCTGGTCGTTGCGGGCGATGCGGTTCGGCGGCTGCTTCAGGCCCAGCGTGTCGACCAGCTGCTGGAAGCGCTCGCGGTCTTCGGCCAGGTCGATCGAGTCCGGGCTGGTGCCGATCACCGGCACGCCATTGGCTTCCAGCGCGCGCGCCAGCTTCAGCGGGGTCTGGCCGCCGTACTGCACGATCACGCCCTTCGGCTGTTCCAGTTCGACGATCTCCAGCACGTCTTCCAGGGTCAGCGGTTCGAAGTACAGGCGGTCGGAGGTGTCGTAGTCGGTCGACACGGTTTCCGGGTTGCAGTTGACCATGATGGTTTCATAGCCATCCTCGCGCAGCGCCAGTGCGGCGTGCACGCAGCAGTAGTCGAACTCGATGCCCTGGCCGATGCGGTTCGGGCCACCGCCCAGGATCATGATCTTGTCGCGGTTGCTCGGCGCGGCCTCGCACTCGTCCTCGTAGGTCGAGTACAGGTAGGCGGTACCGGTGGAGAATTCACCCGCACAGGAGTCCACGCGCTTGTAGACCGGGCGCACCTTGTGCGCACGACGCAGCGCGCGGATGGCGGCTTCATTGGTGCCGGTCAGCTGCGCCAGGCGCGCATCGGAGAAGCCAGCACGCTTCAGCTTGCGCAGGCGTGCGGCGTCCAGCGCGTCGATGCCACCGGCCGCGACTTCGCCTTCTGCAGCGATGATTTCCTCGATCTGGTCCAGGAACCAGTGGTCGATGAACGACAGTGCGTAGATCTCTTCCACGCTCATGCCGGCGCGGAACGCATCGGCGACGAAGAACAGGCGCTCCGGGCCCGGCGCCTTCAGCTCGCGACGCAGGGTCTGCAGGTCGTCTTCGTTGGCCAGGTCCAGGCCGGTCGGGTCGAAGCCGACCTTGCCGGTTTCCAGGCCACGCAGGGCCTTCTGCACCGACTCCTGGAAGGTGCGGCCCATCGCCATCACCTCGCCCACCGACTTCATCTGGGTGGTCAGGCGGGCGTCGGCGGCCGGGAACTTCTCGAAGGCGAAGCGCGGGATCTTGGTGACGACGTAATCGATGGACGGCTCGAACGAGGCCGGGGTCAGGCCGCCGGTGATCTCGTTCTTCAGTTCGTCCAGGGTGTAACCCACGGCGAGCTTGGCGGCGACCTTGGCGATCGGGAAGCCGGTGGCCTTGGAGGCCAGCGCCGAGGAACGTGACACGCGCGGATTCATCTCGATGACGACCACGCGGCCGGTCTTCGGGTTGATGCCGAACTGCACGTTCGAGCCACCGGTATCGACGCCGATCTTGCGCAGCACGGCGATGGAGGCATCGCGCAGGCGCTGGTATTCCTTGTCGGTGAGGGTCTGTGCCGGCGCCACGGTGATCGAGTCACCGGTGTGCACGCCCATCGGGTCCAGGTTCTCGATCGAGCAGACGATGATGCAGTTGTCCGCGGTATCGCGGACCACTTCCATCTCGAATTCCTTCCAGCCCAGCACCGACTCTTCCACCAGCACCTCGGTGGTCGGCGACAGTTCCAGGCCGCGGCTGACGATCTCGACCAGCTCTTCGCGGTTGTAGGCGATGCCGCCACCGCTGCCGCCCAGAGTGAAGCTGGGGCGGATGATGGTCGGGTAGCCGACGCGGGTCTGGATCTCCAGCGCTTCGTCCAGGGTGTGGGCGACGGCGGCGGTCGGGCATTCCAGGCCGATCTCACCCATGGCCACGCGGAACAGCTCGCGGTCTTCGGCCATGCGGATCGCTTCGCGCTTGGCGCCGATCAGTTCGACGTTGTACTTCTCCAGCACGCCGTTGTCGGCCAGGTCCAGCGCGCAGTTCAGCGCGGTCTGGCCACCCATGGTCGGCAGCAGCGCATCGGGCTTTTCCTTGGCGATGATCTTCTCGACCGTCTGCCAGTTGATCGGCTCGATGTAGACGGCGTCGGCCATCTCCGGGTCGGTCATGATCGTGGCCGGGTTGCTGTTGACCAGCACCACGCGGTAACCCTCGTCACGCAGGGCCTTGCAGGCCTGGGCGCCGGAGTAGTCGAACTCGCAGGCCTGGCCGATGACGATCGGGCCAGCACCGATGATGAGGATGGTCTTGAGGTCAGTGCGCTTGGGCATTTTCTTCTCTAAGTCAGTACAGCGTGACAAGGGGGAGTGATCGCACGCTGTCGATCAGGAATCTTGATCCGCAGCGCCGCGCCGGGGGCAGCAGCGATGCGGGGTTTACGGTCCATCGCGACGCCACCGGGGGGCCGGCGGCGTACTGATCACGCCTTGGCCTGCTCCATCAGCACCACGAAGCGGTCGAACAGCGGACCGACATCGGTCGGGCCCGGCGACGCTTCCGGGTGGCCCTGGAACGAGAACGCCGGCACGTCGGTGCGGGCGACACCCTGGTTGGTGCCGTCGAACAGCGAACGGTGGGTCACGCGCAGGGTCGGCGGCAGGGTCGCTTCATCGATCGCGAAGCCGTGGTTCTGCGAGGTGATCATCACCCGGCCGCTGTCCAGGTCCTGCACCGGGTGATTGGCACCGTGGTGGCCATGGCCCATCTTCATGGTCTGCGCGCCCGAGGCCAGGCCCAGCAGCTGGTGGCCCAGGCAGATGCCGAAGGTCGGGATCTTCACATCGATGAAGGTCTTGATCGCTTCGATGGCGTAGTCACACGGCTCCGGGTCACCCGGGCCGTTGGACAGGAACACGCCGTCCGGCTTCAGGGCCAGCACTTCGGCGGCCGGGGTCTGCGCCGGTACCACGGTCACTTCGCAGCCACGCTCGGCCAGCATGCGCAGGATGTTGGTCTTCACGCCGAAGTCGTAGGCCACGACCTTGAACCGGGCCGGCACGCTGACGAAAGCGTTGGCATCCAGGTCCAGCTGGCCCTCGGTCCAGGTGTAGGTCTTCTCGGTAGTGACGACCTTGGCCAGATCCATGCCCTTCAGCCCCGGGAACTTGCGGGCGGCTTCCAGTGCCTTTTCCACGTCGATGTCGCCGGCCATCAGCGCACCGTTCTGCGCGCCCTTCTCGCGCAGGATGCGGGTCAGCTTGCGGGTGTCGATGCCGGCGATGGCGACCACGCCACGCTGGATCAGCCAGTCCTGCAGCGACACCTGGCTGCGCCAGTTGCTGGGGCGGCGCGGAACGTCGCGCACGATCAGGCCGGCCGACCACACCTTGGACGCTTCGTTGTCCTGGTCGGTCATGCCGGTGTTACCGATATGCGGATAGGTCAGCGTGACCATCTGCCGGGCGTAGGACGGGTCGGTCAGCACTTCCTGATAGCCGGTCATGGCGGTGTTGAACACCACCTCACCGACGGACAGGCCGGGCGCGCCTACGGATTCGCCCTCGAATACGGTGCCGTCTTCGAGGACGAGGATTGCGGCTTGGGTCACGGGAATCTCACTTTGGCTACCGAGGGGGCTGCCGAAGTCACGCCTGCGCTTCACGGAAATCCGGTTGCAAAAAAGCGCGGACGTACGGTCTGGGACCGGTCCGGCTTTCGTGATTCGGCGAGTGCGAATTGTAGCGCTGCCGGGGCGCTCGCGCCAGCGGTTATCGCGCTTCATGAACAGGCGATTGCGCATTCATTTCAATCCGATGGCGTATGCGGGCCGGAGGCGGGGTCGGATCCATTTCCCGAATGGGAAAGGCTCTGACCCCAGGCGCCCTCGGATGGGGTCAGAGCCCTTTCCGCAGGAAAGGGATCCGACCCCAGGAATCAGCCCGCCCTACTGCAGCAGATCCCTTACCCGGTAGCTGCCCGGCGCCCGCCCCTGCAGCTGGCGCGCGGCGAACAGGGCGCCGCGGGCGAAGATGTCGCGGTTGGTGGCCCGATGCACCAGCTCGATGCGCTCGCCCAGACCGGTGAACTGCACCAGGTGCTCGCCCACGATGTCACCGGCACGCAGGCTGGCGTAGTGCGGCTCCGCCCCGCCCCGCTGCGCGGCCGCGCCCAGGGTCAGCGCGGTGCCCGATGGCGCATCCTTCTTCTGGGTGTGGTGCGATTCGACGATGTCGCAGTCCCAGCCGGCCAGCGCCTGCGCCGCGCGCTCCACCAGCTCGTCCAGTACCGCCACGCCCAGGCTGAAGTTCGAGGCCCATACCAGCGGGATCTTCGCCGCCGCGGCCTCCAGCGCCTGGCGCTGCGTGCTGGAGATACCGGTGGTGCCCGACACCAGCCCGGCACCCCGCTCCACGCACAGCGCCAGCATCGGGTCGAAGCCCTCCGGCAGGCTGAAGTCGATCGCCACATCGAACACCGGCGCGCCGGGCAGCTCACTGGCGCCGAAGAACGGCACGCCGTCGACCACGCGCTGTGCCGGCGCACGGCCGGTCACTGCGGCCACGATCTGCAGGGTTTCGGGATGTTCGGCGGCCAGCCGCAGCAGGGCCTGGCCCATGCGCCCGGAGGCGCCGTGAATGAGCAATCGCAGGGGAGTCTGGTTCATGCCTGCAGGCTAGCGGCAGCACGCCTGCTCCGGCAAGCGCCATCACTGCTACGCTGCATGCCCTTTCATGCAATGGATGGCAGCCCCTTCATGCAGATCAGCGAACAGCTGGTGCTGGTCACCGGCGCCGGCCGCGGCCTTGGCCAGCACATCGCCCGCGCGTTCGCGGCGCAGGGTGCGCGCGTCATCGTCAACTACCACCGCAGCGAAGGCCCCGCACGGGCGCTGGCCGCCGAGCTGGGCGGACAGGCGATCGCGCTGCCGGCCGACGTCACCGACCGCAGCCAGGTCGATGCAATGCTGCAGCACGCCCTGGCCCACTTCGGCCAGGGCGTCACCACCGTGGTCAACAACGCGCTCGCCGCGTTCTCGTTCAATGGTGATGCCCGCGACGGCGCCGCCGATATCGGCTGGTCGGCGTTCCAGGCGCAGTTCGAGGGCAGCGTGCGCGGCGCGCTGAACACCGTGCAGGCCGCCCTGCCCGGCATGCAGGCCCGCCGCTTCGGCCGCATCATCAACATCGGCACCAACCTGTTCCAGAACCCGGTCGTGCCCTACCACGACTACACCGCCGCCAAGGCCGCGCTACTGTCCCTCACGCGCACGCTGGCCGGCGACCTCGGCCCACATGGCATCACCGTGAACATGCTGTCCGGCGGCCTGCTGCGCACCACCGATGCCAGCGCTGCCACGCCGGAGGCAGTGTTCGACTACATCGCCGCCAACACGCCACTGCGCAGCGTTACCACGCCAGCAGAATTCGCCGATGCCGCGCTGTTCTTCGCCAGCCCCTGGTCGCGCGCGGTGACCGGGCAGAACCTGGTGGTCGATGGCGGGCTGGTGCGGGACTGAGCCAATGCGCATTTCCGAGGTCAGCCGCCTGACCGGCGCCAGCGCCAAGGCCATCCGCCTGTACGAGGCGCGCGGACTACTGCCGCCGGTGCCGCGGCTGAACCGCTATCGCGACTACGGCGAACAGGATGTGGCCTGGGTGCAGCTGATCCGCCAGGCGTTGGCGCTGGGCATCACCCTGGCCGCGATCTCCCGCCTGCAGGGCCGCGACGGACGGCTCGACTGGCCCGCGGTGCTGGCCCTGCTTGAGCAACAACGCAGCCGCATCGCCAGCGAGCGGGCACGGCTGGCGCAGGTCGAGCTCGACCTGCAGCAGGTCAGCGACGAACTGCGGCAGTGGCTGCACTCCGGTAGCGGTGACTGCATCCTGGAGCCCAGCTGCTGCGCCGCTGGTGGTTGACTCTGCCCCAAGGGCATAGCCCAACCTCGCGCACTTTCCATTGCCCGAGGTTGCCGTGTCCCGTTCCATCCTGATCCTGCTCGGCCATCCCGACCGCGACAGCCTGTGCGGTGCCCTCGCCCAGCGCTACGCCACCGCCGCCGAGAATGCTGGCCATCGGGTGCGCCTGATCGCACTGGGCGAACTCGAGTTCGATCCGGTGCTGCGCCATGGCTACCGCCAGATCCAGCCGCTGGAAGCCGACCTGCAGGACACTGCGGATGCGATCGAGGCCTGCGACCATCTGGTGCTGGTCTATCCCACCTGGTGGGGCGCGATGCCGGCGCTGCTGAAGGGCTTCTTCGATCGCGTGCTGCTGCCGGGGTACGCCTTCCGCTACCGGCGCGATTCAGTCTGGTGGGACCGGCTGCTGGCCGGTCGCAGCGCACGGGTGATCACCACGCTGGATACGCCGCCCTGGTATTACCGCTGGATCTACCGCGACCCGGGCATCACCCAGATCCGCGCCACTATTCTGGAATTCTGCGGCATCCGCCCGGTGCGGGTCAGCCGACTCGGTGCGGTGCGCAGCAGCTCGCCGGAGCAACGCAACCGGTGGCTGGCGTTGGCAGCGGAGCTGGGCTCACGGGCCAACTAGCTGGAAGAGCGTGCGAACCAAGGTTCGCACCCACCTGGAGCGTTCGCACCCACCTGGGGCGCTCGTTGCGGGTGTCGCGTTTGCCAATTGACCGTCAGGCACTGCGCCTCAAGGCTGTGGGCCCTTGTTACGGCCCAGGCAAAGCCCATGAAATCCTCGACTGTCTTCAGCAAGTGCGCCAGGAAGACCGGCTTTGCCGGGACGTCGACGACCCGCTACCGCTTGCTGGACGCCGCGCTGCTTGTCGTGAATCACCAGCGCGCCAGCGAAAGCCGGGGCTTCTATGTGAATGCTGGACTCTACTTTCCGGAACTGCTCGCGTATCCCCTCGCGCCTGACGATCTTGAAACGGCTTTCCGGTACCGCTCCAGCATCCCCACGCCCCATGTCGACTGGCGGATCGAAGAAACGCCGGGCCTGCGCCGGACCTTCATCCAGCAGGATCTTGATGACCTGCTGGAGGCCGGTAACCGCGACGCGTTGAAGGCCCTGCTGCTCGATGCCCTGGCCGACGTGGCAGGTTTCGCGGCAGCCCATGGGAACAGGGAATCGGTGCGGCGATTGAACCGGGACGGGAACTTCCGGGCGATCATCCGCAGAGAGGTCTGAATCCCGAGAGCGTGCGAACCAAGGTTCGCACCCACAGGGCGAAGGCCCGCACCACCGGCCGAAGGTTCGCACCCACCGGCCGGCCGCCGTCGAGCATGGCTCGACGCTACTTCTTGCTCGGCCCGCAGCTGTCGCAACCGCCACAGGCACCACCACCGCCCGTTGCCGGCGGCGCGATCTTCCGCCCCAGCGCCTGCAGCCAGGCGGCGCGGCCCGGCTTCAACAGGGCCAACGCCAACGCACCGCGCAGCGTGCGCACGGTGCCCGGGAACTGCTTCTTCAGCACCACCCAGGCACTGACCAGCACAGCCACCGCGATGATCAGGTACTGGATCAGCAGGCCGGTATCCATCAGCCGCCTCCCAGCGCCCTGGTCACCTGGTAGGTGATCAGTGCGGCCACATAAGCCGCTGCGAACAGGTAGAACGCGGCAAAGCCCATCTGCTTCCACGAATTGGTCTCGCGCTTGATGGTGGCCAGCGTCGAGATGCACATCGGGGCGTAGATGTACCAGACCAGCAGCGACAGCGCGGTCGCCAGCGACCAGCCATCGCTGATCAGCGGGGTCAGCGCCTGGCTGGCGGCATCGTCATCGGCGGCCGACAGCGCATACACGGTGGCCAGCGAAGACACCGCCACCTCGCGCGCGGCCAGGCCCGGGATCAGCGCGATGCAGATCTGCCAGTTGAAGCCCAGCGGCGCGAAGAACACCGCCATCGCATGGCCGATCTGGCCGGCGTAGCTGTAGTCGATGGCTGGCATCGTGGCGTCGGCCGGTGCCGCCGGGAACGACAGCAGCACCCACAGCAGGATGGTCAGCGCCAGGATGATGCCGCCGACGCGCTTGAGGAAGATCATGCCGCGCTCGTACAGCCCCACCGCCAGGTCGCGCACATGCGGCAGGCGGTACGACGGCAGCTCCAGCATCAGCGGGTGCTCGCTCTTGTCGCGACGCCACTTCTTCATGATCCACGACATCGCCAGCGCGCTGAGAATGCCCGCCGCATACAGGCCGAACAGCACCAGGCCCTGCTGGTTGAACACGCCCCACACCGTCTTCTGCGGAATGAACGCACCGATCAGCAGCGCGTACACCGGCAGGCGCGCCGAGCAGGTCATCAGCGGCGCCACCAGGATCGTGGCCAGGCGGTCACGCGGGTCCTGGATGCTGCGCGTGGACATGATGCCCGGCACCGCGCAGGCGAAGCTGGACAGCAGCGGGATGAACGAGCGGCCGGACAGGCCGGCGGCCGCCATCATGCGGTCGAGCAGGAACGCCGCACGCGGCAGGTAGCCGGACTCCTCCAGCACCAGGATGAAGAAGAACAGGATCAGGATCTGCGGCAGGAACACCACCACGCCGCCGACGCCTGCGATGATGCCGTCGGTCAGCAGGCTGGCCAGCGGGCCTTCCGGCAGCACGCTGCCAACAAAGGTGCCGAGCCAGGCGAAGCCAGCCTCGATGCCGTCCATCAGCGGCGTCGCCCAGGCGTACACCGCCTGGAAGATCAGGAACATGACCACCGCCAGGCTGACCAGGCCGAACACCGGGTGCAGCAGCCAGCGGTCCAGCGCGTCGTCGATCTTCGCGGTCCGTGCCGGCATGCGCACGGCGACCGACAGGATCCCGCGCACCTTGGCGTGGTAATCGATGCCACCTTCCGGGCCCGGCACCGGCGCATCCAGGTGCGGCACCATGGCGTCCAGGCGCTCGACCAGGGCCTTGGCGCCCTGCTTGCGCACCGCCACGGTCTCCACCACCGGCACGCCCAGCTCGCGTTCCAGCGCGGCCACATCCACCTGGATGCCGCGGCGCTGGGCCGCGTCGACCATGTTCAGGGCCACCACCATCGGCTTGCCCAGCTCGCGCAGTTCCAGCGCGAAGCGCAGGTGCAGGCGCAGGTTGGTGGCGTCGATCACGCACAGCAGCACGTCCGGCGCGGCCTCGCCCGGGTAGAAGCCCCGGCACAGGTCACGGGTGATCGCCTCGTCCAGGCTGGCCGGATGCAGGCTGTAGGCGCCCGGCAGGTCAAGCACGGCGAATTCACGGCCGGACGGCGCGCGCAGGCGGCCCTCCTTGCGCTCGACGGTGACGCCGGTGTAGTTGGCGACCTTCTGCCGGCTGCCGGTCAGCTGGTTGAACAGCGCGGTCTTGCCGCTGTTGGGGTTACCGACCAGCGCGATGCGCAGGGGGGCGGTGGCGGCGATTGCGGTCATGCACGTCGTTCCTGGCTGGCGGCGTCGACCACGACCCGCTTGGCTTCACTGATCCGCAGCGCGAACCGGGTGAACCCGACCTGCACCAGCAGCGGCTCGCCGCCCACCGGGCCCTTGGCCACCAGGCGCACTTCCTCGCCATTCACGAAACCCAGCTCGCGCAGGCGACGGGCAATGGCATCGTTGGCATGCAGGTCCTGCACGGACTCGACCACGGCCGAGGTGTGCAGCGGCAGTTCGGACAGCGTCATCTAGCGTGTTCTCTGCTGGATGTAAATGGTTCTCGATTCTAACATTCCCGCGTCGCGTCATGGCCCATGACCAATGGCCCGCTATGATCCATACAGGTATGGAGTGACCCTGGAATCCCATGAACGATGCTTTGCAGATCGAGCGCCGTGGCGCCGTCCTCACCCTCTGGCTGAACCGGCCGGAGCTGCACAACGCCTTCGACGCCAGCCTGATCGCCCGGCTGACCGCCGCGCTGGAGGCCGCCGGACGCGACGAATCGATCCGGGCCGTGGTGGTGGCCGGTCACGGCGCCTCCTTCTCGGCCGGTGCCGACATGCAGTGGATGCGCGGCATGGCCGCCGCCAGCGAGGCCGACAACCGCGAGGACTCGCTGGCCCTGGCGCGACTGATGCGCACCCTGGACGAGCTGCCCAAGCCGACCCTGGCCCGGGTCCATGGCGCGGCCTTCGGTGGCGGCGTCGGCCTGGTCGCCTGCTGCGACATCGCCATCGCAAGCAGCTCGGCGCGCTTCGGCCTGACCGAAAGCCGCCTGGGCCTGCTGCCCGCGGTGATCTCGCCCTATGTGATCGAGGCCATCGGTCCGCGCCAGGCCCGTCGCTGGTTCGCCACCGGCGAGCACTTCGATGGCGAGACTGCGCTGCGCATCGGCCTGGTCCACCAGCTGGTCGAGCCCGAGCGCCTGGACGAGGCGCTGGAGCGCCAGCTGGCCCTGCTCGACAAGGCCGGCCCGATCGCCTCGTCCACCGCCAAGCAGCTGGTCCGGCAGGTCCGCGACAGCCATGACCGCGACACCCTGGATCGGGATAATGCGGCCCTGATCGCGCGCCTTCGGGTGTCCGCCGAGGGCCAGGAAGGCCTGGGCGCCTTCCTCGACAAGCGCGCCCCTCACTGGGTCACGGAAGCCTGAACATGCTCGATCATCTTGGTTTGACCAGCGCCGACCTGGCGCGCAGCAGGACCTTCTTCCTGCAGGCACTGGCGCCGCTGCAGATCGGCGTGGTGATGGAAGTGAGCGCCGAACAGACCGGCGACCACGACCACATCGGCTTCGGCAGCGACAGCAAGCCGTTCTTCTGGCTCGGCAATGGCGGCACCGCCAGCCACGGCGTGCACGTGGCCTTCGCCTGCGCCAGCCGCGCGCAGGTGGACGCCTTCCACGCCGCCGCCCTCGCCGCCGGTGGCCGCGACAACGGCGCCCCGGGCCTGCGCCCGTGGTATCACCCGGATTACTACGCCGCCTTCGTGCTCGACCCGGACGGCAACAACATCGAGGCGGTCTGCCACCGCCCCGCCGATGGGGCAGCCGCATGAGCGATTACGTCCGCATTGTCGAGGTCGGCCCGCGTGATGGCCTGCAGAACGAAAAGCAGTTGGTGTCCACCGCCGACAAGATCGAACTGATCAACCGCCTGTCGGCCACCGGCCTGCGCAGCATCGAGGCGACCAGTTTCGTCAGCCCGAAGTGGATTCCGCAGCTGGCCGATGCCGCCGAGGTCTACGCCGGCATCCAGCGCCGGCCGGGCATCCACTACCCGGTGCTGGTGCCGAACGAACAGGGCTACGACCGCGCCCGCGCGGTGGGCGTGGAGGAAGTGGCGGTGTTCACCGCTGCGTCCGAGGCCTTCAACCGCACCAACACCAATGCCGGCATCGACGAATCGCTGGCCCGGTTCGAGCCGATACTGCGCCGCGCCGCCGCCGATGGCGTGCGCGTGCGCGGCTACGTCTCCACCGTGCTCGGCTGCCCCTACCAGGGCGAGGTGCCGCTGGCCGACGTGGTGCGGGTGGCGCGCGCGCTGCACCAGATGGGCTGTTACGAAATCTCGCTGGGCGACACCATCGGCGTCGGCACCCCACGCAAGGCACGGGCGATGCTGCAGGCGGTCGCTGCCGAGATCCCGATGGAAGCCTTGGCCGTGCACTTCCACGACACCTACGGCCAGGCCATCGCCAACATCGCCACCTGCCTGGAAGCAGGCGTGCGCGTGGTCGACAGTGCAGTCTCGGGCGCCGGTGGCTGCCCGTACGCGAAGGGGGCCAGCGGCAACGTCGCCAGCGAGGACGTGGTCTACCTGCTGCAGGGCCTGGGCCTGGACAGTGGCGTGGACCTGCCGGCACTGGCCGAGACCGGCCGCTGGCTGGCCGGCCTGCTCGGCCGCGCCACCGCCAGCCGCACCGGCCAGGCGCTCGCAGCGACCGGCTGAGCACCCCGCTGCGCCGCTCCCGCTCGGGCGGCGCAGCGCACAACGGCGACGGTCGCCGCTTCCGTTAGAATCGGCGGTTCTCGAACCTGCAGGACCGTTCAATGCAGCTGTCTTCCGTACGTGCCGTGATCACTGGCGGCGTCTCCGGCCTCGGCCTGGCCGTGGCCCAGCACCTCGTCGCCCAGGGCGGCAAGGTGGCTCTGTTCGACCTCAACGACGACAAGGGTGCAGCTGCCGTTGCCGGGCTGGGTGCCGACAAGGCCCGCTATTTCAATGTCAATGTCAGCGATGAGGCGGCCGTGGCTGCAGCCATCGACCGGGCCCACGATTTCCTCGGCGGCCTGAACGTGGCGATGAACTGCGCCGGCATCCTCGGCGCCGGTCGCGTGCTCGGCAAGGAAGGCCCGATGCCGCTGGCCGGCTTCCAGGGCACGGTGATGGTCAACCTGGTCGGCAGCTTCAACGTCGCCAAGGCCGCGGCCAACCGCATGCAGCACAACGACGCCGGCGAAGACGGCGAGCGCGGCGTGATCATCAACACCGCCAGCATCGCTGCCTATGAAGGACAGATCGGCCAGGCCGCGTATGCCGCCAGCAAGGGCGGCGTGGTGTCGATGACGCTGCCGATGGCGCGCGAACTGTCGCGCTTCGGCATCCGCGTCAATACGATTGCTCCTGGCGTGTTCTGGACGCCGATGGTCGATGGCATGCCCGAAGCCGTGCAGCAGTCGCTGGCCGCCTCGATCCCGTTCCCGTCGCGCCTGGGCAAGCCGGAAGACTTCGCCAGCCTGGTCGGCTTCATCCTCGGCAACACCTACCTCAACGGCGAGACCATCCGCCTGGACGGCGCTACCCGCCTCGCTCCGAAGTGATTCCCCCCGGGCGCCGGGACGGCGCCCTCCCCCAACGACCTAGATCACCATGAAAGCCAACGACATCAAGAAGGGCAACGTCGTCGAGTACAACAACGGCGTATACCAGATCCGCGACATCGAGCGCAGCTCGCCGCAGGGTCGCGGCGGCAACGTCCGCTTCCGCTTCATCATGTACAGCGTGCCGGGCGGCAACAAGCTCGACGCCAGCTTCGATGCCGACGACAACCTGGTCGAGGTCGAACTGCTGCGCCGCCAGTCCACCTATTCGTACAAGGACGGCGATGCCTTCGTGTTCCTCGATGACGAGGACTACACCCCCTACACCCTGGACGCGGACGTGATCGGCGATGACGCCGGCTACATCACCGACGGCCTGACCGGCATCTACGTGCAGGTGATCGACGAGCAGCCGGTGGCGATCCAGCTGCCGGCCTCGGTGGTGCTGGAAGTGATCGAGACCCCGCCGGAACTGAAGGGCGGCACTGCCACCAAGCGCCCGAAGCCGGCCAAGCTCAACACCGGCATCGAGATCATGGTGCCGGAATACATCGTCAACGGCGAACGCGTGCTGGTGAACACCGCCACCGGCGAATTCGCCGGCCGTGCCGACTAAGCGCCTTGCGCTGATCGGCTGCCTGTCCCTGCTTGCGGCGTGCTCGCCGCAGGCAGCGGGCAGCGCATCGGATGTAGCGATCGTGTAGAGCCGAGCGTGGGCTCGGCTCTACAGAAGGCTTACGGCTGCTTCCCGCCGAAGTTGCCGCAGCCGTGATACTGGCGGGTGCCGATGGTCAGGTTCACCTTGGCATCGAACGCCTCGCCGCTCATGTCGTCCTGGCAGGTGGTGCGCTGGAAGCTGAGCTTGACGTCGGTACCGTCGGACGCCTTGCCACTCCAACCGTCAGCACCTTCGGTGGGCGTGGCGACGTCGAAGCGACGCTCGCCATAGTCAACTTCCACCCTCAGGCCCGGCGCGTCGCCATCGACGACCGCCAACCAGCCCGGCTCGTTGCCCGTGGCGCGGAACGCGGCCGTGCCCGCGCTGCCATCGCCTTCGGTCGCTTCGACCGCATGGCACTCGCGGTCCGCCTCGCCCTTCAGGCTCAACAGGCCGTCATCGCTGCCCTTGGTCCAGAAGCTGTTGCCCTGGCCATCACCGTACCTGGCACCCGACGCCGCACGTTCGGAGGTCATGGCGAAGGTACGTTCGCCGATCACCACCGTGGCCGCATCCTCGCCATTGAAGGCCGCGCGCACGCTCAGATCACCACACTGGTACGTGGTCTCGCTGCCGGTACCGGCGCTGGTGCTGGCAGCCGGTTCGGGCGCCGCCGGCGGCGCGGCATCGGTGCCGCCCGCAGCGGGTGCCTGGGCCGGCTGGCACGCGGCCAGCACCAACCCGAGCGAGGCTGCCAACAGACTGGGAACTACACGCATGGCTCGACTCCTTGTCGACACTACAGAGACCTTCGACCCTACCACCTGCCGGTGAGCGCGGCCTGAAAGCGGCCTGACCGTACTCACGCGGCCAGTACCGCCATCGACAACAGCTGCGCACCGCTGCCGGCGGAACTGCAGGTCCAGACCCGCAGCAGGCGCAGCTTCACTTCACGCTCCCGGCCCTGCCGCCACACGGACAACCGCACGTCGCTGGACAGCAACGCCAGGCGGCCACACAGCAGCGCCTCCACCGCGTGCAGCTGCAGGCTTCGCACCTGCAGGCTGCCGGCCAGCCAATCGCCCAGCCATGGCAGATCGAGCATGCGGCCGCCGTGGCCTTCCATCATGAACAAGGCCGGCGATACCAGCGCGTTCAACGCATCGTGGTCATTTTCCAGCAGCGCAGCGCACAGGCGCTGCTCCAGCGCCATCAACTGCTGCTCATGCAGATCTTCAACGATATTCCGTTCCATCCACGGTTCCTCCCGGCATCGGCCGGCGCCTGCGCAGGCGCTGCGCGATCCACTGCCGCGCGCCCTGCACTACTACATAGAAGACCGGCACGAAGAACACGGCCAGCACGGTCGCACTGACCATGCCGCCGAACACACCGGTTCCAATCGCCTGCTGGGTTTCCTTCGACGCGCCCTGCGCCAGCATCAGCGGCACCACGCCCAGCGCGAATGCCAGCGAGGTCATCACGATCGGGCGCAGGCGCAGCCTGGCTGCCTCCAATGCCGCCTCGACCAGGCCGCGCCCCTGCTGCTGCAGCTGCCGCGCGAACTCGACAATGAGGATCGCGTTCTTCGCAGACAGCCCGATCACGGTGATCATGCCGACCTTGAAGAACACATCGTTGGGCATGCCACGCAACAGCACCGCGGCGACCGCACCGAGCAGGCCGAGTGGCACCACCAGCATCACCGCCAGCGGAATCGACCAGCTCTCGTACAGCGCCGCCAGCACCAGGAACACCACCAGCATCGACAACAACAGCAGCCACGGCGCCTGCGCCCCCGATTCACGCTCCTGCAGCGACTGGCTGGTCCACTGCAGGGCAAAACCGGACGGCAGCTTCCCGGCCAACCGCTCCATCTCCGCCATGGCCTGGCCGGTCGACACGCCGGAGGCCGGTGCGCCGGACAGATTCAACGCCGGGAAGCCCAGGTAGCGCTGCAGCTGCAGCGGCGCCTCGGTCCAGTGCGGGGTCACCAGTTCCGACAACGCCACCATGCCGCCCTCGCTGTTGCGCACGTACAGTTTCAGCACGTCCTCCAGTTCCATGCGATGCGGCGCGTCGGCCTGCAGGATCACCTGCTGCAACCGGCCCTTGTTGGGGAAATCATTGACGTACTGCGAGCCCATCGCCGCTGACAGCGTGCTGCTGATGTGCTCGAAGCCCACGCCCATCGCCTCGGCCTTGGCGCGATCAATGTCCAGCCGCACGCTGATACCTGCCGGCAGGCCATCGGCATGCACCTCCGACAGCAGCGGACTGGCCTCGGCCAGCTTCAGCAGCTGCTGCAGGGCCGCGCGCAGCTCGGCCTGGCTCTGCCCGGTACGCGCCTGCAGGGCCAGCGAGAACCCGGACGAACGGCCCAGGCTGTCGATCGCCGGCGGCATCACGCTCATCACCTCGCCCTCGGCAACCGTGGCCATCGCCTGCTGCGCGGCCTCCACCTCGCCGGCTGCGGTGGCGCCAGCACGCTCACCCCAGTCCTTCAGCATGGTGTAGGTCAGCGCCGCGCTTGGGCCGGAACCGGAGAAGCTGTAACCGAGGATCGACTGGTTGGAGCCGATGCCCGGGCGCGAGGCCACGTGCCGTTCGTAGGCTTCGATCACCGCCAGCGTGCGTTCGGCGGTGGCTTCGGCCGGCAGCTGGATCGAGGTCATGAAATAGCCCTGGTCCTCTTCCGGCAGGAACGCGCCCGGCAGCCAGTGCAGGCCCAGCAGCAGCGCCGCCACCAGCGCGGCGAACACGCCCATCACCCGGCCGCTTCGCCGCAGCACGGAGGCCACGCCACGCTGGTAGCGCCCGGTCAACGCCTCGAAGCCACGATTGAAGGCGCCGAACAGCCCGCCACGACCATGATGGCCGTGGGTGTTCGGGCGCAGCAGGGTCGCGCACAGCGCCGGTGTCAGGCTCAGTGCCAGCACCGCCGAAAACAGGATCGACACCGCCATCGCCACGGTGAACTGGCGGTAGATCGCGCCCACCGAGCCGCTGGCCAAGGCCATCGGAATGAACACCGCGGTCAGCACCAGGGTGATGCCGATCACCGCGCCGGTCAGCTCTCGCATCGCCTTGATGGTCGCCTCGCGCGGCGGCAGGCCCTCCTCGGCCATGATCCGCTCCACGCCCTCGACCACCACGATCGCGTCGTCGACGATGATGCCGATCGCCAGCACCATGCCGAACATGGTCAGCACGTTGATCGAGAAGCCCAGTGCCAGCATCACCGCGAAGGTACCGAGCAGCGCGATCGGTGCAACCAGCGCCGGAATCAGCGTGTAGCGCCAGTTCTGCAGGAACAGGTACATCACCGCGAACACCAGCAGCATCGCCTCCAGCAGCGTCTGCACCACCTTCTGGATCGAGATCTTGACGAACGGCGCGGTGTCGAACGGGATGCTCGCCTCCACGCCGCGCGGCAACAGCGGCGCCAGCTCGGCCATGCGCTCACGGACCGCCGACGCCGTGCGCACCGCATTCGCGCCCGGCCGCAGCTGCACCCCGGCGGCGGTGGCCGGATGGCCGTCCTCGCGGGTGCCCCAGGCATAGCTCTGCGCGCCCAGTTCGACGCGGGCGACATCACCCAGCACCACCCGTGAACCGTCGGCCCCGGCGCGCAGTACGATCGCCGCGAACTGTTCCGGCGTGGACAACTGGCCGTCGGCGCTGAGCGGCACGGTGATGCGCTGGCCCGGAACACCCGGCGAATCACCGATACGCCCCGGCGAGATCTCCAGGTTCTGCTGCTCGATGGCAGTGGCCACATCGCCCATGGTCAGGCCGTAGCCGGTCAACCGGGTCGGGTCCAGCCACACGCGCATCGCCTGCTCGGCACCGAACAACTGCACGCGACCGACGCCATCGATGCGGCGCAGCTCTTCGATGATGTTGCGCGCCATGAAATCGCCCAGCGCGGCCTCGCTGACGCTGGCATCCGGCGAACGCAGGCCGACCAGCATCAGGAAGCCGGAATCGGCGGCCTCCACGAACAGGCCGTTCTGCCGCACGCTGCGCGGAAGGCGCGGCTCGATCGCCTTGATCCGGTTCTGCACGTCCACCTGCGCCAGTTCCGGATTGGTGCCGGGCTTGAAGGTGGCGGTGATCGAGGCTTCGCCGGAGGTGTCCACCGACGATTCGAAGTAAAGCAGATGCTTGACGCTGGACAGCTCGCGCTCGATCAGGCCGACCACCGCATCGTTCAACGTCTGCGGGCTCGCACCCGGGTAGCTGGCATAGATGCTGACGCTGGGCGGCGCGACCGCCGGATAGCGCTCCACGGCCAGGCGCGGAATCGCCAGCGCGCCGGCCAGGATGATGAAGATCGCCAGCACCCAGGCGAACACCGGGCGATCGATGAAGAAACGTGCCATGTTGGATTTTCCTGGAGGGGCTGTCCCGGGAAAGGCTCAGCCCTTGCTGCGGGCCTGCACCGCACCGGCGCTGGCGACCGGCTTCTGCCAGTCGCGCGCATCGACCACCACGCCTTCCTGCAGGCGCTCCTGGCCCTCGACCACCACTTTCTCGCCGGCCTTCAGGCCCGCGCGCACCAGCCACTGGCGATCGACGCTGCCGTCCACCTCCAGCGTGCGGATCACCGCCCTGCCGTCGGCGCCTATCACCCAGGCATAGGCCTGGCCACCGGCGCTGCGCAGCACGGCCTGCTGTGGCACGGTCAACGCACTGGCCGGGGCACCCCGCGGCACCCTCGCGCGCACATACATGCCGGGCAGCAGCTGCCGCCGCGGGTTGTCCACCAGGATGCGCAGGATCACATCACCCGTCCGTGCATCGACATTGATACCGGAGAACAGCAGCTGGCCACGCTCGGGCAGCGGCTTGCCGGCGGCACCGATGATCGTCACCGGCAGCTTGTCGCCGCCGGCCGCACTGCGCTGCAGCGACTCCAGCTGCGCCGCCGGCTGGCGCACATCCACGTAGACCTGGTCGATCTGCTGTACCACGGCCATCGGCTCGGCATCGGCCACGCCGACCAGCGCACCTTCGGTCACCAATGCCTGATCGATACGACCGGCAATCGGTGCGCTGACCGTGGCATAGCGCAGGTCGAGCTGGCGACGGGACAGGATCGCGCGCGCTTCATTCACTGCCGCGCGTGCCTGCTCGTACTCGGCGCTGGCGTCGTCCCGATGCTGCTGGCTGACCGCCTGCGCGGCAGCCAGGGCGTGCAGGCGCTGCGACTGCACGCGACTGCGGCCCAACGCCGCCTCACTGCGCTGCAGTGCGGCCAGCGCCGAATCGACGTCGGCCCGGAACGCTGCCGGGTCAATCTGGAACAAGGCCTGGCCTGCCCTGACTTCCGCCCCTTGGTCGAACAGGCGCCGCTGCACGATGCCGCCCACCTGTGCGCGGATCTGCGCGGTGCGCACCGCCGCGACGCGGCCTGGCAGTTCGTCGTCACGTTGCACCACCTGCGGGCCGACGCTGATCACGCTGACGCGCGGCGCCGCCTCGGGGGTGGCTTCGGGAGTGGAGCAGGCCGTCATGGCCAAGGCGAGGGCCGCGATCAACGCGACCGGAGTCCTGAAGGTTCTCATTGCTGTGCACAATGCCGCGCAGGCGGCGGATAGGTTCTGAAGCGCGCAGTCTGCGTGGCGATGATGGGGTTTCGATGGAGGAACTGTGGAGATACGATGGAGGCAAGCACCTTACGGCCCCGCCCCTGCATGCATGCCTCCCCTGCCCTCGCCGCCCTCGTCCTGATCGTCGAGGATGAGGCCGAGATCGCTGACATTCTCTGCGCCTACCTGGAACGCGAAGGACTGCGCACGCTGCGCGCCGCCGATGGCCACAGCGCACTGGACCTGCACCGCAGCGCCCGGCCCGACCTGGTCCTGCTCGATGTGCAGCTGCCGCGCCTGGACGGCTGGAGCGTGCTGACCCAGCTGCGCCAGCGCGGCGAGACGCCGGTGATCATGCTGACCGCACTGGACCAGGACCTGGACAAGCTGACCGCGCTGCGGATGGGCGCTGATGACTACGTGGTCAAGCCCTTCAACCCGGCCGAGGTGGCCGCGCGCGTGCGCGCCGTACTGCGGCGCACGCTGCGCGCCGCGCGCGTGGACGCACCCACCGCGTTGCGCGTCGGCCCTCTGCTGATCGACTCGGCCACCCACGCGGTGCACGTGGAGGGCGAAGGCTACAGCCACGAAGTGCTGCTCACCCTCACCGAGTTCAAGCTGCTGCACTGCATGGCGCTGGCGCCGACGCGCATCTTCAGCCGCAGCGAGCTGATGCACGAATGCCTGCCGGAAAGCGAAGCACTGGAGCGCACCGTCGACAGCCATGTCAGCAAGCTGCGCCGCAAGCTGGATGAAGTGGGCATGGTCAACGTCCCAGCCAGCGTGCGTGGCGTCGGCTACCGGCTGATGGCCGATCGCTGATGCCCTCCCTGCGCCGCTCCGGGCTGAGCCGCCACATCATCGTTTCGATGTCGCTGATGGTGATCGGCGTCATCGTGATGATGATCCTGTCATCGTGGCTGCTGTACGCGGTGCTGGTCGAGTTCTTCCCCGGCAGTGCCGAGGAGCCGGAAAGCTGGCTGCCGACCGGCCCGGAACTGGCATGGATGGTGGGCGTGATCCTGACCGGGCTGGCGCTGGCCATCGCCGCCTCGTTCCGCCTCGCCCACCGCATCCTGTCGCCGCTGAATTCGCTGGTGGACAGCGTGCGTGCGCTCGCGGGCGGCGACCTGGGTGCACGCGCCAGCGTCGAGGAAAATTCGCCGGGCGAAGTGGCGACCCTGGTCGAGGACTTCAATGCGATGGCGCGCCGCCTGCAGCACATGGAGAGCGAGCGCGCGATGTGGCACGCGGCCATCGCCCATGAGCTGCGCACACCGGTGACGATCCTGCGTGGCCGCCTGCAGGGGCTGGCAGAGGGTGTGTTCCAGCCAGACGAGTCGCAGTTCCGCAGCCTGCTGGCCCAGGTCGAAGGGCTGTCACGGCTGATCGAGGACCTGCGCGTGCTGAGCCTGTCCGACAACGCGCGGCTGGACGTGCGTCGCGCGCGCACCGACGTGGTGGCCGAGGTGCATTCGGTGATGACCCTGGTCGATCCACAGTTCCGCGCCGCCGGCTTCGTGCTGGAGCTGGAAACCAGCCGAGAGGAACACAACGCGCACTGCGACCCGACCCGCCTGCGCCAGGCATTGCTGGCGCTGCTGGAGAACGCGCGGCGCTATGCCAGCCCGGGCAAGGTGCGGATTGCAGTGCATGACACGCCCGGCCACGTGCAGGTGGCGATCGAAGACGAGGGCCCGGGCATCGACCCGGAACTGCACGCGGATATCTTCACCCCGTTCATGCGTGGCGACGGTTCGCGCTCGCGCCAGGGCGGCGGCAGCGGGCTCGGCCTGGCGGTGGTCAAGGCCATCGCCGACGCGCACGGTGGCCGCGTCTACTGCATCCCGGGCAGCGCCGGCGGCAGCCGCTTCGTCATCGAACTGCCGCGCCAGTAGCCGGGCGGGCTGCCTGCGTACGCAGGTGTGCACCGAGTGCGGCCAGATTGGCGTCGATCGCATCCATTTCCTCGCGTTGGCGGATCGGCAGCTGCTGGCGCAGCTGGACGCGCAATGCCTGCCACGCCGGGACCGCCTGCGCACTGGCAGTGGCCACGGCCGCGGACAGCAGCGCCTGCTCGTCGCCCAGCGGCAATCCATAGCCGTCATCCTGCAGCAGCGTCCCCGGGCGCAGCCACTGCCCGCTCTGCTCCAGCAACCCGCGCAGGCTGCGCGTTTCAGCGCCGTCCGGTGCGGCCAGCAGCTGCCGCTTGAGCACATCGCGTGCGCGCAGCTCGGCGCGCCGCTGCGCGGCCTGTTCCAGCAGCAACAGGCCGGCGCTGGCACGCAGGTCACCCTGCAGCAGCCACGGTGCGCGTTGCTGTGCAGGCAGCTTCAACCAGCCGCGCACATCACGAGCGGGCAAGGCCAGCTGGGCCGCGGCCACTGCGAACAACTGCTGGTAATGGTCGCGCGCCGAGGCGAAGTAGTAGCCCTGCGCCTGCGCTGCAGTGCGGTCCGCCAGTACCCTCTCGTCGAGCACGTCCAGCCGCACCAGTCGCCGCTTCAGGCCGCGCGGGCTCAGTTGGGCCAGGCCCGCCTCGCCAAGGCGCGGCACCCCGGCCTGCAGCAGCTTGGCGGTTTCCACCGCGCAGTTGTTGCTGACGAAGTAATAGCGCCCGTCATAGCTCCAGTGCACCTGCGCGGTGCGCTCGAGCAGGCTGGCGATTTCGCTGCGGCCCAGCTGCAGCGGCAGCGACTGCAGCCCGCGCAGCTCGACCTTGGTGTACTCGTCCACCACCTGCTGCAGGGGCAGCACGAACAGCCGCGACGGATAGCCGCCGGTCAGGCCACGCCAGTTGGATATCTGCACGTCGCCCACGAACGCGCGGAACGACAGCACGCGGTGGTACTCCAGGTCCAGGCGGCAGTCCGGCCCAGGTACGCGGCCCGGCTTGCAGACCACCAGCCGCAGCATGCTGTGGCCCCAGCGACTCATCGGCTGCGCACTGCCTTCGGCGAACAGGTAGTCCACCGCGTAGACGCGCGCCGGGTCGAGCTGCAGCAGCGATGCAGCGCCCTCCTCCGATTCGGCCTGCAGCAGGGGCAGCGTCGTGGCGCACCGCGGCCGTGGCAGCGACGGTGGTGTTCCGAAATGCGCCTGGTACCATTGCGCCAACGCGGGCCGCCGGCAGGCGAACTCGCCGTCGAGCACGAAATGCTCGGCATTCACGGCCAGGTACTCGGCCGGGTTCGCCAGTTCATAGACATCCGGGCTGCGATCACGGAAATCGTTGTCGCCCCGGCCGAGGTGCCAGGGCCTGCGCTGCCAGCCCGCAAGGTCACGCCATCGCACGCTCTGCGACCAGTGCGCACCGCCACGGTCGGCGACGTGGGTCAGTTCATGCACCAGCGCACTGCGGCGCGCACGGCGGTTGCCGGGCATGCCGTCATCCAGCAGGGTGCGGCGCAACGTAATGCGGCCGGCGAAAGCGCGCCCGTGCACCTCGGCGGGAAGGTCATCACTCCAGCGCACCTGCACCTGAGCCGGCAAAGCGCGCAGCAGGCCTTCCGGCAGCAGGGACTGCACGTCGGCCAGGGTCTGGCTGGCGAGCTGCTGCTGCGTCGGATCGAGACCGGAGGGATCGAGCTGCAGCCGATCAGCCGCGTGGACGGAAGGGATGAGCAGCCATGCCAATGCGGCGATCCACCCGCACCGCCCGCTGTGCTTCCGTAGAGCCGAGCCATGCTCGGCTGCTGTTGCGATCCGGGTGCGCCGGGCATCCAGCCGGGCATGGCTCGGCTCTGCAGAAAGCGATGACGCCGAGGTCATGCAGCCCGCATCAACGCGCCAGCAGCGCGCGGGCCAGTTCCAGGTCGCTCTGTTGCTGTGCGGCAGCGCTCTGCTCACGCAGGTGGACCAGCGCGGCCTGCAGGCGGGCGCCACGGATCTGGCCGTCGCTGGCGACGAACGCAGCGGCATCGTCGCGCGCGGCTCGCACCACCTTGTCGTCGCCCGAGCTGCTGCCCGAGGAACCGGAGGAGGCACCGGTCGCCGAACCGGCCGAGGTGCCAGCGAAGCTGGAAGCGAAGCCGGCCAGCGGCAGGGACAGCAGGGCGAGCAGCAGAAGCGGACGGGTCATCGGTTCGAAGCCGGTTGTGAAGGTGCGTGGAGCGTAACGGGTACGTGAAGGATTTGCCCGGCTCAGGCGTCGAACAGCTTGCCGGGATTCAGCCGCGCTTGGGGATCGAACGCGCGTTTGACCGCCTTCATGAGCGCGATCTCGGCGGGGGCGCGGGTGCTGTCCAGGTAGCCCTTCTTGACCAGTCCGATGCCGTGCTCGGCGGAGATGCTGCCATCGAAGCGGGCCAGCACCTGCGCCAGCAGCTTGGTCACGTGCTCGCACTGCGCCACGAAGTCGGCGTCGCTGGTGTCGTCCGGCTTGAGCACGTTGATGTGCAGGTTGCCATCGCCGATATGGCCGAACCAGACCACGTCGAAGTGCGGGTAGGCCTGCCCGATCAGTGCCTGGGTCTCGGCCAGGAACGCCGGCATCGCCGAGATCCGCACCGAGACGTCATTCTTGTAGGGCTTGTAGCGCGCCAGCGACTCGGTGATGCCTTCGCGCAGGCGCCACAGCTGGGCGGCCTGGGCATCGCTGGCACTGATCACACCGTCGCTGACCCAGCCGTTGCCCATGCAGTCCTCGAAGGCCGCCATCGCCGCGGCTTCCTGTGCCTCGTCGTTGGCCGCGAACTCGGTGACGACGTAGTACGGATGCACCTCGTCGAACGGTGCCTGCGCGCCATGCGCCAGCACGTGCTCCAGCGCCCGGTCGGTGAAGAATTCGAAGGCCTGCAGCTGCAGGCGCGCGCGGAACGCGGCGAACACCTGCATCAGCACCTCGAAGCTGGGTACTGCCAGCAGCATCACGTTGCTGGCCGGCGGCGGATCGGTGAGTTTCACTGTCGCCTCGACGATCACGCCCAACGTGCCTTCCGAACCGATCAGCAGCTGGCGGAAGTCATAGCCGCTGGAGTTCTTGATCAGGCCCTTGTTGAGTTCCAGCAGCTCGCCGCTGGCGGTAACCACCTTCAGCCCGGCGATCCACTCGCGGGTATTGCCATAGCGGATCACGCGGATGCCGCCGGCATTGGTGGCGATGTTGCCGCCGATCGTGCACGACCCGCGCGCAGCGAAGTCCACCGGGTAGATCAGGCCGTGGTCCAGCGCGGCGTTGTGCACGGCCTCCAGCGGCATGCCGGCCTGCACCACCAGGGTGCGATCGACCGCGTCGTAGGCCAGTGCCTTGTTCATCCGTTCCAGGCTGAGCACCAGCTCGCCGTTGGCGGCCACCGCGCCACCGGAAAGGCCGGTACGTCCGCCGGACGGCACCACGGCCACGCCCTCGCCCGCACTCCAGCGCATCACCGCCTGCACTTCCTCGACCGTGGCCGGCAGTGCGATCGCCAGCGGCGCTGGCGTCCAGCGCCGGGTCCAGTCGCGCCCGTAATGCTCCAGGTCGGCCGGGTCGGTCTTCAGCTTCAGGCCGGGACAGGCCTGCTGCAGCGAGGCAATGCGGGAATCGGTCATGACGGTCCAACGCGGTGCGTGAAGACGGGCAAGCGTGCCAGCGGTACGCGCCAGCGTCCAGCCCCGCAGCGATACAGATAGCTACGGATGCAACCAATTGCGCACTGCACCATGGGCGCTTCGATCTGGCATAGTGGTCAGCCCCTGTCCCACTGGCCGTGTTGCCCCATGTCGCCGAAGAAGACCTCGTTCCCGAAGCAGGATATCCGCGTACTGTTGCTGGAGGGGGTCAGCCAGACCGCCGTGGAGGTGTTCAGCGCCGCCGGCTACAGCCAGATCGAGGCGCACACCAAGGCACTGCCCGAGGACGAACTGAAGGCGCGCATCGCCGAGGCGCACATCGTCGGCATCCGTTCGCGCACCCAGCTCAGCGCCGAGGTGCTGGCCGAGGCCAAGCGCCTGATCGCGGTGGGCTGCTTCTGCATCGGCACCAACCAGGTCGACCTGGACGCGGCCGAGCTGGCCGGCATCCCGGTGTTCAATGCGCCCTACTCCAACACCCGCAGCGTGGCCGAGCTGGTGATCGCCGAGGCGATCATGCTGACCCGTGGCATTCCGCAGAAGAACGCCGAGTGCCATCGCGGCGGCTGGTCGAAGTCGGCCAGCGGCAGCCATGAAGTACGCGGCAAGACGCTGGGCATCATCGGTTACGGCCACATCGGCACCCAGGTCGGCGTGCTGGCCGAATCGCTGGGCATGCAGGTGATCTTCCACGACGTGGAAACCAAGCTGGCGCTGGGCAATGCCCGTGCCGCGGCGAGCCTGGACGATCTGCTGGCCCGCGCCGACATCGTCACCCTGCACGTGCCGGAGACCCCGGCCACGCAGTGGATGATCGGCAGCACCGAGCTGGCGAAGATGCGCAAGGGCGCGCACCTGATCAACGCCGCGCGCGGCACCGTGGTCGACATCGACGCGCTGGACGCAGCGCTAGCCAGCGGCCACGTCGGCGGTGCCGCGCTGGACGTGTTCCCGGTCGAACCGAAGGGCAACGGCGATATCTTCGAGTCGCCGCTGACCCGCCACGACAACGTGATCCTGACCCCGCACGTGGGCGGCAGCACGCTGGAAGCGCAGGACAACATCGGCGTGGAAGTGGCGGCCAAGCTGGTGCGCTACAGCGACAACGGCAGCACGCTGTCGGCGGTCAACTTCCCGGAAGTGACCCTGCCCGAACACGAGGACAGCCTGCGCCTGCTGCATATCCACCAGAACGTGCCGGGCGTGCTGTCCAGGGTCAACGAGATCTTCTCGCGCCACAACGTCAACATCGACGGCCAGTTCCTGCGCACCGACCCGAAGGTGGGCTACGTGGTGATCGACATCACCGCCAGCGAGGCGCAGGCCGCCGCCGTCCGCGACGAGCTGGCCGCGATTCCGGGCACGCTGCGGACGCGCATCTTGTATTGAGCAAGGCGTCGCCGGGCATGCCCCGGCGGATTGCTTCCGGCGTCGCACCATCCACGCATGGCGTGGATGGAACACCTCAGAACCTTACGGCGTGGAGGTTCTTGTAAAAGTCCCAATGGATCAGAACCCTGTCTTCCATCGACAGGAACAGCGTATCGACGAAATCCAGCTCCTCGGCATGAACCAGCCAGTCCTGCAGGCGGCTGCCCAGCGAAGGTACCGCCCCATCCACCTGGACAACCGTCAACGCAGCCTCGCTTGGCAAGCCAACAGCATCTGCAATGGCGCTCAACTCCTGCGCCAGCCGCTCCCGCCCCACCCCGGGGACCTCCAGGCGCGATGGCACGCGCTCCCAGTCGATGGATGTGATGACTGGCAATGCAGCCTTGATCATCGCAAGGGCAGCATCGTGCTTCGCCTCGCCACAGGCATGAGCCGCAACAAACGCGGCACAGCCGTCCGAGAGCATCAACGTGCCAGCCAGCGGCGCGCCATGCGCTGCATGGATTCATCCGACGCCGGGTCGGCCGCGACCTCGGTTACCGGCCGCCAGGCCAGGTCCAGCGATTCCTCGCTGAGCACGAATGCCTCGCCACCGAGCGCCCGGATCACGAAACGCACGTCGTAGTGCCAGTGTCCCGGCACGTCCTTGCGCTCGGGAATCCAGTGCTTGTCCAGATCGAAGATGGCCGGGTCTTCCAGCACCAGGCCGCTCAGGCCCGACTCCTCCTCGGCTTCCTTCAGCGCCACCCGGGCCAGGTCACGGTCGCCGTCGGCGTGGCCGCCCAGCTGCAGCCAGCGCTGCAGCTTGCGGTGGTGGGTGAGCAGCAGGCGCTGGCCATCGGCGCTGACCAGCCAGCAACTGGCGGTGAAGTGGCCGGCCAGTCGCTCGCGGCGGAACGGATCTTCCGGATCATCCAGCAATGTGCCGAATTCGGCAGCCAGGGCGTCGTGGGCGGGTTCGCGGCGCGCGTAGTCCCGGAGCAGGCCGCGCAGGCGATCGTCAAGCGCGGCAAGGGTTTCGGCGGTCTGGCTCATGAATGGGGACGGTTCGGAAAAATACTGCTCATTATCGCCGTTCATTGTTGCGATTGCGCTTGTGCGTTGGCTTCAGCTTTGGCTAAGGTACAGCGGGCCGTTCGCACGGCCTTCACCATTCAAGGCAGCCGGCAACGTATCGGCCGCCCACCCCATCCGATCACTAGGAAGTACTGCATGCTGAAAGCTCTGTTGAGGGTCAAGCCGGTCGAGCCGGCCGGGCACGTCGATGCCGGCGAACCCATCGAAGGCAGCCTGGACGGCGAAGCCACGTTGAAACGGACCCTCACGGCTAAACACCTCATCCTGCTGGGCGTGGGTGCGGTGATCGGCGCAGGCATCTTCGTGCTGACCGGCCAGGCCGCAGCCAACCACGCGGGCCCGGCGGTGATGCTGTCGTTCGTGCTGGCCGGTTTCGCCTGTGCGCTGGCAGGCCTGTGCTATGCCGAGTTCGCGGCGATGATGCCGGTCTCCGGCAGTGCCTACTCCTATTCCTACGCCACCCTCGGCGAAGGCATGGCCTGGTTCATCGGCTGGTGCCTGGTGCTGGAGTACCTGTTCGCCTCGGCCTCGGTCGCGGTGGGCTGGTCGGCCTACCTGATCAGCTTCATCACCACCACGCTGCACATGCCCTTCCCGGACATGCTCAGCGCCGCGCCCATCGCCTGGACCGGCAGCGAGTTCGTCTCCTCCGGCAAGCTGTTCAACCTGCCGGCGGTGCTGATCGTGGCGGCGGTATCCGGCCTGCTGTACGTGGGCGTGACCCAGTCGGCGTTCGTCAACGCGATCATCGTGGCGATCAAGGTCACCGTCATCTGCCTGTTCATCGGCATCGGCGCGGCCCACATCGACCCGGCCAACTGGCACCCGTTCATTCCGGAAAACACCGGCGTGCCGGGTGAGTTCGGCTGGAGCGGTATCTTCCGCGCCGCCACCATCGTGTTCTTCGCGTACATCGGCTTCGATGCGGTCTCCACCGCTGCCGGTGAGACCAAGGACCCGCAACGCAACATGCCGATCGGCCTGCTCGGCTCGCTGGCCGTGTGCACGATCGTCTACATCATCGTCTGTGCGGTGCTGACCGGCATGATGCCGTACCACCTGCTGGGCACCGACAAGCCGGTGGCGACCGCGCTGGAGCCCTACCCGACCCTGTCCTGGCTGAAGACGTTCGTGGAAGTCGGCGCCATCGCCGGCCTGTCCTCGGTGGTGCTGGTGATGATGATGGGCCAGACCCGCATCGCCTATACCATCTCCCGCGACGGCCTGCTGCCGAAGTTCTTCGGCAAGGTCCATGCCCGTTTCCGCACCCCGTACGTCGCCACCATCGTGGTCGGCGTGATCGCCGCCGCGCTGGCCGGCCTGGTGCCGCTGAACGTGCTGGGCGAGCTGGTCTCGATGGGCACCCTGCTGGCCTTCGCCACGGTCTGCATCGGCGTGCTGGTGCTGCGCTATTCCAAGCCGGACCTGCACCGCCCGTTCCGCGTGCCGATGGTCTGGATCATCTGCCCGCTCGGCGCGGCCACCTGCCTGTTCCTGTTCTGGCAGGCGTTCGTGGTGCATTGGCACCTGTTCGTTGGCTGGACGCTGCTCGGCCTGCTGATTTACCTGGGCTACGGCATCCGCAACAGCAAGCTCGCCAAGTCGCCCTGATCCGCCTTCGGGCCGGCCTCGCGCCGGCCCCTCCGTTTTCCCGCGCGCCGCCCATGGCGCGCTTCGACAAGACCACCACACATGTTCAAGCAACTGTGGGCCACCAAGCATCCGCATGCCGCCCATGAAGACGCCAACGGCCTGAGCCTGCGTCGCCACCTTGGCCCCTGGGGGCTGACCGCCCTGGGCATCGGCGCGGTGATCGGCGGCGGCATCTTCGTCATCACCGGCCAGGCCGCCGCCAACCACGCCGGCCCAGCGATCATGCTGTCCTTCGTGCTGGCCGCCATCTGCTGCGCCTTCTGCGCGCTGGCCTATGCCGAATTCGCCTCGATGGTGCCGGTCTCCGGCAGCGCCTACACCTACACCTACGCCACCTTCGGCGAGCTCTCGGCCTGGTTCATCGGCTGGATGCTGGTGCTCGAGTACGGCGTCTCCGCCTCGGCGGTGGCGGTCAGCTGGACCGGTTATTTCCTCAGCCTGCTCAGCCAGTTCGACATCCATCTACCGGCGGCACTGGTCAGCGCGCCACTGGACGCGGAGCTGCGCCCCACCGGCGCGATCGCCAACCTGCCCGCCGCCGCACTGGTGCTGCTGCTGACCTGGCTGTGCTACGTCGGCATCAGCAAGTCCTCGGCGATGAACATGGCGATGGTCGTGCTCAAGACCGGCCTGATCGTGCTGGTCATCGTGGTCGGCTGGAAATACGTGGACACCAGCAACTGGACCCCGTTCATTCCGGCCAATGAAGGCCCGGGCAAGTACGGCATGGAAGGCGTGCTGCGTGGCGCGGCGATGGTGTTCTTCGCCTACATCGGTTTCGAGGCGGTATCGGTGGCGGCGCAGGAATCGAAGAACCCGCAGCGTGACATGCCGATCGGCATGATGCTGTCGCTGGTGATCTGCACCGTGTTGTATATCGCAATGGCCGCAGTGATGACTGGCCTGGTGCCGTTCCAGCTGCTGGGCACCGACGAGCCGGTGGTGACTGCCGTGGCCGCGCACCCACAGCTGGGCTGGCTGCGCTGGGTGGTCGAGGTCGGTGCGCTGGTCGGCCTGTCTTCGGTGGTGCTGGTGATGATCATCGGCCAGCCGCGCATCTTCATGATCATGGGCCGCGACGGCCTGCTGCCACCGGTGTTCACCAGGATCCACCCGAAGTACCGCACCCCGCACATCAACACCGTGATCACCGGCATCGGCATCGCGCTGCTGGCGGCGCTGTTCCCGCTGGACATCCTCGGCGAGCTGACCTCGATGGGCACGCTGATCGCGTTCGCCGCAGTCTGTGCCGGCGTGCTGATCCTGCGCCGCACCCAGCCGGACCTGCCGCGCCCGTTCCGCATGCCGATGGCGTGGCTGATCTGCGGCCTGGGCGTGCTGAGCTGCCTGGCGCTGCTGTCGGCGATGACGATGCACAACTGGATGCTGATGGGGGTGTGGACGGTCGTCGGTTTCGTGATCTATTTCTGCTACGGGTTCCGGCACAGCCGCCTGCGGGGCCAGTAAGGGGTTTTTGTATTGCAGGGCCTGCGGCCCTGCACCCGCCTTTGAAGCCGGAGCGACGGCAAGAGCTGGGCTGAGGGTTTGGCGGGAAGGGGGGAGATTGCGGGGGACGCTGCAAGTACATCCCTGTAAGCTCGGTCGCCGCATCCATGCGGCTCACGCCCCCGCAACCTCCCCCCTCCCCGCCTCCGACAGTCTCCTGGCACGTCCGGTAGATCCACGCCATGCGTGGATGAATTGCGTCTGAGAGATGAATTCTCTCCGGTCGATGAATCCCCTGTAGAGCCGAGCCATGCTCGGCTCCGAGCAAGCCCAGCGCCGCGACCCGCTTTTCGCTTTTCCTTCTTCACTCCGTGGCTGGCCGCACGCCGGAACCTGTCCGAGGCGGGTGGGTGGGCCGTGCAGGGGCGTTGGCGCCATGTATGGCGCCATCGAGCTTACAGGGACGTACTTGCAGCGTCCCCTGCACGGCCCACCCGCCCCGCCCGCCCATGAACCGCTCTACACGACCCGCCACGAGGGGCTCAGCCGTTGGCCGAATCCAGTAAAATCGCCGGCATGAACGCCCCCACCTTCCCGTACGACACCGCGCGCCTGAGCGAACTGGCCCAGCTGCTGATCGACAACGTCCGCGAACTGGCGCACGCCGGCTGGACCCCGGCCACCAGCAGCAATTTCTCCCACCGCCTGGATGACCGCCACGCCGCGATCACCGTGTCCGGCAAGGACAAGGGCCGGCTGATCGAGGACGACATCATGGTGGTGGACTTCGACGGCCTGGCCGTCGGTCGCCCGCTGCGCCCGTCCGCCGAGACCCTGCTGCACACCCAGCTGTACCGCCGCTTCCCGGAAATCGGCTGTGTGCTGCATACGCATTCGCCGGTGCAGACCATCGCTTCGCGCCTGTACGCGCCGCAGGGTCATATCCGCCTGGAAGGCTACGAGCTGCTGAAGGCCTTCGCCGGCAACAGCACCCATGAAATGGCCATCGACGTACCGGTGTTCGCCAACACCCAGGACATGAACGTGCTCTCGGCGCAGGTCGACGACCTGCTCGACCGGCAGAACCTGTGGGGTTACCTGATCGACGGCCACGGCCTGTATGCCTGGGGCCGTGACATGGCCGAGGCGCGCCGGCACCTGGAAGCCTTCGAATTCCTGTTCCACTGCGAGCTCGAGCTGCGCAAGCTGCGCGGCTGAGCCCGCGCGCAGGTGCAGATGCCGATCCGGAATCTGCGCCTCGCCCCCACCCTGCTACCCTGTCTTCCCCCCGAGACGTTCAAGCTGCCGCCATGAGCCGACTGCGCATCTACGACGACACCCGCCCCGAATCGCCGCTGCTGGACACCCAGGACGGCGCGGTCATCGCTGCCGAGCTGCAGAAGATAGGCGTCACCTTCGAGCGCTGGCAGGCCACCGCGCCAGTCGCGCCGGGCGCCAGCCAGGAGGAAGTGTTCGCCGCCTACCGTGCGGACATCGACCGCCTGGTCGCCGAGCGCGGCTTCAAGAGCGTGGACGTGGCCTCGATCGCCCCGGACAACCCGAACCGCGCCGAGCTGCGCAAGAAGTTCCTCGACGAGCACTTCCACAAGGAAGACGAGGTGCGCTTCTTCGTCGCAGGCTCGGGCCTGTTCACCCTGCACGTGGGTGACAAGGTCTATGAGATCGAGTGCGTGAAGGACGACCTGATCGCCGTGCCCGATGGCACCACCCACTGGTTCGACATGGGCGATGAACCGAGCTTCGTGGCGATCCGCTTCTTCACCGAACCGGACGGCTGGGTGGGTCATTTCACCGGCACCGACATCGCGCAGAAGTTCCCCCGTTACGTACCTACCCAGGCGTCCTGATCCATGCAGCCCCGCGTCATCCTGACCGACATCGAAGGCACCACCAGCAGCATCTCGTTCGTCAAGAACGTGCTGTTCCCCTATGCCCGCAAGGCCTTGCCCGCGTTCGTCGCCGAACATGGCCAGCAGCCGGAGGTCCGCCGCTGGCTGGACGCGGTGGCTACCGAGATCGGCGGCGCCTGCCAGGACAGCCTGGTGGCCGAGACGCTGCAGGGCTGGATTGACCAGGACCGCAAGCACACCGCACTGAAGGCGCTGCAGGGCCTGATCTGGGATGAGGGCTACCGTCGCGGCGACTACACCGCGCACTTCTACCCGGAAGTGGCACCGGTGCTGAAGGGCTGGCATGCCTCCGGCCTGCCGCTGTACGTGTACTCCTCCGGCTCGGTGCCGGCACAGAAGCTGTTCTTCGGCTTCAGCGATGCCGGTGACCTCAGCCCGCTGGTGTCGGGCTGGTTCGATACCGAGATGGGTGGCAAGCGTGAGGCCGACAGCTACCGCCGCATCGTGCAGGCCATTGGCGTGCCGGCCGGCGAGATCCTGTTCCTGTCCGATGTGGTCGAAGAACTGGATGCTGCCCGCGAAGCCGGCCTGCAGACCCGGCTGATCGACCGCCTGGATGACTACCCGATGCCGCGTACCGGCCAGTCCGCCAACGGCCACGAGCGGGTCGAGAACTTCCAGCAGATCCAGCTGTAAGCAGGAAAAAGGGGACGGAGGGGATTAAGTCGTTTGTGGCCCATGTGTGCCACAAACGACTTAATCCCCTCCGTCCCCTTTTTTGCTCAACGGTCGTTGAGGGTCTTCACCCTCAGCGCCTCGCGCAGGGTAACCAGATCCGCCGGGCCGCGCACCGCGATATCGCGGGTTTCGCCCGGCAGCAGATCCAGCAGGTTTTCTTCGACCTGCACGTCCAGCGCGCCGAAGTCGATCCACGCCGCGCGCACGTACGCCGCGCTTTCCAGCCGCAGTCGATAGTGGTCGCCTTCGATGGACAAGGTGGCCTTGAGCTTCTGCCGCGGCAATACCTGGTCCTTGGCTTCGACGAATCCGACCACCTGCCGTGCGCTCACCGCCCCGTTCTGCAGCAGCTCAAACACCGCCACCGTGCGCTTCGGATCGGCACCGGCCAGCAACTCGGCATCGCGAAAATCACCGATCGAGGTGACGCCCGACGCCGCCAGCGTCACCGCATCCTCGCGACGGCGCAGCACCTTCCCTTCCACGTCCATCACCCGCAGCCGCCAACGTGCATCCAGCGCCACACCGTCATTGATCAGGCGTACCCGCGTGCTGCCCTCATCGCGCAGCGCGGCTACCGTGACCGGCGCGAAGAAGCGCCGCGCGGCGAAGTGCAGCGCCTTCCAGCGGCCGAAATAATCCACGCTGGACCACGAGGCGCCCGGCCAGACATCGTTGAGCTGCCAGTACAGCGAACCCATCGTGTATGGCCGGGAGGCGCGATGATGCAGCGCCGCCAGTGCGATGCCATCGGCCTGCATGACCTGGCTGAGGTAGACGAAGTCCTCGAAGTCCTTCGGCGTGCCATAGCCCTGTTCGATGTAGTGCAACAGGCGGCTGTTGCCCTCGCCGGCCATGAACTTCTGGTGTGCACGGATCACCGGGCTGTCGATGCGCTGCTCGGCGCGGGTGGCGATCTGGTCCACCGTCGCCACCGACGGCCACGCCTGCAGCCCGTACTCGGACATGAAGCGCGGCGTCTCACGCAGGTAGGCCTGCACCGGCAGCGCCGGATTGCCCCAGACCTGCCAGTAGTGCTTGTCGCCGCGGGTGGAATCGTTGGCCTTCTCGTCCAGATCGTTGCTGGGCGAACTGGACCAGTACGGTACGCCCAGTCCTTCCTCGCCCACCACCTGGCGCAGGTCGTTGCCAAACAGGTCGACATAGCCCTGCCAGACCTTCGCCGCAAATGCCGGGTCGGCCGCCTTCAGGTCGCGGCCGTGACCCCAGTCCTTCCAGGCGGTTTCTTCCTCGTTGTTGCCACACCACAGCACGATGCTGGGGTGATGGCGCAGCCGGCGCACGTTGTCGCGCGCCTCGGCCACCACGCTGGCACGGAAGGCCGGATCGTAGCCCGGCTGCATGCCGCCGCCGAACATGAAGTCCTGCCAGACCAGCAGGCCCAGCTCATCGGCGATGTCGAAGAACGCGTCGTCCTCGTAGTAGCCACCGCCCCAGTTGCGCAGCATGTTCATGTTGGCGTCGCGCGCGGCGGTCAGCACCTGGCGCAGGCGTGCTGCGTCGACGCGGGCAGGGAAGGCATCGAACGGAATGACGTTGGCGCCCTTGGCGAAGATCGGCACGCCGTTGATGACGAAGGCGAAGCCCTGCCCGCCCTTGCCGTCCTCTTCGCGGCGCAGTTCGACCGTGCGCAGGCCGATGCGCTGCTCGCGCACCAGCGTTGCGTCGGCACCGCCATCCAGGCGCGCCTGCACGGTATAGCGATCCTGCGCACCATGGCCGACCGGCCACCACCGCTTCGGTTCCGCCAGTTCAATCGGTAGTTCAACACTGTTCTGCCCGGGCTTCAGCAGTACGGTGCGCTGCTGCTGGGCCACGCTGCGACCCTGCGGATCGAGGACTTCCACATTGACGACCGCAGAACCGGTGGCGCTGCCCTGCTCCACCTGCAGCAGCACCGCCAGCTTCGCCTGCTCCGCGCTCAATGCATCGGTGCGCACGGCAATACTGGTCAGGCGGTGCGTATCCCAGGCCTGCAGGTCGACCCCGCGCCAGACCCCGGCGGTGACATAACGCGGGCCCCAGTCCCAACCGAAGTGGTAGGCCGGCTTGCGCGCGAAGTTGCCGACCATCGCGTCCTTCGGCTCATCGCCATACGGCGACGGGTAGTTGCCAGCGATCCTGTGTGGCATCGCCTGTACGCCCGGAAGCAGCGTGCGGATCGGTGAGCGGAACACGATCTGCAGTTCATTGCCCCTGGCGCGCAGATGCCCTTCCACGCGCGCGCGCCAGGTCCGGTGCGCGTTGTCCGCGCGCAGCAGCGGCTTGCCGTTGAGGCTTACTTCGGCATAAGTGTCCAGCCCGTCGAAGCGCAGTTCGGCATGGGGCTTGGCCAGCATCGCCGCGTCCACGTCGAAGCGCGCGCGGTACTCCCAGGCCGCCAGGCCGATCCATTGCAGCTCCGCTTCGGGCGCACCCACGTACGGGTCGCGGATCAGCGCATGCGCCAGCAGGTCGGTGTGCACGCTGCCCGGCACCGTTGCCGCACGCCATTGCTGCAGGCCTGGGTGGGCGGCGCCCTGCGCGTCGCCGGTCAGCATGCGGAACTCCCACTGTGCCTGCAGAGGCGCTGCAATTGCCGGGAAGGCCGACGTTGCGACCAGCAGCAGGAGCAGACGGACAACGAGGGAAAGACGATGCACGCGGAGCTCCTGTTTTTCCGCCGGGCGTGGCCCGGCGCTACTGATTCCGATTCATCATGCGTATGGCGACACGCGCCTCAACGCACCACGTTCAACACTTCGTAGCACGCGCCCATGGTGTGGTAATCCACCTTGCCGGCCGGGCTCTTCTCGTCGCTGTACTTGCGGTTGTCGGCATCGAGGATGCGGAACCAGGCGCCGAACTGATGGTCGACGAAGTGTTCCCACGAATACGCCCAGATGCGTTCGTACCACTGCCAGTAGCGGTCATCGCCGGTGCGCTTGGCCATCAGTGCGGCGGTCGCCAGCGTTTCGGCCTGCACCCAGAAGTACTTGTCGTCGTCGCAGACGAAGCTGTCGCCACCGATCGGCGCGCCATCCATGCCCGGCTGCCGGCGCGATTCCGGTGCGAAGCCGTAGTACAGGCCACCTCGCGCTTCGTCCCAGCTGCGCGCCACGGCCACGTCGAACAGGTGCTGCGCGGTCGGCACCAGCCAGTCGGCCTGCACGTGGCGATCGAGGATCAGCAGCAGCTTGGCCCACTCGGTCTGGTGCCCCGGTTGGAAGCCCCACGGGCGGAACAGGTGCTTGGGGTCGTCCAGGTTGTAGTCCCAGTCGATCTCCCAGTTCTCATCGTAGTGTTCCCAGACCAGCCCGCCGGCCTTGGCCGCCTGGCGGCGGGTCATGTTGTCGGCCAGCTGCAGCGCGCGCTCCACATAGCGCTGCTCGCCACTGGCCTCGAACGCGGCCAGCATCGCCTCGCACATGTGCATGTTGGCGTTCTGTCCACGGTAGCCGGTGAAGTTCCACTGGCCGTCCGCTTCATCCTTGTAGAGCCCGTGCTGCGGCTCCCAGAAGCGCGCTTCCAGCAGCTGCCAGGTCTCGTCCATCCACGCGCGCGCCTGCTCGATACCTGCCTTCAGCGCGCAGCTGTAGGCCAGCAGCACGAAGGCCACGCCGTAGCAGTGGTTCATGTCGTCCTCGACCTTGCCATCACGCAGGGTCCAGGCGTAGCCGCCGGTGGCGGGGTTGCGGTGCACCTCGCGCAGGTAGCGCACGCCGTGCTCGACCGCGTCGCGGTACTCGGCATTGCCGAACTCGCGGTAGGCCATCGCGTAGTTGAAGACGAAACGGGTGCTGCTCACCAGGTGGCGATGGCTGGCATCGTAGATGCTGCCGTCATCACGGAAGTAGTGGAAAAAGCCACCATTGGGATCGATGCAGCGCGGGTGGTAGAACGCCATGGTGTCGGCGATGTGCGCGCGCAGGAACGCGGGCGAACGGAAATCGGGCGAGGTGCTCATGCGGTAATGTCCTGTGCCTGCAGCAGCTGCTGCACTTCATCGAGCGAGGGCATCGCGGCGAACGCGCCCTTGCGGGTAACAGCCAGCGCGCCGACCGCAGCGCCGAAGCGCAGCGTGGCGGTGATCGCCTCGGGGTCCTGGCAGAAGGCGGTAAAACCGGCACCGGCCCCGCCGCGCTCCAGCAGGCCGACCAGCACGCCGCCGACGAAGGCATCACCGGCCGCCGTGGTGTCGACCGTGGCCACGCGGAAGCTGGTGACCGTGCCGTGGTTGTCGCGGGTGTACCAGTGCAGCGTGGCTGCACCATCGGTGACGATCACCCAGCGCGCCCGCGCGGCCAGCAGGCGCCGCAGCACCGCCGCCTCGCCATCGGCGCCCAGCGGCGCGGCCAGGTAGTCCAGCTCCTCGCGCGACAGCTTGACCAGGTCGGCGCGTTCCAGCGCCTGCCACAGGCGCGGCGCCGGGTCCTCGTTCGCCGGCCACAGGGCAGGACGCAGGTTGAGGTCCAGGCTGACCACCGCACCAGCAGCGCGGGCACGGTCCATGCCGGCGAAGGTCGCCTCGGCGATGGCCGGCTCGGTCAGGCTGTTGGAACAGACGTGGAAGCATTGCGCGCTGTCGAGGCACGCCGCCTGGAAGTCGCTGTCACGGAACAGCAGGTCAGCCGCCGGCGGGCGGTAGAAACTGAAACTGCGCTCGCCATTGGCATCCAGGGCCACGAAGGCCAGTGCCGTCTTGGCCGCGTCGGTACGCACGATGTAGTCGGTACCCACGCCATGCTCGACCAGGCTGTCGGCCAGGAAGTCACCGAACATGTCGCGGCCGAGCATGCCGACGAACTGGGTCTTCGCACCCAGCCGCGCAGCCGCCACCGCGACGTTGGCCGGCGCCCCACCCGCGTACTGCAGGAACGCACGCGGGGTATCGGCCGAGGCCGGCGGCTGTGCTAGTAGATCGATCAAAATTTCGCCGAAGCAAACGATGGCACCCATTCCGGACTCAGCCTCCCTGCGTTGCGGAGGCCGGCGTACGCGCGCCGACCAGTCCGTAGAAAATGATGTAGCCGTAGCACAGCAGCGGCAGGATGAAGCTGGCCTGCACACCGATGTGGTCGGCCAGCACGCCCTGCAGGTACGGCACCACGGCACCGCCGACGATGGCCATGATCAGCAGGCTGGACCCCTTGTTGGTCAGCGGGCCGAGGCGCTCGATGCTCAGCGCGAAGATGGTCGGGAACATGATCGAGTTGAACAGGCCGATGGCCACCACCGAGTACAGCGCGACGTTGCCGGAGCTCAGCATGGTGGTGACCAGCAGCGCCACGTTGACCAGCGCGAAGATCGCCAGCAGACGGCTGGGCGAGAAGCGCGCCAGCAGCGCCGAACCGGCGAAGCGGCCGATCATCGCCATCGTCCAGTAGGCAGACACGTAATGCGTGGCCTGCTGCTCGCTGAAGCCACCGATGTTCGGCATCGACAGGTAGTTGACCAGGAAGCTGCCAATCGACACTTCGGCGCCGACGTAGAAGAAGATGCCCAGCACGCCCAGCAGCAGGTGGCGCTTGCGCAGCGCATCCAGGTAGCTGTGGTGGTGGCCCTGGTCGGCCTGCTCGGTGGCGTCGCTCAGCGCCGGAAGGCGGAACAGGAATACGAACAGCGCCAGCAGCACCAGCGCCACCGCCAGGCCCACGTACGGACCCTGCACAGCCTGCGCCTCGGCGGCACGGTAGGCCAGCTGCTCGGCGGCCGGCAGCGCCGCGATGTCGTCAGCGCTCTTGACCGTGTTGGACAGGATCAGCATGCCGCCGAAGATCGGGGCGATGGCCGTGCCCAGCGAGTTCAGCGCCTGCGCCAGGGTCAGGCGGCTGGAGCTGGTCTGCTCCGGGCCCAGCAGCGCGACATAGGGGTTGGCGGCCACCTGCAGCACGGTAATGCCGGTGGCCAGCACGAACAGTGCGCCGAGGAAGGCGCCATAGACGCGCAGTTCGGCCGCCGGCCAGAAGCCCAGCGCGCCGATGCCGGCGATCACCAGGCCGGCGACGATGCCTTTCTTGTAGCCCAGCGCCGCCACCAACCGCCCCGCCGGCAGCGACATCAGGAAATAGGTGCCGAAGAAGGTGAACTGCACCAGCATCGCCTTGGCGTAGTTCAGTTCGAACACCGCCTTCAGGTGCGGGATCAGGATGTCATTGAGGCAGGTCAGGAAGCCCCACATGAAGAAGATCGTGGTGACGACAGCCAACGCCTTGCCGTTGGTGACGGCGGGTGCGTTGCCCGAGGAACCCGATGGACGGGGCGTTGCGGAAATCGGCATGCGGTACGCGCCTCGATGCGCGGAAGGTCGTTGTTGCGTGGAAGGGGTGTATGAAAGGAATCAGTTCGGTCGCGCAGCACTGCTTTCGCGGATGCGCAGCTGCACCGGCGCGACCGTGCGCCGTGGCGGCGCATCCGGTTCGTCCAGCCGTTGCAGCAGCAGCGCGGCCGCTTGCCGGCCACGCTCGCGCGGGTCGGCAGTGAGCGTGGTCAACGGTGGCACCGCCACCGCAGCCTCGGAAATGTCATCGAAACCAGTAACGGCAAAGTCGCCACCGGGACGGATGCCACGCGAGTTCAAGCCCAGCATCAGGCCCAGCGCGACGGTGTCGTTGTAGCAGACCGCCGCACTCGGACGATGGCCATCGGCAAACAGTTCATCGGTGCGCGCTGCTGCTTCCAGGCGGTTCGGCGCCGACTCGATCATCCAACCCGGCGGCAGCGACAGCCCGGCCTCGGCCAGCGCCTGCTGGAAACCGGCGCGGCGCTGGTGGCAGGAACTGGATGCGGCGTGGCCGCCGAAGAAGGCGATCTGGCGATGGCCGCGCTCGATCAGGTGGCGCGTGGCCAGATAGGCGCCGTGCTGGTTGTCCAGGGTCAGGAAGTCCCAGTCAGCCCCGGCCAGTTCGCGGTTGAACAGCAGCACGTTGGCATTGGCGCCCAGCGCCTGCCGCAACTGCGCGGTGTCGCTGCCCTCGGCAGGCGACAGGATCAGGCCGGCCGGGGTGTGCTCCATCAGCGTGGACAGCACGGCCTGCTGGCGCTCTGGCGATTCCCCGGTGCTGCCCAGCAACGTCACGTAACCGCGCCCGCCCAGCGCCTCGTCCACGCCTGACGCGAATTCGGCGAAGAACGGGTTGGACAGGTCGTTGATCACCAGCGCGATGCTCGACGAGGTGCGCCGGCGCAGGTTGGCCGCCGCGCGGTTGTAGACATAGCGCTGGCGGCGCAGCTCGGCCTCGACCTTGGCGCGGGTATCGACATTGACCAGCGGGCTGCCGCGCAGCACCAGCGACACGGTTGCCCGTGACACGCCGATCGCACGCGCGATGTCGGTCACCGTCACCGCCTTGCCGGCGCGCTTGCTGGGACTGCTGCCGTTGTCGTTCATCGTCTTCCCGGACTCCGCTGGAAGCTCAAGCCTAATGGATCAGGGCCGTGTCGTGCCGTGCCGTTCGCTGGGTCACCGCGAACGGCACAGTCCGGCTCAGCGCAGCTGGCTGCCCGGTGCCGCGCACCAGGATACCGGCAGATCCTTCACCGCCGTGCCCCAGCCCTGCTCCGGCACCTTCGCATCCAGCGCAAAGCGCACGCGCGGGCCCTGCTGCAGGCGGTTCCAGTCCAGCCACACCGGTGCATGCGCCTGGCCATCGACCTGCACGCCCTGCACATACTGCAGGCGGCGGCCATCGGCGCCCGGCGCGTCGATGCGCAGGGTGCGGCCATTGCCCATGTCCACTTCCACCTTGCTGAAGCGCGGGGTGTGCAGCAGGAACTGGCCGCTGCCCGGCACCGCCGGGTACACGCCGATGGCACTGAACAGGTACCAGGCCGACATCGTGCCGAGGTCATCGTTGCCGGTCACACCGTTGGGGGCATTGGTGAACAGCTGCTGCGCCGCACGCACCACGGCCGCGGTCTTCCACGGCTGGCCGATCAGCGTGTACAGCCACGGCGAGTGCAGGTCCGGCTCGTTGTTCGGGTTGTAGCGGAACTGGTTGTAGTAGCTGTACGGCCCGACCACCCACGCCTTGCGGGCGGCATTGAGCGGGTCGGCCTGCAGCGCGTCCATCGCGAAGAACGCATCGAGGCGGCGGCCCGCCTGCTCGCGGCCGTCCATCGCTTCGACCAGGCCCGGCACGTCCTGCTGCGCCAGCCACTGGTACTGCCACGCCGTGCCCTCGTGGAAACCGTGGTGCGAACGCGGGCTGTAATGGCCGTCGGACGGGGTGTACCACTGGCCGTCCTCGGTACGCGGGCGCGGGAACCCGGTGAAGCCGGTCTCGGCGTCGCGCACCTGCGGGTCCCACACCTTGCGCCAGTTGCGGCCGCGCTCGCGCAGCGTCGCCGCATCCTGGGCATGGCCCAGGCCGTCGGCCATCTGCGAGAGCGCGCAGTCGGCCAGCGCGTACTCCAGCGTGGCCGAACCACCGTGGTGCGGATCGACGTCCATGCCCTTGGACGGGAACGCGCGGTCATAGGCCACGTAGCCCTTGTCCAGGTAGGTCGGGTTGCCGGAGCGGCCGGCCATGCGCGAGTTCAGCGGCGGCGTGCCGAAGGCATTGCGGCGCAGCGCATCCCACGCCTGCGATTCACGGCCCTTGAGTGCACCGAACCGCCACAGGTCGACCATGAACGGGGTGACCGGATCGCCGGTCATGATGTTGGTTTCGAAGTTGGCATAGCCCCAGCGCGGCAGCCAACCGCCCTGCTCATCGATCGCCAGCAGGGTGCGGCCGATGTCGCGCGCCACGTCCGGGCGGGTCAGTGCCAGCCACTGGTTCTGCGCGCGGTAGGTATCCCACAGCGAGAAGTACTCGTAATAGGTCCAGCCTTCGGCACGGTGGATGCCATCGTCATAGCCGCGGTAGCGGCCATCGGCATCGTTGCCGGTCATCGGCTGCAGCAGCGCGTGGTAGACCGCGCTGTAGAACACGGTGCGGTCATCGGCGGTGCCGCCCTGCACGCGTACACGGCCAAGCTGCTCACGCCAGGCCTGCTGCGACAGCGCGCGCATGCGGTCGAAACCGAGCAGCGACCCACCCTGCATGCCCTCGGCACGCAGGTTGGTGCGCGCGCCTTCGGCATCCACGTGCGAGATCGCGCTGACCGCCGTCACCGACTGGCCCTTGGCCAGGTCGAAGCTGAGCCAGGCACCGTTCGGCTTCTGCTCGCCTTCCATGCTGTGGCGCGCGCCCGGCAGGCCGCCGCCCTCACCCCAGGTGCCATGCGCCTTGAACGGACGGTCGAACTCGATGCGGAACCAGGTGGTGTACTGATGGCCGCCGCAGAAACTCTTGGTGACCAGCTTGCCCTCGACCACGCGGTCGCCGACCACATCGACCACGCTGCCGATCACCGAATGGCGCTCGTTGGCCTGGCCGACATTGACCAGCACGTGGCCATCGCCACTGCGCTGGCTGAAGGTGTAGCGCTCGGCCGCAGCACGGGTACGCGCGGTCGCCTCGGCATCGATGCCGCCGTAGCTGGTCAGCCGCACCTTGTAGTAGCCGGCCTGGCCGACCTCGCCATCGTGGGTGTAGGACGCGGCGTAGGCCTTGTGGTCGAACTGCCTGGCGTTGCCGGTATCGAAATCGCCGCCCGGACCGATCGAGCCCGTGACCGGCAGCACCGACACCTGGCCGCCCTGTTCCCAGCAGCCGGCACCGGAGATGAAGGAGTGGCCGAAGCCACGGATCTTCTCGTCGTCATAGCGCCAACCCGAATAGTGGCTGCCGATCGGGCTGACCTGGATCAGGCCGAACGGTGCCGACGCACCCGGGAACGTGTTGCCGTCGTCCTTGCTGCCGATGAAGGTGTTGACCTCGCGCTCCAGCGCTGCCGGCGCGGCCTGCAGCAGCATCGGCGCCGCCGACAGCGCAAGCAGGCAGGCCAGGCGCGCCAGCGGGCGCGAGGATGATGGGACGGCGGGAGCGGACGGCACTGGACGCATGTCGGGTTCCTGTAGTCGATGACGCAGAGACAGACGGCCCGGGCCTTCCGGCACCGTTCCGCTGAGCTCTGCCTGGACCGGCAGAAGGCTCCCCCTGGAATGACGCCCGACCCACGTGACCGTGGATTTAGATCGATTCAAGTAGAGCATGCAGGTTCAGCCGAATGCATTCTGCGGCGCAGCATGAGGGGGTATTCGGCAGGGCTGCGCCCTGCACCCGCGGTAGTGCCGGCCGCTGGCCGGCAACCTCAGAAGCAACAGCCGAAGCAACAGCAAAAGCCGGCGATCCGTGGAATGGCGGGGTGGGTCCGGTTGCGAGGGACGCCGTAAACCCATCCCTGGGGGCTTGGCCGCGGCATCCATGCCGCGGACACCCCCGCAACCGGACCCACCCCGCCTTCGACAGATTTCCGCGAACTGTGGATGGATCCACGCCATGCGTGGATGAATCTCTGTCAGATATCGAAATCAATCCGGGGTCAGATCCGTTTTCCAACGGGAAACGGATCTGACCCCATGACCCCATGTCGCTCCAGGATCAATCCAACCGTCACCGGGAAACTGTCAAAGGTGGGGCGGTGTGGGCTGGCAGGACCGTTGGCGCCATGGATGGCGCCATCGAGCCCCCATGGAAGGGTTTACGGCGTGTCCTGCCAGTCCACACCGCACCGCCAAACCCAGACAACCCAGAGCCGCTTTGGCTTTGGCTCTTGCCGGCCAGCGGCCGGCACTACCCGCAGGTGCAGGGCGCAGCCCTGCCGCCCCCTTCCCTGCGCACGAAAACGATTTCACTGATTTCAGCAAACCGTCATCCCTACGCCACGCCAGTACCATATTGCGGAGCAGCATGCGCCCAAGGGCGACCCATGCTAAAAATCGCCCGCCCATCGCTTAGATCGATCCAAGACGACGCTGCGATGGCCGGGAGTTGGGGGAGCAGCAACAGGACGTACACCAGGCCACGCGTGCGGTGCTACTGCCACTGCATGGCGACAGCGACAAATTCACTTCAAATTAGATCGATTCAAGTTGTCCGTGCCACGTCACCGGATCAATCCAGGAGAGAGGGAGAGATGGGAATGAAGCATTCAACACGTACGCACGGCCAGGACGCATTGTCGCTGGCCATCGCGCTGGCCCTGGCTGCCGCCGTCATTCCGGCAGGCGCCGCCGCGCAGCAGGCCACGACCACCGGCTCGCAGGACGCCACGACTCTGGACAGCGTCCAGGTCACCGGCTACCGCTATGCCATTGAAAAGAGCCTTGAGCAGAAGCGCGATGCCAACGCCGTGGTCGAAGTGATCACCGCCGAAGACGTCGGCAAGTTCCCCGACAAGAACGTGGCCGACGCACTGCAGCGCGTGCCCGGCGTGGTCATCACCCGCAGCGGTGGCGAAGGCAAGAGCGTCAGCGTGCGCGGCCTTGCACCGGACCTGACCCTGACCCAGTTGAACGGCAACTTCGTCGCCTCCTCGGAAACCAACAACGAAGCCACCCGTTCCTTCAACTACACCCTGCTGCCGTCGAACATGCTGTCCAGCGCCGAGCTGTTCAAGTCGCCGGAAGCACGCATCGACGAAGGCGGCATCGGCGGCACGGTCATCCTGCATACCCGCCGTCCGCTCGACATGGAATCCAACTCCGGCTACGTGAACCTGGAGGGCACCACCTCCGACACCAGCCACGACGTCGACCCGCAGGTGTCGGCGCTGTATTCCTGGCACAGCAAGGACGACCGCTTCGGCGTGCTGGTCGGCGTGACCCAGCAGAAACGCACTACCCGCACCATGGAGGCCAGCACCGAGGACTACCAGTGGTACGGCAACGGCACCACCGCCCGCGATGCCAACGGCAACCTGCTGGAGCAGGATGGCATCCACTACTGGTGGGGCGAGTCCGGTTTCAACAACCAGACCGGCAAGAACTACAGTGAGTTCTTCATGCCGACCTCGGTGAACTTCGCGGTGAAGGAAGAGAAGCGCGAACGCAAGGGCGGGCAGCTGACCTTCCAGTTCAAGCCGGTCGACAACGTCACGATGACGGCCAACTACTTCCGCTTCGAGCTGCAGGGTGACTACACCCAGAACATGCTGAAGGTGCCGGAGTGGAACCTGGCCCGCTACAACCAGGACGGCAACTGGGCCGGCGGCCGCCTGCTCAATGGCCTGGACTTCGATCCGAGCGGCAGCATCGTCACCGGCGCGCAGTACCAGAAGCTGGCCGGTAAGACCTACTACTGCAGCGAGGATGAAGCGGCTGCCGCCGGCCTCAAGCCCGGTGGCTGGGGCCCGGACGACTGCACCATCCCCACCCCGCAGCTCACCGGCGGCTACAGCAAGGAAAAGGCACTGTCGCAGACCGCGGACCTGACCATTGACTGGGACATCAGCCCCCTCTGGAAAGCCTCGTTCACCGGCGGCCGCACCTGGTCCGAAGGTGGTCCGTCGATGAACTTCCGCATGTCGGCCAAGCCGCGCCGCAAGGTGGGCAACCAGTGGCAGTCCGGCAACCAGTACACCGCGTGGGACCTCACCGGCACGCCGTCGGTGCAGTTCTCTCCCGACCTGCAGCAGCAGCTGATGGCCGGCGTCGCCGAAGTCGATACCGGTTCCACCGACTCGTCGTGGATGCAGACCGAAGTCAAGCAGAACTACTTCCAGGCAGACGTCACCAAGCTGTTCGAGGCCGGCTGGCTGGACTCGATCCAGTTCGGTGCCAAGTACCGCGACGGCAAGGTCCACCGCAACACCGGCAACACCTACTGGGTGTGCCCGGGCCTGGACCCGTCCGACTATGACAACAACCGTTACCAGGCCGGTTGCGATCCGACCGCTGGCAACGCGCAGCCGGGCTTCTTCCTGTCCAACCCGATCAGCAACATCACCGGCGCCTTCAACGCCAATGTGTTCCCGGGCATCAACTACCCGGCCTACATCGATTACCTGAACAAGACCTACGGCGGCTCGCACAACCGCACCGAAGAAGACTTCGTCTACGACGTCAACGAGAAGATCTACTCCGGCTACTTCCAGGCCAACTTCCGCACCGAGCGCGTGCGCGGCAACGTCGGCGTGCGCGTGGTGCGCACCAAGCAGTTCGCCCAGTCCAGCGACTCGGTCGAGCGCTTCAACGACTACTTCGTCGACAACGCCAGCGGCGCGCCGATGAGCTGCGATGATCCGGCCGCCGATCCGAACCTGCGCTGCCAGGGTGGCTTCGTCCGCCTGCCCGACGCCCAGGTGCGCGACAAGGTGTACGCCCTGTCGTCGCTGGAGAAGACCTATACCGACGTGCTGCCGAGCTTCAACATTGCCTGGGACATCACCGACAACCTGGTGCTGCGCGGTGCGGCGTCGAAGGTGGTCGCGCGCCCGAGCTACACCAGCATCGCCTATCCCGGTGGCCTGCGTTACATCAGCGAGGAGTACGCCAACGATCGCCGTGTCACCGGCGGCACCGACACGCCCGGCTGGTACGGCTCGGGCAGCAACAAGGCGCTGGAGCCGTTCAAGGCGGTCCAGTTCGACCTGGGCCTGGAGTGGTACTTCCAGCCGGGCGCGGTCGCAGGTGTTTCGCTGTTCCGCAAGAACGTGGACAACTTCACCGTGCCGGTGGTGCGCGACCAGCAGATGAACGTCGGCGGGCAGTCGGTCACCGTGCAGAAGTACGAGACCCAGGCCAACGGCCGCGATGGCGTTTCGCAGGGCGTGGAGCTGTATGGCCAGTACACCTTCGACTTCGGTCTGGGCGTGCAGGCCAACTACACCTACAACGACACCAACCTGGCCTCGATCGTGCTGGACGGCGAGGAAATCGGCTCATCGCCGCTGGTCGGCAGCGCCAAGAACCAGGCCAACGTCACCGTGTTCTACGAGAACGACAAGTTCCTGGCGCGTGCCTCGTACAACCGTCGCGGTGAAGTGGTCGGCGGGCTGAACAATGGCATGACCACCTACACCAAGCCGTACAGCCAGCTTGACCTGAACGTGGCCTACAACCTGACCCCGGACTGGACGGTGACGGCTGCCGTGCTGAACGCCACCAAGTCCGAGCTGCGCAGCTACATCGGCAACGACAGCCAGGCCCGCCTGCTGTCCAACCTGTACGCCGGTCGCCAGTTGTACTTCGGCGTGAACTGGAAGTTCTAAGCCCGCACCGGGTTGGCCGGGCACGTCCCGGCGCAACCCATGCCCTGCCCTGGCGGGGACGTTCCTCCACGGCAGCCGCGCTGGTACAGGTGGCTGCCGTTTTTTTTGTCCGCGCCTTGTTCGTCGTTCAGCCCGACGCTTGACCCTGCCATCGTTGGAAGGTGCACACTGGTCCCATCCCAAGAGCAGCGAAGGAGCTACAGATGGAATTCCATGTCGACGGCATGACCTGCGGCGGCTGCGCGCGCAGCGTGACCCGTGCGATCCAGCAGATCGACCCCAACGCCAGCGTGGTGGCCGATCCGCCGACCGGGCTGGTCAAGGTGCAGACCACCGCGTCGCAGGAACAGGTGTTCGCCGCGGTGAACGATGCCGGCTTCCCGCCTCGCACTGCCTGATTCCCTGAACTGCATCCAGAACCAAGCCCGCCCCGTGCACTGTCACAGGGCGGGCTTTTCAGTGCACGCGATATCGATTCAATGCTTCTGTGCGCGTCGCCGCACCGCGCCGGTCTTGGCGGCGACAACCGGCACCGGGGCATCATGGTCTTCGCCCAACCGCTCCAGGATCGGGCATTCCGGGCGCTCGTCACCCGCGCAGCAGCTGATCAGCGACTTCAACGTGTCGGCCATCTGCCGCATGTGCTCGATGCGTTGCTCCAGGTCGGCAATGTGCTGTTCGGCCAGGTGCTTGACGTCGGCGCTGTGCCGCGAGGTGTCGTTCCACAGGCCCAGCAGATCGGTGATCTCGGCAACCTGGAAGCCGAGATCGCGCGCGCGGCGGATGAAGCGCAGGCGGTGGATGTCCGCCTGCGAGTACGCCCGGTAGCCCGACTCGGTGCGATCAGCCGCAGGAATGAGGCCGATCTGTTCGTAGTAGCGGATCATTTTCGCCGACACGCTGGAGGCCTTGGCGGCTTCACCGATATTCATGCGGTTCTCCCTCAATGGATCGCGGCGGGGGCGTCCGCCATCGGCGGCTGGAAGCGGCGCAGGCGCAGCGCGTTGCCCAGCACGAACACGCTGGACAGTGCCATCGCACCGGCCGCGAACACCGGCGAGAGCAGCACGCCCCAGGTCGGATACAGCACGCCGGCCGCCACCGGAATCAATGCGGTGTTGTAAGCGAAGGCCCAGAACAGGTTCTGGCGGATGTTGCCCAGCGTCGCCTTCGATAGTGCAATGGCATTCGGCACGCCCTGCAGGTTGCCCGACATCAGCACGACATCGGCCGACTCGACCGCGATATCGGTGCCGGTGCCGATGGCCAGGCCGACATCGGCCTCGGCCAGCGCCGGCGCATCGTTGATGCCGTCGCCGACGAAGGCGACATGGCCATGTGTGGCCTTCAAGCGGCGCACCGCCTCGACCTTGCCTTCCGGCAGCACCTCGGCCACCACGTCGTCGATGCCGAGCTGGCGCGCGATCGCCTGCGCGGTACCAGCGTTGTCACCGGTGATCATCGCCACCTTAAGGCCGAGCTGATGCAGTGCCGCGATTGCGGCCGGCGTGCTCGGCTTGATCGGATCGGATACCGCGATGATTGCGGCCAGGCGGCCGTCGATGGCGGCATACAGCGGCGACTTGCCCTGGGTGCCCAGCTCTGCCGCCAGCGTCGCAAACAAAGTGATGTCCACGCCCAGGTCGCGCATGAAGCGATCGGCACCGACCTCCACGCGTGCACCCTCGACACTGGCCCGCACGCCCATGCCGGTGACCGATTCGAAGTCGACCATGCCCGGCAACGCGATGCCCTGGCCGGTCGCGGCATCAACAATCGCGCGGGCGATGGGATGCTCCGAGCGCCACTCCGTTGCGGCAACTGCCGCCAGCACCGTGTTGTGATCGAAGCCGGCAGCAATCTCCAGATCGGTCAGGCGCGGGCGCCCTTCGGTCAGCGTGCCGGTCTTGTCCACCGCCACCACCTGTGCATCCTTCAACAACTGGAGCGCTTCACCCTTGCGGAACAGCACACCCATCTCGGCGCCACGGCCGGTCCCGACCATGATCGAGGTCGGCGTCGCCAACCCCATCGCGCACGGGCAGGCAATGATCAGCACCGCCACCGCATTGACCAGCGCGAAGCTCAGCGCTGGCGAGGGCCCGAAGATCAGCCAGACTGCGAAGGTCGCCAGCGCGGCCAGCATCACCGCCGGCACGAACCACAGGGTGACCTTGTCGACCACCGCCTGGATCGGCAGCTTCGAGCCCTGCGCCTGTTCGACCATGCGGATGATCTGCGCCAGCATGGTCTGCGCGCCCACCGCCGTGGCACGTACCGTCAGTGCGCCCTTCTGGTTGACCGTACCGCCCACCACGCTGCTGCCCGGCTGCTTCTCGACCGGGATCGGCTCGCCGCTGATCATCGACTCGTCGATGTAGCTGCGGCCCTCGACCACCTCGCCGTCGACCGGCACGCGCTCGCCCGGGCGCACTTCCACCACGTCGCCGCTCAGCACTTCATTGACCGGGACATCCACCGTCCGGCCGTCACGGACCACGTGGGCAACCTTCGCCTGCAGATTGACCAGTCGCTTGATCGCCTCGGAGGTGCGGCCCTTGGCCCGGGCCTCAAGGAAGCGGCCGAGCAGGATCAGCGCAACGATCACCGCCGCTGCTTCGTAGTAGACGTTCACCGTGCCCGCCGGCAACAGCGTCGGCAGGAACGTGGCCACCACCGAGTAGCCAAACGCTGCGGCAGTGCCCACCGCCACCAGCGAATTCATGTCCGGCGCCAGCCGCAGCAGCGCGGGGATGCCCTTCTGGTAGAAGCGGCGGCCCGGGATGGCGAGCACCAGCGCGGTCAGCACGAACTGCAGGTACCAGCTGGCCTGCATGCCGATGGTGGACATCACCCATTCGTGCATGCCGGGGATCAGGTGCGACCCCATCTCCAGCACGAACACCGGCAGCGCCAGCGCGGACGCCACGATCAGGTCGCGCTTCAGTTCGGCGCGCTCGGCATCCTTCTTTTCCGCGGCCTCGTCATCGGACTGCACGCCGGCTTCAATCACGCGTGCGTCATAGCCGGCCTTGTCGATCGCGGCGACCAGCGCTGCAACTTCCGCCACGCCACGCACCGTGGCGCGCTCCGTGGCCAGGTTCACGCTGGCCTGGCTGACGCCGGGCACGGCCAACAGCGCACGTTCGACTCGGCCCACGCAGGACGCACAGGTCATGCCCTCGACCGACAGCTCGGTGGTGGCAGCGGGCACGTCGTAGCCCACCCGCTCCACCGCCTGGATCAACGCGGCCCGATCGACCGGACCGGACGGGCGGATATCCGCGCGCTCGGTGGCCAGATTGACCGAAACACTGCCCACGCCTTCGACCCTGGACAGCGCCGCCTCGACCCGGCCGACACAGCTGGCACAGGTCATGCCCTCGATGGGCAGGCTGATGGTGGCAGGGCTTGCGGGGGCTGCAGTGGCGCGGGGCGTGCTCATGATCGGATTCCCGGGGCTCCTTCTGGATGCGGACAGGCTAAACCTTGCCATCGTGGGAAGGTCAAATCCAGCCTGTCCGCATTTCCTGAATGGGCACCCGGGTGTCCATATCCACGCATGGCGTGGACCTACCGGCGGAGGCAGGTCACCTCAGAAGGTGAACACATACTCCAACGCGAACTCGCGGCCGACCGCGCCCAGCAGGCGGGTCGGAGCGAAGTCGTAATCCAGCTTGTACGGGTCCTTGTGGTTCCAGCTGGCGGCGTTGAAGGCGTTGTTGACGTACACGTTTACCTTCGCGTGTTCGGTCAGCTGGTAGCCCACGTTGAAGTTCCAGGTGATGAACGGCCCCACTCGACCGTAGTAGCGCGCCGTCTGCTGCCCGGCGTTGGGGTTCGGGTTCACCGAACCATCCGGCAGCCGTGCCGGCTCCAGGCAGTTCAGCGACGGGCTGTCACTGGGCACGTAGCCATCGGCGAACGGCAGGCAGCCACCAGGGTTGTCCAGGCGGTCGGTACCCCAGTGGTAGCGCACGCCCGGCACCGAACCGATGCGGTCGGCATAGACATTGGCGTTCCAGTTGCCGCGCTGCCAGGCCAGGCTCGCGCGCAGCTTGCTGCGCAGGTCACGATCGCGGCGTTCCGGATTCGGGTCGGCGGCGTAGCGTTGCTCCTTGGTCGAGATCTGGTTGGTGTAGTTCACGCCCAGCTGGAAGCTGCCCCACCGCGCGGTTTCCAGGCGATAGCGCGCGGTCAGGTCGATGCCGCGCACCTCGCGGCTGGCCAGGTTGAACGGGCCGCGCTCGATCGATACCAGGCGACCGTTGCTGTCACGGTTCACGCGGGCCAGGATGCCGGCGCAGTACTCGCCACCGGCCGGGTTGGCCCATGGCGTACCGTCCATGTTCTTGCCGGTCAGGCAGCCGGCCTCGCTGGCCAGCACCTCATCGGCGCCGACGTCGACGATCATGTCTTCCAGCTTGATCGCCCAGTAGTCGGCACTGACCGACAGGTTCGGCAGCACGTCCCAGACGAAGCCGACCGTCCACGAATCACCGGTCTCCGAGCGCAGCAGCGGCGTCCCACGCCGGTTCACGTCGAACGTGTACCAGACGTCGGTGTTGCCCACGCCACAGTTGTTGACCAGGTACGCGCCGCTCTGGATGCAGCGCAGGCGGTCATAGGTCTGCACTTCCGAACTGCTCGGCTGGCCCAGCAGGTAATGCATGTCCGGCGCATGGAAGCTGGTGGCGTACGAGCCACGCACCAGCAGCGATTCGACCGGGCGCCATTCCAGGCCGACGTTCCAGGTGGTTTCCTTCTGGCTGCCGATGTCCAGCGCTTCGCTGCTGTCATCGGCCTTGTAGTTGCCATAGCGGTCGTAGCGCGCGGCCGCAGTAGCGGTCACGCTGTCCAGCAGCGGGATCTTGAACTCGACGCCGGCCGAGTAGCGGGTACGCTCGCCGCCGCCGCGATCGACATTCTGCAGGTCGAAGTCGATGCCAGCGCGCGGGTCCGGACTGAGGTGATAGCCCTGCTGCGCGACTTCAGCCACCGCCGCAAACGAAATCGGGCCGGCCCAGCCCTGGAACAGCTCGCCGGTGATATCCGCCGACGCCTGGTTGACCCATGACGCCGCGCGGTTCTTCGCCACGGTCCCCATCTGCCAGTACTGGTCCGGCGTCAGCGGGTTCCACCAGCGCGATTCGTTCAACGCATAGATCGCCTCGCCATCGGCGGTGGTGCCCAGGCGCGGGCCAAGGAAGTAGTCATACGACTTCTGCTTGTCGACCACGTTCTGCCGTTCTTCCACGCGGTAATAGGAACGCCCCACCGTGGCACTCCAGTCAAAACGGTCGGCCAGGCGCCCGCGCAGGCCCGCGCTCCAGTCCCAGGACAGTTCGCGGTTGGTGTTGCGCAGCGTATCCAGGCCCCCGACTTCGTTCGGGGTGAACTGGCGCACCCCCAGGATCGGCCGGTTGCGGTTGGCATCCCAGTAATAGCCGTTGTCATCGTCGATCAGCGACACGCCGGGCGGATTGGTGCCCCAGATCGCTTCGGAGCGATACACCGCCAGGTTGGTCCAGGCCTGCAGGTCATTGCTGAAATCGAAGGTGGCGTACAGGTTTCCGGACACGTTCTCGGCGCCGCCGGTAAGCAGCCAGTTGGCGTAGTCGGCGCTCATGCCGCACAGGCGGCCGGTGTTGGTGATGCGGTTGGCGGCGTAGTTGTAGACCAATCGATCGGCGGTGTAATACTCGCCGTCGAATTTTTCGCAGGTGCCGGTGGGCGGCGCCAGGCGCTGGCCCGTGGTCGGATCGATCAGCGCCAGACCGGCGGTGGGACGGAAGCCGACCTTGCGTTGTTCCATGTTCCAGGACGGGTACGGCGCATCGTCGGCATCGTCCATCTGCGGGCGATCACGCCCGAACAGCGGGTCGCGCTTGGTGTACTGCAGCGCGTAGGTCACGCTCCAGTTGTCGCCGGTCTTGCCACCGGCCCAGGACAGATCCCAGGTATCACGTCCGCCTTCGCTGGAAGTGCCGCCGCGCACGCGTACTTCGTCGCCGTCGTAGTTGGTTTTGAGGATGACGTTGACCACGCCGGCGATCGCATCCGAACCGTAGATGGCCGAGGCGCCACCGGTCAGCACTTCAATGCGCTCCACCGCCGCGGCCGGAATGTTGCCGTAGTTGGAGAAGTTGGTTTCGCCACCGTAGGGCAGCGGGTAATCCGCTACACGACGGCCATTGACCAGCAGCAGCGAGCGGTTCGGGCCCATCCCGCGCAGGTTCAGGCCGCTGGCATTGGGCGTATGCGAGCCCCATTGCGATGCGGCTTCAACGGTGCCTGTGGCCTCGGTGAGGGTCTTCAGCGCGTCGTACACGCTGACAAAGCCTTCCTTCTGGATCTGCGCGGCGGTGATCACGTTGACCGGCGCCGGGCCCTCGACGCTGGCGCGCTTGATGCGCGAGCCGGTGACGGTGACCGCGTCCAGATCCTTGGTGGACGAACTGGCAGCTTCCTGCGCGCTGGCCGCCAGCGGCAACAGGGCCAGGATCAGGGCCTGGGACAGCAGGTGGCGACGCTTGTGGACGATCTGAGCCATGGGTGGTTGCTCTTCGAAGATGTGGACGCACGGGCGGACGGTGGCGCGGCACTACGACGGATCCAGGCGCTTGGATCGGTTCACGACCGATATGGCACCTCCCCTGTGGATCGATCCAAACTAAAGCACAGCTGAACCACGCCCGGCATGCGGCAACGCAGCAACAGCCGGCGAGATGCCGCTATCGGCTGCCGGTGTCCAGAACAATCAAAGAGTTGCGACGCATTGCTGACAGAACGGCGCACGAAGTAGTGACATGATCACGACAATCGCGCGCGGAACGGTTTTGTCCGTCGCGGGACAGCCCCGGGGTCAGAGCCCTTCTGCGAAGGGATCCGACCCTGGGCAGCGATCAGCCGTCCAGCGCCTGCCGCAGCGCGGCCACGGTAGCGGTGGCGGTCTGGCTCCAGTCCGGGTCCAGACCGCGCAGGGCCGGGTTCTGGAACTGCATCGCCGAGCGGCGCAGGCCTTTTGCGGAGGCGTGCAGTTCGGTACAGCCGGTCTGCCGCGCGACGGTTGCGATGTTGCCCGGGGCCAATCCGGCGCCAGCCATCACCGTGATGCGCCCCGCCGCCTGGGTGACCAGGCCCGCCAGCACATCGGCACCGGCCTCGGCGCTGGCCTGCCCGCCCGAGGTCAGCACGCGCTGGCAGCCCAGCCCGATCACCTGCTCCAGCGCCGCCGGCAGATCGCGGGCGGCGTCGAAGGCGCGATGGAAGGTCACCTGCAACGGCCCGGCGGCCTGCACCAGTTCCCGGCACAGCGCCAGGTCGATGCCGCCCTGCACGTCCAGCGCGCCGATCACCACGCCATCGCAACCCAGCGCGCGGCACTGCGCGATGTCACGCAGCATCAGTTCGGTTTCCAGCGCGTCGTAGTGGAAGTCGCCCGGGCGTGGCCGCACCAGCACGAACAGCGGAATCGACAGGCGCTCGCGGGCCATCGCGATGCTGGCGAACGACGGCGTGGTGCCGCCCTCGGCCAGGTTGTCGAACAGTTCGATGCGGTCGGCGCCGCCAGCCTGCGCGGCCAGCGCCGAGGCCAGCGAGTTGCTGGCGATCTCCAGGGTCAGCCGCGTACTCACGCCTGGGTGCTCGTGTAGATCGACGGCGAGTCACGCAGGTCATCCTGGCGCTGCGCATCGCACACCGCATAGACGAAGCCACGATGCAGCGCATAGGCGCCGACCTCGCCCTGCTTGTTCATGGCCAGGAAGCACACCTGCAACGTTCTGCTCGCTTCCGGGCGCTTGCGCACCACGCGGTCGATGGCTTCACGGCAGGCCTGCGCCGGTGAACGCCCCTGGCGCATCAGCTCGACCACCAGGAACGAAGCCGCGTTGCGGATCATCTCTTCACCCACCCCCGAAGCAGTGGCCGCGCCGACGTCGTTGTCGACGTACAGGCCGGCGCCGATGATCGGACTGTCGCCAACGCGACCGTGCAGTTTCCACGCCATGCCGCTGGTGGTGCAGGCACCGGCCAGCTGGCCCTTGGCATCCAGTGCCAGCATGCCGATGGTGTCGTGGTTGTCGCTGTTGCCGGGAATGCCACGGCGCTCGGCATTGATCTGCGGCTGGTACTTCTCGGTCTTCAGCCACTCGCGCCAGGCCGCTTTGGCCTGCGGCGTCAGCAGATGCTTGCGCTCGAACCCCTGCTGCACCGCGAACTGCTGCGCGCCCTCGCCGACCAGCAGCACATGCGGGCTGTTCTCCATCACTTTGCGGGCCACCGACACCGGATGCAGGATGTCCACCAGCGCGGCCACTGCACCACAACGGCCATCGCCGTCCATGATGCTCGCATCCAGGCTCAGCACGCCGTCGCGATCCGGATTGCCGCAATGGCCAACGGTAGGGTTGCACAGCTCGCTCTCGGCCCAGCGTGCGCCCGCCTCCACCGCATCCAGCGCGCTGCCACCCTGCGCCAGCACCTTCCATGCGGCCTGGTTGGCCGGTACGCCGAAGTCCCAGGTGGAGACCACCCGGGCCCCACCCTGCGTGCGCGCCTGCACGCCCGGCAATGCCGCCATGCCTGCGGCCAGTGCACCGGCCTGCAGGAACTGCCTGCGATCCACCATTTTCCCCTCCCAGTCTGCAATGCACGGCCGGCCCGATGCCAACCCTGCCGATCAGTCGTGCGTGGGCTGCCGTGCGGCGTGCCAGACCGCTGCGCCGAGCACGCCCAGCTGGCCATGCTCCACGCGCCACACCGGCACCTGGCGCAGCACCTCGGTCAGCACGCCCTTGTTGAGGAAGCGCTCACGGAAGCGGCCATCGGCCAGGAAATCCTGCACATGCGCGGAAATGCCACCGGCCAGGTACACCGAGCGCGCGCCGACGGCGATCGCCGCGTCGCCGGCCAGGCTGCCCAGCCACGCACAGAAGACCTGCAACGTTTCCACCGCCAGTGCATCCTCACCGCCACGCGCGGCGCCGATCAGCGCCTCCGTACTGGTCCACACCGGGGTGACGCCGCGCAGTTCGCACAGGCACGGATACAGGTTCATCAGGCCGCTGCCGGACAGCACGCGCTCGTTGTCCACGTGCGGCCAACGCTGCAGCAGACGGCCCAGCACCTGCAGTTCCAGCGCGTTGCCGGCGCCCAGCGCGGCATGACCGATCTCGCTGGCCAGCACCGGACGCTCGCCATCAGCGAAACGCAGCGCGGCGCCCAGCCCGGTACCCGCGCCCAGTACCAGCGCCGGGAAGGCCTGCGCCGGATCGGCGTCGCCGTTCAGTGGCACCAGGGTTTCCGGCTGCAGGTAGGGGATGGCCAGCGCCACCGCTTCGAAATCATTGATCAGCTGCAGTTCGTGCAGCCCGGACTGCGCGCGGGTGGCCGACAGCGAGACCGTCCACGGCAGGTTCGAGTTGATCAGCACATCGCCATCCAGCAGGCCAGCGATGGCGACCACCGCGGTCTGCACCGGGTGGCCGAGGCCGGCGGTGAAATCGGCCAGGATTGCGGCCAGGCTGGAATGCTCGGCACAGGCATAGGTACGGTGGCTGCCCAGCAGCGGCGTCTGGCCGGGTCGGGTTTCCGCCAGCGCGAGCCGGGCAAAGGTGCCGCCGACATCGGCGACGACCAGACGGCGCGGAAGACCGCCGCGGGCGGAGTCGGAGGAAACCGTTGACGCTGCTGCGATGGTCACGCTGGCCTGCTTGGATCGATTGAATCGCCCCGATTCTCAGGCATCGGGGCGGCTTTGCCTAGCGCGCCGGTGGTTCAGGTGAACCTACATGCCTTCCTCTTCGGCCACCTGCACCCCATCCACCAGCACGCGCAGGCGCTGCGGGCGGAAGCCGGCGAACAACAGCGGCCGGGTGCGCTCGACCAGCACTTCGTGGCCGGCGATGTGGCGCAGCCACGACTGTACCAGCGAGAACGAGAAGTGGGTGCCCGGATGCAGCGGGTGCTGCACCCAGACCTTCTCGGTGGCGCTCTGCAGCAGCATCGCGCCGGTGAACCAGTGGCGGCTGAGGGTCACCGGCGTGGTGCCGGCCATGAAGCGGATATCCATGCGGGATCCTTTCGCTGGAGCGCTGGTGCGTGGGGGTCAGGGCTGGGCAGTCTGCAGGCTGTAGCTGGTGGTGGCGGTGAACACTGCGCCATCAGGCTGGGTGGAGCGTACTTCGACCTTATGGCTGCCCACTGCAAGATCGGTCGGCAGCGCGCCACGCCACAGGTGCGGCGACGCAGTGGCCTCGGGCGAACGGTCGTAGCCGCGCAGGCTGCTGGCCAGATCATCGGCCACGTTCTCCACCATCAGGCGCGGGTCGGGCTGGCTGACCTGCTTCATCGGCTGCCAGGCGCCGCCATCGACACGGTACTCGACCACGCTCCGATCCTCGCCCATGTAGACGTTGGCGTAGACACCCCACGCCGGGTAGGCCCCCTGGCGCAGCACCTTCGGCGCGTGCAGGCCGATCTGCTCGCTGGCCGGCCTGCCGGCCACGCGGTACTGCAGGCGATAGCTGCCGTTGCCGGCCACGTCGAGCAATGCATAGCCCTTCGGCGTGCCGTCGCTCATGGTGCTGTCCGGCACGCCAGCGGCATTCTTCACGCCCGACCAGAACGCACCGCAGTTGGCACCGACGTTGTATTCGTGCAGCGGCTTGTCGCCGTTCCAGCCCTCGGCCTTGCCGTGGTAGACGTGCTGCTGGGTGTGGCTGTGGCCGCTGAGCACCAGTACGTTGCGGAAGTCCTTCAGCAGGTCGAACAGGCGCTGGCGGTCAGCATGGCGGAAGGTCTCGCGCCCCGGCGCCGCGTCGAACAGCGGGATGTGCATGCCCAGCACCAGCAGGCGGTCCTTGTGCAGGCCCTTCAGGTAGCTGGCGAGGAAGGCGAACTGGTCTTCGCGCAGGCCGCCGACGTACTTCGGCCTGGCCTTGGGGTCGTACACCACGTCGTCCAGGAACACGAAACTGGCGCCGCCCTCTTCCACCGCGTAGGTGTCCGGGCCGTAGATGTTGCGCCAGCTGTCCAGTGAGTGTTCGTCGCTGGCCGCATCGAAGTCGAGGTCATGGTTGCCCGGCACGTGGAACCACGGCACGCCGAGTTCGGTGGTGACCTTGTTGATCGCCGGGTACAGGGTCAGGTCGTCGTTGACGATGTCGCCCAGGGTGGTGCCCATGCGTGCCCTGGTCTGGCCGACCAGTGGCGCCACGATCGACTGCTGGTAGTAGCCGATGTCCTTCAGGCTGGCGGTCTGCGAATCGGTGAATACCAGCATCTGGAAACCACGACGGCTGTCATGCCGATCCGACTGCAGGGCGAAGTCCCAGTTGCGGGTGACGTCGCTGGTCGCGGCGATGCCGCCGTACTTCAGCGCCGGCGAGCCGTTCGGGCGGTAGTGGCGCCAGAACGAAGGCAGGCCGTCCGCCGCCTTCGGGAAGGCGTAGGCATCGGGCTTGATCACGAATACGGTCTGGCCGTCGCGCACCGGCAGGCTGTAGCTGCCGTCAGCGGCAGTCTTGACGATGGTCTCGCCGTTGGAAACCTGCACCCCGGCCAGGCCCGGATCGGTCGCACCGCGGCCGGGTTTGCCGTCACGCTCCAGATACACCTTGCCGCTGACCACGGTGTCCGCGGCCCAGGCCGGCGAGGTCAGCAACAGGCAGCACAGCCAGGCGGCAGGCAGTTTCATGGGCGGTCCGGGAAAGAAGAAGACCACCTATTGTAGAGCCGAGCCATGCTCGGCTGCATTGCAGAGGTGGGTGCGGACCGTTGGTCCGTACGCCTTCCTCAACGATGGCGTTTTTCCAGTACCGCGCGCGCATCATCCAGCGACAGCCCGCGCGCGCGCAGCAGCACCAGCAGGTGGTACAGCAGGTCCGACGCCTCGCCCAGCAATGCCTCATCATCCTGCGCCACGGCGGCCAATGCGGTCTCCACGCCCTCCTCACCCACCTTCTGCGCGATGCGGCGGATGCCGCCTTCAAACAGGCTGGTGGTGTAGCTGCCGGGAGGGCGCTGCGCGTCACGCATGGCCACCAGCTGGCCCAGCCCACCCAGGAAATCCTTCGGCGCCTGGTCGAAACAGCTCTCGGCACCGGTGTGGCAGGTCGGCCCGGCCGGGCGCGCCATCACCAGCAGCGTATCGGCGTCGCAGTCGACACGGATCGACTGCACCACCAGCACGTTGCCGGACTGCTCGCCCTTGGTCCACAACCGCTGCTTGCTGCGACTGAAAAAAGTCATGTGGCCGATGGCCAGCGTAGCCGCCAGCGATTCGGCGCTGACATAGCCCAGCATCAGCACCTGCAGGGTATCGGCATCCTGCACCACGGCCGGCAGCAGGCCGTCGCCCTTGCCCCAGTCCAGCGCCTGCAGCGCATCCAGCGATGGCCTCACTTCAATAGACATCCCGCACCTCGATCTGCTGTCCGCGCAGGTAGCGCTTCAATTCTGGAATGGCGATGGCGCCGCTGTGGAACACACTGGCCGCCAACGCACCGTCGACGTCGGCCTGGTCGAAGGCGTCGGCGAAGTGCTCCATCGCTCCGGCACCACCGGAGGCAATCAGCGGCACCTGGCACAGCGCCCGCGCCTGCTGCAGCTGCACGACATCGTAGCCACGGCGCACACCGTCGCTGTCCATGCAGTTCAGCACGATCTCACCGGCTCCACGCCGTTGCGCTTCGACGATCCAGTCGAGCGTGCGCAGCGGCACCGCCTGGGTCTTGTCCGGATCGCCGCTGAAACGACGCACCCGCCATTGTCCGTCGGCCTCGCGCACCGAATCGACCCCCACCACAACGCACTGCACGCCGAACTCGTCCGCCAGCTCGGTGATCAGCTCCGGCCGGCCCAGCGCCGGCGAATTGATCGACACCTTGTCGGCACCGGCGAACAGCACGCGGCGCGCGGTTTCCACGCTGTCGATGCCACCGGCCACACAGAACGGAATGTCGATCAGGCGCGCGATGCGCTCGATCCAGGCGACGTCAACCGACCGTGCCTCGGGGCTGGCGCCGATGTCATAGAACACCAGCTCGTCCGCGCCCTGGTCGCGATAGCGCTGTGCCAACTCGGCGATGTCGCCCATGTCGACGTGATCGCGGAAGCGCACGCCCTTGACCACGCGGCCATCGCGCACGTCCAGGCACGGAATGATGCGGCGGCTCAACATGCCAACGCCTCGCTCAGGTCCATGCGCTGCTCCAGCAGCGCCTTGCCGAGGATGGCACCGCCGCAGCCGGCAGCACGCGCCTCGGCCACATCGGCCACGTCACGGATGCCACCGGACGCCTGCACCGCCACACCCGGCAACAGCGCCGACAGGTGCTGGTAGAGGCTGATGTTGGGCCCGGCCAGCATGCCGTCGCGGGCGATGTCGGTGCACAGCAGATGGCGCATGCCGGCGCGCGCGTAGCGCCGGGCCAGGTCATCCAGGGTCACCCCGGCGTTCTCGGTCCATCCGTGCACCGGCAGCTGCCACTGCCCCTGTGCGTCCTGGCGCGCGTCCAGCGCAATCGTGATGCGATCGGCGCCGAATTCCTCCAGCCAGCCGACCACTTCATCGGGACGACGCACCGCCAGCGAACCCACCACCACGCGGCCGGCGCCAGCGTCGAGGATGCGCGCCACATCGTCGCGGCCGCGCACGCCACCGCCGGTCTGCACCTGCAGCGGGGTCTGCGCACGAATGGATGCCAACAGCGGCGCCAGCGTGTAGCCACCGGCCCGTGCGGCATCCAGGTCGACCAGATGCATCCACTGCGCGCCCTGCGCGGCGAAGGCCTGCGCCCGCGGCAGAGGGTCATCCCCATAGGAGGTTTCCTGCGCGTAGTCGCCCTGGCGCAGCCGCACCACGCGGCCGTCGCGGATATCCAGCGCGGGGTAGACGATGAAACTCATGCAGCAGTGCCCTCGAGGAAGTTGCGCAGCATCAGCGAGCCGGTCTCGCCGGAGCGCTCGGGATGGAACTGTGCGCCGTAGTAGCGCCCCTGCTCCACCACGGCGGTGAACAGGCCACCGTGGTCGCAGGCAGCGACGGTGTGGGTATTGAGCGGCGCCGCATAGCTGTGCACGAAGTAGGCGCTGGCGCGTTCCGGCACGCCCTGCAGCAACAGCGATTCGCGCAGCGGCAGCAGGCGGTTCCAGCCCATGTGCGGCACGCGGATGCCACAGGCCGGCACCAGCTTGCGTACCACGCCCGGAATCAGTCCCAGTGTCTCTACGCCCGCTTCCTCGGACCGTTCGAACAGCAGCTGCATGCCAAGGCAGATGCCCATCAACGGCACCTCCAGTCGCTGCAGCGGTTCCACCAGGCCCTGAGCGTGCAGGCGCTGCATGCCGGGACCGGCGGCGCCGACGCCGGGCAGGATCACCCGCCGCGCACCAACCAGGCCGTCCGCATCGCGCACCAGCCGCACCGTCGCGCCCAGGCGCTCCAGTGCGTAGCGCACCGAGCCCAGGTTGGCGCCACCGGCATCGATCAGCGCAACATCGCTCACAACGCCCCCTTGGTACTCGGCAGTGCCGTGCCCTGCCGGGCCAGCGCCGGACGCAGCGCGCGCGCCAGCGCCTTGAAGCAGGCCTCCACCTTGTGGTGATCATTGTCGCCGCGCACCTGCAGGTTGAGGTTCAAACCGCTGGCATCACACAGCGAACGGAAGAAGTGCGGCACCAGCTCGGTCGGCATATCGCCCACGCGCTCGCGCTTGAACTCGCCCTCGAACACGAAATAGGGACGGCCGCTGAAGTCCAGCGCAGCGCTGGCCAGGGTCTCGTCCATAGGCAGGGTGAAGCCGTAACGGCCAATGCCGCGCTTGTCGCCCAACGCCTCGCGCAGGGCCTGGCCCAGGGCCAGCCCGGTGTCCTCGATGGTGTGGTGCTCGTCGATGTGCAGGTCACCCTCGGCCTGGATGTCCAGCGCGAAGCCGCCGTGCTTGCCGATCTGCTCCAGCATGTGGTCGAAGAACGGCAGGCCGGTGGCAATGCGTGCATCGCCCGCGCGGTCCAGGTCCAGCTCAACGCGGATCTTCGTTTCTTTGGTGTTGCGCTGGACAACGGCGGTGCGCGGCGCGTCGGCCAGCGCATGGGCGATTCCCGGCCAGTCCCACTGCCCACCAAACTGCGCGGTGCGCAGCTGGAAACCACGGATGTTGAGGTTGGCGGCAAACTGCAGGTCGGTGATCCGGTCACCGACCATGCCCGAGCGTGCCCAGTCGATGCTGCGGTCCTGCAGGTAGGCGGTCATCAGGCCGATGCCCGGCTTGCGGGTCGGCGCATTGTCCTGCGGCCAGCTGGAATCGATCAGCACGTCACGGAAGGTGATGCCCTGGCTCTCGAAGATCTGCAGCATCAGGTCGTTGGGGCCATCGAAGCTGGCGCGCGGGTAGCTGTCGCTGCCGAGGCCGTCCTGGTTGGTGACGATCACGAACTGGTAGCCGGCATCACGCAGCTTCAGCAGCGCCGGGATCACCTGCGGCACGAAGCGCAGCTTTTCGTAGGCGTCGATCTGGAAGTCGGACGGCTCCTCGATGAGGGTACCGTCGCGGTCAATGAACAGGATCGGGGTCATGCTGCGGCCCTCCGCGCCGACAGGGCCGCAAGCACGCGGTCATTCTCTTCGGGGCTGCCGATGCTGATGCGCAGCGCATCACCCAGCTGCGGCGCAGCGCGCTGGTCGCGCACCACCACGCCCGCAGCCAGCAGCGTATCGAACGCGGACTGGGGATCGGCGAAGCGGACCAGCAGGTAGTTGCCGGCCGAGGCATACACCCGGCACACGCCGGGCAGGCCGACCAGGGCTGCACGCAGGCGCTCGCGCTCGGCGATCACCGTGGTCACGCGCTCGGCGGTGCGCGCCAGCGCGGCCGGCTGCAGTGCCTGCACGGCCAGTTCCGCGCACGGCGTCGGCACCGGGTACGGCGCCTGGCAGCGACGCAGCAGGGCAATCAGCTCCGGGGCAGCGATCAGCGTGCCAACGCGGGCGGCCGCGAGCGCGTGCGCCTTCGACAGCGTGCGCAGCACCGCCAGATTGGCGTGCGCGGCCAGCAACGTGGTCGCCGACGGCCGTTGTGCATACTCGACATAGGCCTCGTCCACCACGACCAGCGCCTGCCCGCGCAGCGCAACCGCCACGCGCTCGACCTCATCCAGGACGATGTCACTGCCGGCCGGGTTCGACGGCGCACACAGGAACACCAGCTTGGCACCCTGCGCCTTGGCCGCGTCGATCACCGCATCCAGATCGGTGCGCAGTCCATCCTCGCTGTCCACCAGCGGCACTTCAATCAAGGCGGCACCCTGCAGGCGAGCGCAGACGGCGTACATGCCAAACACCGGCGGCGTGACCAGCACGCCATCGCGACCCGGCACGCACAGCGCGCGCACCAGCAGATCAATGGCTTCGTCGCTGCCGCGACCGATCAGCAGCTGCTGTGGCGTCACGCCGTACAGCGCCGCCAGTCCCTCGCGCAGCGCGAGCGGCTGCGGCTCCGGATAGCGCCGGCTGCTGCCTGCGGGATCGGCCGCATTGGCCCAGGCCGACTCATTGGCATTCAACCAGACCTCGCCCTGCACCGCCGCGCTGCGTGCCGAGCTGTAGCCGGCGAAGGCCTGCAGGTCCGGGCGCACCAGTGCCAGCACCTCATCGATCGCCGCGCTCATGCCGCCACCTCCATGCGCAACGCAACGGCACGCTCGTGCGCATCCAGGCCTTCGGCACGGGCGATGATGCGCGCGCAGCCGCCGATCGCGGCCAGGCCGGCGGCGCTGGCGCTCTGCACGCTGATCAGGTTCTGGAAGCTGGCAACGCTCACGCCGCTGTAGGCACGCGCGGCACCGGCGGTGGGCAATACGTGGTTGGTGCCGCTGCAGTAGTCACCCAGTGCTTCGGGGGTGTAATCGCCCAGGAACACCGAGCCGGCCGCCTGCACCTTGTCCAGCCATGCGCGCGGATCACGCAGGGCCAGGATCAGGTGCTCTGGTGCATAGCGGTTGCTGATCGCGAACGCCTCGTCCAACGAATCAACCTGCACCAGCCGCGATGCCGACAGTGCCTGGCGCGCGATCTGCTGGCGCGGCAGCAGGGCCACCTGGCTCTCAACCTCGGCTTCGACCGCCGCCAGCATCACGGCGTCGTCGGTCAGCAGCAGCACCTGCGAATCCGGACCGTGCTCGGCCTGCGACAGCAGGTCGGCGGCGACGAACGCCGGATTGGCGCCAGCATCGGCAATCACCAGCACCTCCGAAGGACCGGCAGGCATGTCGATGGCGGCGGCGCCGTCCTGTGCGACCTGCTGCTTGGCTTCGGTAACGAAGCTGTTGCCCGGCCCGAACAGCTTGTCGCAGGCCGGAATGCTGGCCGTGCCATAGGCCATCGCCGCGATCGCCTGCGCGCCGCCCAGCTTGAACACGCGCTGCACGCCGGTCAGGCGGGCGGCTACCAGCACTGCCGGATCGGCACTGCCGTCGGCGCGCGGCGGGGTGCACAGCACCACCTGCGGGCAACCGGCCAGCTGCGCCGGAACGCCCAGCATCAACGCGGTGGACGGCAACGGCGCGCTGCCAGCCGGTACGTACAGGCCCACCCGGCCGATCGGGCGCAGCATGCGTTCGCAGACCACGCCCGGCGCGGTTTCAACTGCATAGCCTTTGCCCATGCCAGCGGCGTGGAAGCGCGCAATGCGTTCGGCGGCGTCCACCATCGCCTGTCGCAGTTCGGCGGGCACGGCGGCTTCGGCAGCGGCGAATTCGGCTTCGGAAACTTCAAACGAGGCCAGCTCGACGCCATCGAAACGCGCCGTAATCGCACGCAGCGCATCGTCGCCCTGTGCACGCACCTGCGCGATCAGGGCCGCTACGGCATCGCGGGTCTGCTGCGCCACGGCCTGCACCGGGCGGGTCAATGCCGCGCTGCGCGCGGCCTCATCAAGTCGGGACCAGATCAGACGGTTCATGCCAGCGATCGCTCCACGCTCAGTACCATCAGGCCCTGCGCGCCCGCGCGCTCGAGTTCTTCCATGCGCTGCCAGCTCAGCGGGCCGGGGCACATGGTCTGCAGGCGCAGCGCGCCACCATCGGCCGGCAGCCGCACCAGCGGCTCGGCATCGGCCAGCAGCTGCGCCAGCGCGTCGACGCGATCTTCGCTGGCACGGAACATCAGCAGCTTGCGGTCCTGGCGCTGCACCACGCCGTCGAGGCGGCGCAGCAGCATCGCGCGCAGCGATGCACGTGCGTCATCCGGCACGCGCATCGCACCAGCCAGCACCGCCTCGCTGTCGAGCAGGTTGTGTACCGGGGTCAACTGGTTGGCACGCAGCGTGGCGCCGCTGGAGACCAGATCGCAGATCAGGTCGGCGGTACCCAGGCGCGGGGCGATTTCCACCGACCCGGACAGCTCGACCACCTGCGCGTCCACGCCCTGCTCCGCCAGCCACTGCTTGAGGATGGCCGGGTAGCTGGTGGCGATGCGGGTGCCGGCCAGCTGCGCCGGACCCTGCCACTGCCATTCCTCGGGCACCGCCAGCATCAGCCGGCACTGGCCGAAGCCCAGCCCGCGCAGCGCCTGGTAGGCGTCCGGCAGGCCGATCTGGCGACGCGCTGCGGCCTGCTCGTCCAGTTCATTGCGACCGACGATGCCGAGGTCGCAGACGCCATCGGCGATCAGGCCGGGGATGTCGTCGTCGCGCACCAGCAGCAGGTCCACCGGCAGCGATTCGCCGTAGCAGAACAGCTTGTCGCGGCTTTCGCGCCAGCTCAGACCACAGGCGCTGAGCAGGTTGCGGGCGGGCTCGGCCAGCCGGCCACTCTTCTGGATGGCGATACGCAGCCGGTCTCGTGCCGGCGCTGCCTGGGTTGCACTCATGGGGGAGGTCTCGAAGTTCGGAACGGGGCGCGGATCAGCGCGAAGCAAGGCGGTCGATGGCGGCGGCATAGCCTCGATGGCCATGCTCGAGCGTGCGTGCCACCCGTCCGGTGGTGGTCACGCTGACGCCGGTGCGCTCGTGGATCTCGCGGTACGGCACGCCCTGCTGCAGCAGCGGCACCACCTTCCAGCGGTCGGCCATGGCCTCCAGCTCGGCCGGGGTGCACAGGTCGCGCAGGAATGCCTCGACCTGCTCCGGCTCGCGCAGCGCGGCAAAGGCCCGGGCCAGGGCTTCCAGGTCGGCCTTCGGGTCTTTGGCGGCAATCTCGGGGCGGGCTTTCACGGGGTCGGGTCCATGCATCAATGTAATAGCGCGTTAGTACATTAGCGCATTCTTGCGCAGTGCGTCAAATCGGAGCCTCATGGGGTCAGATCCGTTTTCCAAAGGAAAACGGATCTGACCCCTGGACCGGATGCCGGAAATGCAGAACGCCCACCAAAGGGCGGGCGTTCTGCTTTCAAATCAACAACCTGGCTCGACTCAGGGCAGGCAACGCACCTCCGCCTGCAGCGTCCCGCGCCGCAGGCACTCCCCGAACAGACTGCCCTGCCGGCTCGGCAGGGACTGGATGTTCTGCAACGCCCCTGCACCCGCCGGGCACGTCCGCGAGGCCAGGGCCCGCAGGTCGCCCTCAAGCTGCGCGCGGTCGATCACGTGACAGCGATCAACCTGCAGCCGGTACTGCGCCGGGCCCAGCCGATCACTGCGCAGCACCGGGTCACTCTGGCAGCCCGCCAACAGGAGCACGGTGACTACCCCTGCGACGGCCGGCTTCACACCATCGCCCTGGACTGCTCCAGCTCCACCAGCAGGGTGCTGGCCAGCTCGTCGCGCGACACTTCGAACTGCTGTTCACGCAGCAGGTCCTTCACCGCCACCACGCCGCGCGCGAGCTCGTCTTCACCGGCCAGCACCACGAAGCGGATGCCGGCCTTGGCCGCGTACTGGAACTGCTTGCCGATCTTCTTCGGCTCCATCTGCACTTCGGTATTGATGCCACCGGCGCGCAGGCGGCGCGCGATGTCCAGCGACTGCGGCATGCCCTGCTCGTCCATCAGCGCCACCAGCGCCTGCACGCTGCTGGCTTCGATGCCGTCGATCAGGCCCGCCTCGCGCAGCTGCCAGAACAGGCGCGACAGGCCGATGGAGATACCCACGCCCGGCAGCTTCGACTTGCTGTAGTGGCTGGCCAGGTCTTCGTAACGGCCGCCCGAACAGATCGAGCCGATCTGCGGGTGGTCGGTCAGCGTGGTCTCGTAGACGGTGCCGGTGTAATAGTCCAGGCCGCGCGCAATGGAGAAGTTCAGGCAGTATGCGGTTTCCGGCACGCCCAGCGCCTGCACCAGCTGCAGCACTTCGCGCAGTTCGGCGACGCCGGTACGCAGGATCTCCGAAGAACCGGCGTCGGCTTCCAGCGTGGCCAACTGCGCCAGCGCATCGGCATGGCCCTGCGAACGCACAGCGACGAAGGCCAGGATCTTCTCGACCTGTTCTGCCGGGATGTTGAAGCCCTCGCCCACCAGCGTCTCGCGAACGTAATCGGCGCCACGCTTGTCCAGCTTGTCCACTTCGCGCAGCACCGCCAGCTGGCGCTCGCCTTCAGCCACGCCCAGGCTCTCGAAGAAGCCGCGCATCAGCTTGCGGTTGTTCAGCTGGATGCTGAAGTCACCGATGCGCAGTTCCGAGAACACCGCATGGATGACCGCCAGCACTTCAGCGTCGTACCGCACGCTCAGGCTGTCCTTGCCGATCACGTCGATGTCGCACTGGTAGAACTCGCGGAAACGACCGCGCTGGGCACGCTCGCCGCGGTACACGCGCTGCATCTGGTAACGGCGGAACGGGAAGGTCAGTTCGTGTTCGTGCTCGGCCACGTAGCGTGCCAGCGGCACGGTCAGGTCGAAGCGCAGCGCCATTTCCGGCAGCGAACGGTCGCCCGACTCGGCCGCGTTGGCCAGCGCGCCGGTGGACTGCACGAAATACACCTGGCGCTCGGTCTCACCACCGGACTTGGTCAGCAGCACGTCGGACAGCTCGAACACCGGCGTCTCCACCGGCAGGAACCCGAAGCGCTCGTAGTTGCGGCGGATGACGTCCAGCATGCGCTGGAACGCAATCTGCTCGCGCGGCAGCAGCTCAAGGGTGCCGGGCGGGGTACGGGGCTTGATCACGGGCGGAACTCCTGCTGGAACGGGACGTGGGAGGGGGCGACATTCTAGCGCCCCCGCCTCGGGCAGGGTCGAACGGCCGCTTGAAGTATCATAAGGCCCTCCCCGCCCGCGATACGCCCCCCGCAACATGTCACGGCCTTCCGGCGCTCCGCCCGCCACCAACGATCCCGCCTCGCCGTCCTGCACCACGCTGGACTGCCTGCACTGCTCGGTTCGGCACCTTGCGGTGTGCTCGGCGCTGTCGCCAGACGAAGTGCAGGCGCTGGAACAGGTCACCGTCTCGCAGCAGGTCAGCATGGGCAGCACGCTGGCACGCACCGGCGAAGAGCGCGACCATGTCTATACATTGACCGCCGGCGCACTGCGTCTGGTGCGCACCCTGGCCGACGGCCGGCGCCAGATCAACGGTTTCGTGCTGCCCGGCGACTACCTGGGCCTGAGCGGCAGCGACCACCATCGCTACGACATCGAGGCCATCGCCGACAGCCGCGTGTGCCGTGTCGCGCTGCCACAGATGAAGGCCCTGCGCAGCCGCTTCCCGCACCTGGAGCGCAAGCTGCTGCAGCGCGCCTGCCAGGAACTGGATGCCGCACAGGATGCTGCGCTGGCGCTGGCACGCCTGCAGCCAGCCGAGAAGCTGGCCGATTTCCTGCTGCGCCTGGCCGCGCGCGAGGCCAAGCTGGGGGGCGACGGCCTGCGCGTGTCGCTGCCGATGGGCCGCGGCGATATCGCCGACCATCTGGGCCTGACCATGGAAACGGTCAGCCGCACCTTCACCAAGCTGCGCCAGCAGGGGCTGATCGCCCTGCCCCACCTGAACGTGGTGGAGATCCTCGACGAGGATGGGCTGCGCACGCTGGCCGGTGAAGGGTTGATCTGACCGTATCGCGGTTGGTTGGGTTGCCGGCCAGCGGCCGGCACTAGCGGAAGGATGCAACACGGGTAGTGCCGGCCGCCGGCCGGCAACCGCCTCCATCTGCGATCAACGCAGCAACACCTCGCGCAACGCCGCGTAATCTGCCGCCAATGGTTCGGCGTGCGCCGGTCGCTGCAGCAAGGCATCCAGCGCAGGTGGCACCGCCACCGTTTCGCCGATCAGCGGCTCGACCACAGCCTCGAACTTGGCTGGATGCGCCGTAGCCACCGCCGCCCAGTCGCCCTTGGCACCGCGCGCGCGCAGATCCTGCAGCACCTTCACCGCCGTCGCCGTGTGCGGGCAGAACAGCTCGCCGCGGCTGGCATGCGCTGCCGCAATCGTCGCGCGGATGGTCACGTCATCCACTGCGAACGCGCGGAAAGCTGCACGCAGTTCTGCGTCGTCGCCGTGGTAGAGCCAGCGCAGTCGCTCGAAGTTGCTCGGCGCACCCACGTCCATTGCATTGGCCACCGTCGCCACACTGGCCTGCGGCTGGTAGTCGCCACCATTGAAGTACGCCGACAGCACGGCATTGGCATTGGTGGCCAGCACGACCTGGCCGATCGGCACGCCCAGCGCGCGCGCCAGCACGGCCGCCATCGCGTTGCCCAGATTGCCGGTCGGCACCACCAGGTTGAGCCGGCGACGATGCGCGGCGTAGTGGGTCAACGCTGCATGCGCGTAGTAGCTCATCTGCGGCAGCAGTCGGCCCAGGCTGATGCTGTTGGCCGAGCTCAACGGCACCTGCGCCTGCAGTTCGCGGTCGGCCAGCGCCTGCTTGACCATCGCCTGGCAATCGTCGAATGCGCCCGTCACGCGCAGAGCCTGGATGTTGTCGCCGAAACAACCGAGCTGATGCGCCTGGCGCGGAGACACGCGGCCCTCCGGATACAGCACCACCACGCGCACGCCCGGCTGGCGATGGAAGGCCGCAGCAACGGCGGCACCCGTATCGCCGGACGTGGCGACGACGATCGTCAGATCGCGATCCTTGCCGACCTGCAGCCGCGACAGCGTACCGGCCAGGAAGCGCGCGCCGATATCCTTGAATGCCGCCGTTGGCCCATGGAACAGCTCCAGCACGTGGTCACCCTCGCCGAGTGCACGCAGCGGCACCGGGAAGTCGAACGCTTCGCGGCAGATCGCCGGAAGTGCAGTCTCGAGTGCATCGCCCGCAAACAACGGTGCCAGCAGATCGGCGGCGGTATCGGCCAGGGTCGTCCCGGCCTGCAGCTCGCGCGCGGCCGGCAGACGCGCAGGAACATACAGCCCGCCATCGGGCGCCAATCCGGCGGCGATCGCGGCGCTGAGGCCAACGGCGGGAGACTGGCCGCGGGTCGAAACAAATTGCATGGGATCGGTTTCCAGAGAAGGGGAAGGATTCAGCACAGCCGGGCTCCCGGCGCATCCAGCGGCGATACCCAGGCGTCACTGTCGAAGCCGGCCGCAGCGAACGCTGCCTGCACCGGCGCCACGGCGGCACGGGCCTGGTCGGCGTCCTCGAACCAGGCGAACACACTGGGTCCGGCACCGGAGATGCCCGCGCCCATTGCATGGGCCGACAGCGCTGCATCACGGGCGGCCTCGAAGCCGGCAATCAATCCGGCCCGTCGCGGTTCGACCAGCACGTCGCGCAGTCCTGCGCGTACCAGCGTCGCATCACTGCGATGGCAACCACTGAGCACCAGCGCGAGGTTCGCGCTCTGGGCCACGAACTCGCCCAGCGCATAGCTGCCCTGCAGGGCCTGGCGGGCACGGCGCGTTTCCAGCACCGCATGCGGATGCACCAGCAGGCTGTGCCAGCTGGCAGGCACCGGGACCGGCAACAGGCGATCGGCCGTGCACAGCGCCAGGCCACCCAGCAGCAGCGGGCCGACGTTGTCACCGTGACGGCCACCACTGGCCACCGCCTCACCGTCCAGCGCGTAGGGGTACAGCGCTTCGCGCGGCAACGGGGCCTGCAGCAGCGCATTGGCGGCGACCAGCGCCGCGACACTCGACGCTGCCGAACCGCCCATGCCGGAACCGAACGGGATGCCCTTGTCGATCTCGACTGCGAAACCGAAATCCAGGCCCAGGCCTTCGCGCAGCGACATCAGCGCAGCCCCGGCGGTGTTGCCGGCGGCGTCCAGTGGCAGCGCGACGGCACTGCCACGGATCGCATCGATCCGCACCGCCGGCTCGTCGATGCGGCGCACGCTCACGGTATCGCCGATACCGGCAATGGCATGGCCGAGAATGTCGAAGCCCACTGCCACGTTGGCCACCGAGGCAGGCGCGAACGCACGTGCGATCACAGCCGCGCTCCTTCACCGGCGGCGACCCGCAGCAGGTCCGCGAACACACCCGCTGCCGTCACCTCCGGACCCGCACCCGGCCCCTGCACCACCAACGGGTTGTCGCAGTAGCGACGGGTGCGGAACTGCACCACGTTGTCGGTCAGCCGCAGGTTGGCGAAGGCATGATCGGCCGGCAGTTCCTGCAGCCCCACCGAGGCGCCGTCGGCACCCAGCTGTGCCACATAGCGCAGCACCGCACCACGCGCCCGCGCATCCTGCAGGCGTTGCAGCAGGTTGGCGTCGGACTCGCCCAGCCGCGCCATGAAGTCATCCACGCTGCCCTCGCGCAGCAGCGCCGGCACCAGGCTTTCCACTTCCACCTGCTCAAGACTGAGCGCGTGGCCGGCTTCGCGGGCCAGGATCACCAGCTTGCGCGCCACGTCCACGCCCGAAAGATCGTCACGCGGGTCCGGCTCGGTGTAGCCCATCGACCGCGCCTGCGCGACCAGCTGCGAGAATGGCTGGCTGCCATCGAAGCGGTTGAACAGCCAGGCCAGCGTGCCGGAGAAGATGCCTTCGATGGCCAGCACCTCGTCACCGGTATCGACCAGGTCACGCAGCGTGGTGATCACCGGCAGGCCCGCGCCCACCGTGGCCTCGTAGCGGAAACGCGCACCACTGGCCGCCGCCGCGGCGCGGATGCGCTGGTAGCGCGGCAGCGGCCCGGCGCCGGCCTGTTTGTTCGGGGTGACCACGTGGATGCCGGCTGCCAACCAGCCCTCATAGCGCTCGGCCACCTCGGCACTGCCACTGCAGTCGATCACCACCGCATGCGGCAGGTGCGCGGCCAGCAGGTGTTCGGTGAAGCGATCCAGATCGCTGGGCTCACCCGCCTGCTGAAGGGCTTCGCGCCAGTCGGCATGCAGCCCATCCGCATCCAGCCGCATGCGCGAACGCGAGGCCAGTGCGCGCAGGCGCAGGTCGACATTGGCCTTGGCCAGCAACTGCGGGCGCGCGGCCAGCAGCTGGTCCAGCAGCGCGGCACCGACGTTGCCAGGCCCGATCACACCCACCGCGAAGGTCTGCGGCGACAGCCAGAAGCCGGCATGCGCGGCGCGCAGGGCGCGGGTGGCATCAGCACTGTCCACCGCCACCGAAATGTTGCGCTCGGACGAGCCCTGCGCGATTGCCAGGATGTTCACCTGCGCGCGGCCCAGCGCCTCGAACAGGCGCGCCGCCACGCCAGGTTGGCCGGCCATGCCGTCGCCCACTGCCGCCAGAACGCTGACGCCCTCGCTGACCTGCACGCGCTGCACCTGGCCCACCGACAGCTCATGCGCAAACGCATGCAGCAGCGCCTCGCGGCCACGTGCAGCTTCGGCGGCGCGCACCACGCAGCAGATCGAATGTTCCGACGAACCCTGCGAGATCATCACCACCGACACCTGCGCCTGGCGCAGGGCAGCGAATACGCGCTCTGCAGTGCCTGGCACGCCGATCAGGCCGGTGCCTTCCAGGTTCAACAGGGCCAGGCCCGGGCTCAGGGTCAGGCCCTTTACCGGCCCACGCGGCGAGCGCTCGGCACTGATGCGCGTACCCGGATGCGCCGGTTGGAACGTATTGCGGATGAAGATCGGCAGGCCCAGGCGGATCGCCGGCGACATCGTCTGCGGGTGCACCACTTTGGCGCCGAAGTAAGCCAGTTCGCAGGCCTCGTCGTAGCTGAGCGATTCGAGCTGCACGGCTTCGGGTACCAGCCGCGGGTCGGCTGACAGCACGCCGTCGACGTCGGTCCAGATGTGCAGTTCATCGGCATTGAACAGCGCGGCGAAGATCGCGCCGGAGTAGTCACTGCCGTTGCGGCCCAGGGTGGTGATGCGGTCATCACGGTCACGCGCGACGAAACCGGTGGCGACCAGGCGCGGCTGAGGATGCTGCAGGCGCCATTGCGCGAGGCGGTCGGCGCTGGCTTCCCAGTCGACATCGACGCCCAGCTCGCCATGCCCGACCACCAGCACATCGCGCGCATCGAGCACCGCACAGTCTTCGCCCAAGGCACGCAGGTGGGTGCCGAGCAGCTGCGCGGAGAACACTTCGCCCAGGCCCTGCACGCGGTCCAGCACCTCGCGCGGCAGCTCGCCGATCACCGCCAGCGCCGCCAGCACTTCGGCCAGCTGATCGAAGCGGGCGTCGATCCATTCGACCGTCTCGCCGACCTGCTCGCCCAGCAGCGCCACGGCGGCGCCACGGTGGCGCGCGCGCAGGGCATGCCAGGCCTCGCGCCAACCCTGGTCACCCTTTGCCGCCAGCTGCGCCAGATCGATCAGCGCGTCGGTGACCCCCTTCATCGCCGAGACGACAGTGACCTGCAGCGACTCAGGACGGGCCAGCAGCAGGCCGGCAACATGGCGATAGCGTTCGGCATCGGCCACCGAGGTGCCGCCGAACTTGTGCACGACAGTGGACGGTGCAGCCAGATCGGCCGGGGCAACGGGATGGGCGGGGGCGTGGGAAGACATGCAGACCTCGTTAGGAGGCCCCGTCGCATGCAGGTGTCGAGTTTCCCCGCCACCTGGATGGTGCGGGGCCGTGGTTTTCGGGAGTTACACGAAGACGACGGGCCGCACCAGGGCAGTGGTGACGGTGGTGGTGGTAATGGTGGTGGTGGCGACCGGCGCAGTCGGACGGCCCGCAATGGCGGGGGCGATCAGGCTGGCGTGGGCGGCATCAAGGACCATGACGCACAGAAAACACTGTGCGCCGGTCCGCTGTCAAGTGCTGCGATGCAAAAAATCATTGCGGCGATCATCGGCCAACGTGCGGGCATTTGGTTGCATCTGAGACCAAGCCGGCATCAGCACGCTTGACGCCCACATTCAGCCTGCATGTTCGGCGATCGCCCGTGGCGAGCGATGGGCATGCGCGCACAGCATCACGCCGGCCACCAGGAACACGATCGCCAGCGCCTCCAGCAGCGAGGGCCAGCGCTGCTGCCAGGCGAAGGCATACGCCAGCGCGAACAGCGTCTCGAACACGATCATCTGCCCGGTCAGGGTCAATGGCAGCAGGCGGCTGGCACGGTTCCAGAACGCGTTGCCGAGGATCGAGGCCACCACTGCCACGCCGGCGCTGATCGCCCAGAAGCCACTCCATTGCGCCGCGGTGTGGGTACCGCTGTGGCCGATGAAGGCCATCGGCACCAGCAGCAGGGCCAGGCCGCCAGTGGTGACGCCGGTCAGCAACGACCAGTCGTGGCTGGACAGGTCCGGCCGGCGCGCCAGCCAACGACTGTTGCCGATCGAGTACAGCGCCCACGAGAACAGCGCACCGAACGCACAGAGCAGGCCAATCAGGCGCTGCCGCCACGGTGTTGCGAGGTGTTCGGACATCAATGCTTCCCAGCCCACCAGCGCCACGCCGAGCACGCACAGGCCCAGCGCCGGCAGCAGCTGCTTCAACGGCACCGCGCCCTGCTCGCGCACGCCAACCACAGTGACCACCACCGGAATCAGGCCGACAATCAATGACGCCGCCGCGCCACCGGCCCACTGCACCGCCGTGGCCAGCAGCAGGAAGTACACCAGGTTGCCGGCCAGGCTCAGCCACAGCAGCCCGAACCATTCGGCGCGGCCCAGCCGCGGTGCCAGCCGCTTCCAGCGCGGCAGCAGCAGAGCGATGGCAATCAGGCCATAGACCAGGTAGCGACCGGCGGACAGTTGCAGGGCATTGAACGACTGCAGCACGGCGGGCGCGAGAAAGACCACGCCCCACAGCGCGCCAGCGGCAACGCCATTGGCGATGCCCAGGGCCATCGGGTTGTTGCGCATTCGGGTTCTTCGGGGGAAGAGAACGGGCCGCGCAGTGTAAGCGCTGGCCAGCGGGCGCTCTTGACCGAGGCTATTGCCTTGTCATCTCTGTAGAGCCGAGCCAATGCTCGGCTGCGATTGGCCGCTGTGCAGATAAGGGCAGCCGAGCGTGGGCTCGGCTCTACAGGTCAGATGGCGCCCCTGCGCCAGGCGGCCGGCGTCTGCCCGCACTCACGACGCAGCGCACGGGTCAGTGCACTCTGCTCGGAATAGCCTGCCGCCAGCGCGATATCGCTGATCGGCGCCGCACTGGTACGCAGCTGGTGCTTGGCCCAACGCAACCGGCTTGCACTGAGCCAGGCCTGCGGGCTCAGCCCGAACTCCCGCTGGAACAGCGCATGCAACCGGCTTTCGCTGACACCGACGAAGGCGGCCATGCGTGCTACCGGCCACGCCTGGCCCGGATCAACCTGCACCGCCGCGCACAGGCCCTGCAGGCGCGCACCACTGCCCGCCGGTGCGAACACCTGGAGCAGCTGCGGCAACAGGGCCGGCAGTGCCTGGCCCTCACACACCAGCGCCAGGCGCTGTCGCAGCGCCAGTGGCAGATGCAGCCAGCGCTGGCGGCACAGGTGTTCCTGGGTACCGTCATCGAGCACACCCGGGGGGCAGTCGACGATCACGAAAGCATTCGGGCCATCGGCCATCTGGTCGTGTGCTTCGCCAGCCGCGACGAAGGCCCCCTGCAGCAGGTCCAGGCGACCACCGCGGCCTTGCATCTCGAACTGCAGTTCGCCCTGCAGCGGCAGCACCCACTGCGCGTAGTCATGACGGTCCAGGCCGGTGGCCTGGCCGTAGTGCCGCAGGTGGAAGATCGCGCCCATATGACGAGTGTGCGCGTGCTGGCATTTCCCTGCAACGCGGCCCCGGCACCGGCCATGCTATGTTCCAGCCAGTTACAGACGCAGGGATGGCAGGATGAACAGCATGATCCGATTGCTTCCGCTGGCACTGGCCAGCGCCTTACCCCTGGCCGCCCTGGCCCAGGCGCCATCCGCGCCATCGGCCGCCGAGCGCATCGCACCTGCACCGCACTGCCTGGACGCACGTGACGTACGCCAGGTCGAGCAGGAGACACCGACCGCCATCGCGGTCCGTGACGGCAGGGGCCAGGCCTTCCGCATCGACTTCAGCGCAGCCTGCCCGGGTGTCAACGAAGCCAGCACACTGCGGCTGGAGGCGCCTTCGGGCTGGGCCTGCGGCCGCCCCAGTGAACAGGTGATGGTGGATGGCCGCCGCTGCGGCGTCGGCAGTGTCACCCCCATCGACAACCGGGAGTTCGCCAGCACCGCTCGCCAGAGCAGCCGCCTGTACGCGGCCATCCTGCCGCCGGTGAACGTGACCGCCACAGGCAAGCCCAGCCGTGGCGGCAGCAGCCCGCGCCATACCTTCCAGGCCTCGCCAGCGTTCTGCTTCGCCACCCGCCATGTGCGCAGCTGGAACGAGGATCCGCAAGGCGTGGTGGTGGAGACCAATCCGCGCCGCAATGGCGGCAATCGCTACTACCGCGTCGAACTGGCCGGCAGCTGCTCGATCCTGGCCGGGGCGACCTCGGTGGAATTCCAGTCCGGTTTCCAGAACGGCCTGATCTGTGGCAATCCGGGCGATCGCATCGTGGAGACGCCGTCCGGAATCCCCGGCGACATGCGCGCCAGCACGCCGCGCTTCGCCCGCCCGGGCTGCAGCGTGCTGGCGGTCTATCCGAAGGACGCGCCGGACCAGGCCTCGCGCTAGCCGTCCACGCCGAGGAAGGCGAACGGTGCACTGGGTACGAAGTGACCCAATGCATCGCCGGCGAACGTGTTGCGCTGGTCCTTGCCAAGGTCGAGCTTGAGCACCTGGCCGCCGAAATCGACCTTGTTCAGATCGATCCAGAAGGTGTTGGGGGTCAGCGCCGATTCGAAGAAGTACAACCGCCGCTTGTGGTCGGCCACCGTGCGCCAGCGCGTCGATGAGATGTTCGGCTCGCCCGGCGTGGTGATGCCGTACGGCACCGACGCATTGCGGATCACGCTGAACACGCTGGCCAGCGCTTCCACCGGGTCCTCGGCCTTGGGAATGGCGTTGATGTAGAACGACGCACGCGCGAAGCGGTCGGACGAGCGGTTGGTACCTGGCAGCATCACCGTGCCACCGATCTGCTGCCAGTAGCTGTTGAGTGCCAGCTGCTGCTCGAAGATCGGCGAGTTGGTCATCACCTGGTAGCGCCCGTCATGGTGGATCACCTGGCGCCCCCCGATGTACTCGACGATGGCACTGTCGCCGCTCGCGTCGGACAGCGACAGATGCAGCGTTGCCTGGCGGTCCTCGCCCGGCACCTTGTCGGTGACGATCGAGTACGGCTCGCGCTTCAGCGCCGCCACTGCCTCATCCACGGTCGCGAAATTGTCCAGCACATACTGCGCCCACAGCGAGATCGCCAGTCCCGGCTTGTTGCCGCGCTGCTGCGGATACTCCGATTCGACCAGCCACAGCAGGTTGGCCACCAGGCCCTTCTCGTTCATGCCATCGGTGGTCGACACGTCGTAGCCGGTGGCCACCACCGAACCATAGCGCGCTGTCCAGGCCAGCGACTTCGGTCCGGCCTGGCCGGTGCGCGCGATGCCGCGCGGCAGCACATAGAGGTTGGTCGCCACGTCGACCTTCCAGTCCATCGAGCGTGCGGTGATCACATCACCGTTGTCACCCAGGTACACCGCGCGCGTGCAGGCCAGCGCCGGTGCCACCGCAGCGGCCAGTGCGACCGCCAGCATTGCCCTGCCCGTCCACTTCATCCGTACCATGTCGTTGTGCTCCTTTCCCCGTGAACCCCGGATCTGACCGCACGCAGGGTGACACAGGGGTGAAGCCTCAGCGTACGACCCGATCGTGCAGCCAGAAACCTGCAAGCATTGCAGGCACGAACCACAGCGCTTCACGCGATGCGACTGCCAGCCCGGCGATGGCCGGTCCCGGGCAATAGCCAGCCCATCCCCAGCCGATACCGAACAGAGCGGCACCCAGCAGCAGGCGCGCATCGACATCACGCGCACTGGGCAGCTGGAAGCGCACCGCGAACCACGGCTGCGCGCGGCGCAGCACCCAGCGCTGGCCGACCGCACTGACCAGCAGCGCCGCGCCCAGCACCCACACCAGGGTGGGATCGAAATCACCTGCAATGTCGAGGAAGCCGAGCACACGGCGCGCGTCGGTCATCCCCGAAAGCGCCAGCCCCGCACCGAACAGCGCACCCGCCGCTGCCGCGGCCCCTGTCGCGCGGCTCATGCCAGGCCTCCGCCGTGGCGGATGAGGAACGTCGTCAGCATCGCGCAGGCCATGAACACCAGCACCGCCAGCAGCGAGCGCTTCGAGCCGCGAGCCATGCCACAGACGCCGTGACCACTGGTACAGCCACTGCCCAAGCGGGTGCCGAAGCCCACCAGCAGGCCGGCGCCGATCAACTGCCAGGCAGGCAAGGCATCGCGCAACTGTACCCGCGGCAACGCGTCGGGCAGCGACTGCCACCACAGCACCAGCCCGGCCGCCGCGAGCAGGCCAGACAGGAAGGCCCAGCGCCATCCGCGCTCGCCTTCCGCTGCGCGCAGGCTGCCTGCGGCGATCCCGCTGATACCGGCCACACGCCCGAGGGTGGCGAGCAACAGCACTGCGGCGGCGCCGATCAACCCACCGCCGGCTACCGCAGTCCACGGCAGGTTCATGCCCCGCCCTCATTCACGCCCTTCATGGGATTGCCCTTTTATTTAGATTTATCTAAATTAGACACGTCTAAACAAAAAGGTCAACCATGCCCAGCACCCCGCTCGACAGTGCCGCGATGGCCAAGCACGCCGCGCAGGCCGCTGCCCTGCTCAAGCGCCTGGCCCATCCTGCCCGCTTGCGCGTGCTGTGCCGCCTGGTGGAAGGCGAAGCGCCGGTACCGGAGCTGCAGGCGCTGACCGGATTGAGTGCGTCCGCGCTGTCGCAGCACCTGGCTGTGCTGCGCGATATGGACATCGTGGCGACCCGGCGCGAAGCACAGGCCATCCACTACCGCATGCAGGAAGGGCCCGCATTGGGCGTGCTGCAGGCGCTGCATGCCGCCTATTGCGGCGGCGGCACCTCGGGCTGACGCTCAGCCGGCGTGCAGTGCTGGCTGCACAACGTTGTCGAGCAGGTCCACCGGCGTCGGCGCGGAGCGATCACCCTGCAGCGTACGGGTAAAGCCCGACCAGTCACAGGATGACAGCTGGCGCAACAGCGCCTCCTCCACCGGCAGCGCGCGCATCGACCAGTACGGAAACTGGCGCTGGCCCAGGCGGCCGCGCGCCAGTTCAATGATGTCGATATGGCTGCCGGCCTGCAGGATGCGTTCGTAGACCGAACCGATGCCATCCGGCGGCCCTTCGATGTACTGCAGGAAACGCCCGCCGTCGTGCAGCAGCACGCCGGTCACGCCGGCCATCTTGTTGAAGCGGGCCGCATCGTCGACCAGCGCCTGCAGCCGTCGAGCGGAGAGATCCGGCAGCGCCCGGCTGACATAGGCGATCGCACGCAGTGGCATGGTGCTTCCTTGGCAATATCTGCCGCCACGGTAGCAGTTGCGGACGAGCCCGTCTCAGATCCACGCGTCGCTTGCTGAAGGATTCAGCTGGCCGCCGTTGCCGGGCTTTCAGAGCGCCGTGGCAGCGTCGCCTCGAACACCACCTGCCCCGCCTCGTTGCGCGCGCCGATGTGGCCGCCGTGCGCGCGGACGAACTGATCAACGATGTACAGGCCCAGCCCCAGGCCATTGCTGGGGTGGAAACTGGCCTTGAACGGCTCGAACAATCGCGGCAGCAGCGCGTCGTCGATCCGACCGGCGTTGCTTACCCGCAGCAGCACGCTGCGCGGATCGCGGCCGTCGACCTCCACCCTCGCCTCGCTGCCATGGGTAAGCGCGTTGCCGACCAGGTTCGCGGCGACCTGGCCAAGCCGATCCAGATCACCCTGCAGGCGGGTATCGCCCTGCATGTCGAGATGCACCCGTGCGTGGCCGTGGGCGCTGCCCGCTTCGGCCACCACGGCACGCGTCACCTCCGCAAGATCGCAGGCACTTGCCTGCAGGCGCAGGCCGCCGCTGCGGATCCGCGAAAAGTCCAGCAGCTGCTCGACCATCCGCGCCATGCGCAGGGTGCTGGCTTCCAGGTGCTTCAGGGTCTGCTGCGCACCGGCATTGTCCTCTGGAAGCTCCAGCGCCAGCTTGTCGGCACACAGCAGGATCGCCGACAGCGGCGTGCGCAGGTCATGGGTGAGCACGGCCGCCATCGTCTCGTTGAGCTTGAGCGAACGTTCCAGCGCCTCGTTGCGCGCCTTCAGCAGCTGGCGCTGCTGGTAGAGCTCGATGAAGACGTTGACCTTGCTCAGGATCACCTGCGGTGCGACCGGCTTGTGCAGGAAATCGACCGCACCGGTTTCGTAGCCCTTGAACGCACGCACCGGGTCATCCGGCGAGGCGGTCAGGAAGATGATCGGCACATCGCGGCTGCGGTGCGAACCGCGCATCAGCTCGGCCAGGGTGAAACCATCGATCTCCGGCATGTGCACATCCAGCAATGCCAGCGCCACCTCGTGCTCCAGCAGCAGCTCCAGCGCCTGCGCACCCGAGCCCGCAAGCAGCAGGTTCACGCCCTCGCGCTGCAGCAGCGCCTGCATGGCTACCAGGTTCTGCGGCACGTCATCGACGATCAGCAGGTTGACCGGGGTCTGCGACTGCGCAGGGTCCGGTGGCAACAGGTTCATGCAAACAACTCCTTCAGGCGACGGCACATCAGTTCAAGGGGCAGCACGGCATCGGCGCCAGCGTGCTGCAGGGCGGAGGCCGGCATCATCGATGCCTCGGCCTCCTCGGGACATTGCAGCCAGGCGCGGCCACCAGCGGCGCGCACGGCGGCCACGCCTTCGCTGCCATCACTGCTGGCACCGGTCAGCAGCAGGGCCAGCACCTGCGCGCCGAACACCGCTGCCGCCGACTCGAACAGCGGATCGATGGCCGGGCGAGAAAACAGTACCGGGGCGTCCACCGACAGCGCCAGCGAACCGGCGTCTTCCACCAGCAGGTGATAGTCCGGTGGCGCAAAGGTCACCGTGCCAGGCTGCAGCGGCTGCTTGTCTTCGGCCTCGCGCACCGGCAGCGCGCAGTACGGCGCCAGCACTTCGGCGATGCGGCTGCTGCGATCGCGTGGCAGGTGCAGCACTGCCAGCACCGGCGCCGGCAGTGCCGCAGGCAGCGCGCCAAGCACCGTCTGCAGCGCTGCGACCCCACCCGCAGAGGCCCCGATCACCAGCACGGCCGGTCGTATCGGCAGGCTCATCAGGCGACTTTCCGGTACAGGCGATGCTCGCGCGAGCAGACCTCGAACGCACCGTGGTGGCGCCCGAACTGCAGCGACTCCTTGCTGCCCAGGCCAAGGAAGCCGCGATGCACCAGCGCATCACGGAACAGGCCCACCGCGCGATCCTGCAGGTCGCGGTTGAAATAGATCAGCACGTTGCGGCACGACACCAGGTGCACTTCGGAGAACACGGTGTCGGTGGCCAGGCTGTGGTCGGCGAACACCACGTTGCGGCGCAGCTGGCGGTTGAACACCGCGCCATCGTAGGCCGTGGCGTAGTAGTCGGAGAGCGAAGCGGTGCCGCCGGCCGCCAGGTAGTTGCGGCTGAACTGGGCCATGCGGTCGATGCCATAGGCGCCGGCTTCGGCGGTGGCCAGCGCTGCCGGATTGATGTCGGTGGCGTAAACGATGCTGCGCTCGAGCAGGTCTTCCTCGTGCAGCAGGATCGCCAGTGACCACACTTCCTCGCCCGTACTGCAGCCAGCCACCCACAGCTTCACCGAGGGATAGGTGCGCAGCACCGGCACCACCTGCTCGCGCAGCTCACGGAAATAGGCCGGGTCACGGAACATCTCCGACACCTGCACTGTGAAGAACTGCATCGCCTGCGCGAACAGGTCCGGCTCGTGCAGCAGGCGGTGCTGCAGGTCGGCCAGCCGCTCGCACTCGTAGCGCTGCATGGCCTGGCGGATGCGCCGCCGCAGCGACGATACCGCGTAGCTGCGGAAGTCGTAGTGGTAGCGCTGGTACAGCGCTTCCAGCAGCACCTTCAGTTCCAGGTCGAACAGCGCCTGCTCGTTCATTGCCGCGAGCACCAGACACGGCACAGCGAGACCAGCTTGTCGACATCGATGGGCTTGGCGATGTAATCGTTGGCACCGGCCTGCAGGCATCGCTCACGGTCGTCCGGCATGGCCTTGGCGGTCAGCGCGATGATCGGCAGGTCCTGCAGGTGGCGCTGCGCGCGGATCTCGCGCATCGCGGCCAGCCCATCCTTCTCCGGCATCATGATGTCCATCAGCACCAGATCGACCTCGCGCTCGGCCAGGCGATCCACCGCTTCCTGGCCATTGCGCGCGATCTCCAGCGTGACGCCGAGCGGTTCGAGCACGCTGGACAGCGCGAAGATGTTGCGGACATCGTCTTCGGCCAGCAGCACGGTACGGCCATCGAGCACGGTGTCGCGACGGCGCGCTTCGCGCAGCAGGCGCTGCTGGTCGGTCGGCAGGCTGGCCTCGACGCTGTGCAGGAACAGGGTCACTTCATCCAGCAGGCGTTCCGGCGAACGCGCACCCTTGATGATGATGCTCTTGGAATAGCGGCGCAGGCGCTGCTCTTCCTCGCGGCTGAGCGCGCGGCCGGTATAGACGATCACCGGCGGGAAACCGACCTCATCGTTGCCGGCCATGTGTTCAAGCAGGTCGTAGCCGCTGCCGTCGGGCAGCGACAGGTCCATCACCATGCAGTCGAACGTGACCGTGCTGAGCTGTTCCAGTGCGCCGGCCAGGGTGCCCACCGCGACGATCTGCAGCTGGTCGCGGCCCAGCAGCAGTTCCAGGTTGCTGCGCAGCTCGCTGTCGTCCTCGACGATCAGCAGGCGCCGCACGTCGCGCTGGCTGGTCTGTTCCAGCTGCTCGATGGCCGTCACCAGCCGCTCGCGCGTGGTCGGCTTGATCGCGAAGCCGATCGCGCCCAGCTCGCGCGCCACCTGGCTGCGGTCCGTTGCCGAGACCACATGCACCGGGATGTGCCGGGTTTCGGGGTTGCGCTTCAGGCGCTCCAGCACGCTCAGGCCCGACACGTCCGGCAGGCCGATATCAAGCAGGATGCCGTTCGGACGCAGCTCACTGGCGAGCGTCAGCGCTTCTTCCGCCGTACCCGCCACCACGCAGTCGAAGTCCAGTTCATGGGCCAGGGCCACCAGTGCCTCGGCGAACGTGGCATCGTCCTCGACCGCCAGGATCAGGCGCCCGGCGCGCTGGCGGCGGCCGCGGTCGTCGGCCACGCCGGCCGACGCAGTGGCCGGCGCCGACGCAGTGGCAGCGCGCACCGGCGCCGGCGGCAGCACGGCCGGTGTCCGTGCCGGCGCCGGCACTGCCACGGGGGCCTCGGCAGCCTCGGCTGCGCTCGCCGCGGGGGCGCCCTGCAATGGCAGCTCCAGGATGAAGCAGCTGCCGCGCCCGGGCTCGCTGTCGACCTGGATCTGGCCGCCCATGCGCTCGGCCAGATCGCGCGAGATCGACAGGCCCAGGCCGGTACCGCCGTAGCGACGGCGGGTGCTGCCGTCGGCCTGGCGGAAGGCTTCAAAGATGACGTCCAGCTGCTCGCGGGCGATGCCGATGCCGGTGTCGCAGACCTCGAACCGGATGCGGCCATTGCCGGCCGCACGCACGTGCAGGCTGACCTTTCCGTGCTCGGTGAACTTCACCGCGTTGGCCAGCAGGTTCTTCAGGATCTGCTGCAGCCGCTGGCTGTCGACCACCAGCTGGCTCGGTGCCAGCGCATCGGCTTCGATCTGCAGGGCCAGGCCCTTCTGCCGCGCCATCGGCTCGAAGGTCTCGCGCAGGCGCTGCAGCGCGCTGTCGACCACCACCACTTCATCGGACAGTTCGACATGGCCGGCCTCGATGCGCGACAGGTCGAGGATGTCGTTGATCAGTGCCAACAGATCGTTGTTGGACGAAAGGATCGCACGGGCGTACTTCACCTGTTCTTCGGTGAGCGTGCCGTCCTTGTTGTCGGCCAGCAGCTTGGCCAGGATCAGCGAGCTGTTCAGCGGCGTGCGCAGTTCGTGCGACATGTTGGCCAGGAACTCGGACTTGTAGCGCGACGTCGCGGCCAGTTCGTTGCTGTTGCGCACCAGCTGGCTCTGCGCGACCAGCAGCGCCTGCTTCTGCGCCTCCAGCTCGTGGGTGCGCTCTTCCAGCTGCACGTTGCTCTGTTCCAGCTCGGCCTGCTGTTCTTCCAGGTGGCTCTGCGACTGCAGCAGGCTGCGGCTCTGCTCTTCCAGCTCCTCGTTGGCCACGCGCAGCTCTTCCTGCTGGGCCTGCAGCTCCTCGCCCTGGCGCTGCGACTCTTCCAGCAGCACCACCAGTTGCGCACGCAACAGCGATGCGCGCAGCGCCATGCCGATGGTCTCGGCACAGCGCTCCAGCAGCTCGCGATCCAGATCACGCTGTTCACCGACCCGGGCGCGGCCCAGTTCGATGATGCCGACCACGGCGCCGTCGCTGCTGAGCGGCGCCAGGATGCGCTCGCGCACCGGCAGCCGGCCCAGGCTGGTCTGCAGTTCAAGCACGGCGGCATCGTCGCCATGCAGGTGGCGGATCCGTTCATCACGAGCGACCTGCCCGGCCAGCCCTTCGTGCAGGGCCAGCGAGGCCGGCGCGCCCGAAGGCAGCGCCATGCCACCGGTCAGCTGCAGCCGTCCGCCTTCCAGCCGATAGACCGCACCGACCTCCGCGTCCAGCTGCCCGGCCAGGCTCGTCGCAGCCGCCTCGGCGATCTGCTCCGGCCCCAGGTCGCCGCGCAGGCTCGACGCCACCGCGTTCTCGGCCTCCTGCAGCCAGAGCGCGCGCATGGCCTGGCGGCGGGCCTGGATGGCGCGCGAGACGATCAGCGCGATCATCAGGAAGGCGCAGCCACCGATGGTGCGGTTGACGAACGAGAACGACGAGTTGTTGCTGGCGGGCGCCACGTTGAAGCCGATCACCAGCAGGACACAGGCGATCATCGCGACCACGAACGGCGCGCGCGCACTGCGCTGGAACACCGTGACGCCCACGGCCAGGAAATAGGCCAGCCAGACCGCGTATCCCAGCGGCACCACCAGTTCCAGCGCGATGGTCGCCGCCAGCAATACGGCAGAGGTCATCCAGATCCAGCGGTCACGCGTAGTCGCACCAGGACGCATGCAGGTCGGTTCCAGAAGGCAAAGGGTGGAAGATGGTACTCCGTGTCGCATTCAGCCGCACAGGACAAATGGCACGTGTCAGGTGTGCACGCATCCTTCACACTTGAATGCCTAGCTTCACGTCCCTCACAGGGGTAACACTTATCTACACGTGGACGCAGCTGCCTCTACGACGTCCGTGCTGACGGACCCTTCCCGACAACTGCGATTGCTGATCGACAGCGTGCGCGACCATGCGCTGTACCTGCTTGATCCTGAAGGCATCGTCTGCAGCTGGAACCCCGGCGCCGAGCGCATCAAGGGCTATTCAGCCGATGAAGTGGTGGGTACGCACTTCGGTCGCTTCTACCTGGCCACCGAGCGCGAGGCCGGCGAACCGCAGCGCCTGCTCCGCCTCGCGGCGCAGCAGGGCCATGTTGCCAGCGAGGGCTGGCGGGTACGCCGCGATGGCTCCTCGTTCCGCGCCAGCGTGGTCATCGAGCCGGTCGTTGAAGCGGGCGAACTGCTTGGCTTCGTCAAGATCACCCGCGACATCACCGAGCAATGGCAGGCACAGCGACTGCTGCGCGATGCCCAGCGTGCGCTGCGCAACACCCAGCAGTTCGAGACGGTCGGCCGGCTCAGCCGCGGCCTGTCGCACGAGTTCAACAACCTGCTGACCACCATCGGCAACGCACTGGACCTGCTGTCGCTACGCGTCCGCGGTGACGATGCACGCGCCGCCGAGCTGCTGGACGCTGCGCAGGCAGCCACCGACCGCGGCGCCCTGCTGACCCGCCAGCTGCTGGCCTTCAGCACGGGCCAGACCCTGATCCGCGAACCGCTGGACATCAACACGCTGGTACAGCAATGGCTGCCGGGCCTGCAGCGCGCCTGCCCACCCACGGTGACGCTGGACGCCTGCCTCACGCCGGGCCTGCCGCAGGTGTGCACCGACGCGATGCAGCTGCAGGCTGCCCTGGCCAACCTGGTGGCAAATGCCGTGGAGGCCACCATCGATGGCGGGCGCATCCTGATCGGCACCGCGCTGGAACATCGGCTCGACCCGGATGCGGACACTACGCTGCAACGCGGCTATGTCACCCTCAGCGTCTGTGACGAAGGCCATGGCATGGCGGCCGACATCGCCGAGCGCGCCAGCGAGCCCTTCTTCACCACCAAGGACATCGGCAAGGGCAGCGGCCTGGGCCTGAGCCAGGTGTTCGGATTCACTACCCAGAGCGGCGGCTTCGTCGATGTGTCCACCACGCCCGGTGTCGGCACGACGGTAAGCCTGCTGTTACCCGCATCAGAGGAAGCAACCCATGACCGATGAACCCATCCGCGTACTGATGGTGGAGGACCAGAACGATCTGCGCGAGATGATCGGCCTGGCCCTGCGCGATTTCGGCATCGAGGTCGCCACCACCGCCGATGGCCACGAGGCGGCGGAGCTGCTCAAGGGCGAGGCGCGTTTTGACGTGGTGTTCAGCGATGTCAGCATGCCCAACGGCATGTCCGGCATCGAACTGAGCGAGCACGTCGCCCGCGAACAGCCGCAGGCACGCATGATCCTGTCCTCCGGCTATGCGCGCTCGCAGCTGCCGCCGCTGCCAGAGCAGGTGGAGTTCCTGCCCAAGCCCTATCGCCTGCGCCAGCTGGTCGAGCTGTTGAAGCAGGATTGACCTTTCCCCAGGCCTGGCGAAGCCGATCTACGGGTGCCGGGGCCCTACCGCCGCGACTGCGTGGTCGAACGCATGCTCGGCGGGGTTACCGAGGATCTGCTGTCCGAAGTGCCGGCACCGCTGTTCGTATCCCACTAGGGCCGCCCTGCCCCGCACGGCGGTAGCCGGTCAGCGACTGCCCGGTGTGCCGCCGGAAGTAGCGGCACAGGTAGGACGCATCCTCGAAGCACAATCGCTCGGCGATGCGCCCGATCGGCAGCTCGCTGTAGCTCAGCAGCGCCTTGATCTCCAGCACCACCTGGCGGTCGATCAACGCCTTGGGTGTTTCACCGAAGCACTCGCGGGTCAGCTGTGAAAGATAGAACGGCGTGATGCACAACGCATCGGCATAAGACTGCACGTCGCGCTGGCGGGTACTGCGCTGGCCGACCAGTTCCCAGAAATTCCAGGCCAGGCGCTCGCGCCGGCTGACCGGCGCTGCGGCCCCCTTCTGTGCCGGCAACAGCGTGGCGAATTTGAGGAAAAAGGTCTGCAGTAGATTGCGCAGCATCACGTGCCGATAGCGGCCCCCAGTATGCTGCGCGTCCATCAGCTGCTGCAGCCAGCCCCGCAGGAGCGGCACCTCCAGCGGCGACGGCACGCAATGGGGATGCTCATGCAGGAACTTGAACAGCGCGTTGGGCAGTACGTAGGCCACCTCCGACGCCAGCGCCTTCGGCATCAGGCAGACCACCGCCAGGAAGCCACGCGATCGCTTCCGCAGCAGCGCCAGCGTGTCCTCGGCCAGCACCAGCACGTCGTGCCGCTGCACCGCCACCTCACGGAAGTTCAGTGCGAAGCGCGCACGCCCGGACACGCACACCAGTACCGCCAGATACGCGTGCCCGAACGACAGCGGAACCCCCTGCCCCTCGGCCAGCGTACTGACCTCCAGGCGCATCGATTCGTCCTGATCCAGAAGCTGGGGTATGCGGTCCATTGGCCGATCCGGCTGCATTCCGGGGCACAGCATACCGGGCAACGCCGGGGAGTTGTGAAAAGTACCGAAACCATCAAGGTCCCGCCCTGTGCCGGTAACGCGGCACGGCCTAGCCTGTGCGCTCTCTTCCTGCCCCCTGGAACGGCCATGCCGCTGCATACCGAACGCTTGATCCTGCGCCCCTGGCGCGACACCGACGCCGCCGACCTGTACGAATACGCCCGCGACCTGCGCGTCGGGCCCATCGCCGGATGGCCAGCCCACACCAGCATCGAGGAAAGTACCGAGATCATCCGCACCGTGTTCAACCGTCCGGAGGTCTATGCGCTGCAGAGCCGCGAAGATGGCCGCGCCATCGGCTGTGTCGGCATCCTGATCGGTGCCGACAGCAACTTCGAGATCGGCGAACGCGAAGGCGAGATCGCCTACTGGATCGGCGTACCGTACTGGGGGCGCGGCCTGGTGCCCGAAGCAGTGCGCGAAGTGATCCGGCACGCCTTCCTCGGCCTGCGCCTGGACGCACTGTGGTGCGGCTACTTCGCCGACAACCTGCAGTCCCTGAGCGTACAGAGCAAATGCGGTTTCCAGCATCACCATACCGAAGTGAACAAGTTCAACAGCTTCCTCGGCGACTACCGCACCGAACACATCAGCCGCATCAACCGCGATCAATGGCAGGCGCAACAGGCTTCCGCGCTGCGCGCGTGATCACCGCTCAGCCGGCACGGTGCTGCATGAACAGCAGTTCCGGTGTCGAAGCGTCTTCCATCGGCTGAAAGCCCAGGTCGCGGTACAGGGTCACCGCCGCGACGTTGTCACGATAGACACGCAGGGTCAGCCGCTCCGCCCCGGCCGACTGCAACGCCTGCGCCATCAGCGCCTGCATCAGTACACGTCCCAGTCCACGCCCGCGTGCCCGCGGCGAAACGATGATGCGGCCCAGGTGCAGCGTGCCGGAGGTCGTTGGCCAGTACTGGCCGAAACCAAGGCAGTGGCCATGCGCATCCAACAGCACCCAACCCGGGCGCTGCTGCAGTTGCAGTGCCTGCGCGAATGCGTCCGGCACGAGCGGATACGCCACGCCGGGACCGGCCCAGCGCCGGGTTGCGCTGGCCGAATCCAGCCACGCGCCGATGGCGGCGAAGTGCGGAGGCTGCACGGGGCGAAGGTACTCACTCATGGCGTGCCCGCAAGGAAGGATGGCCGCCATGGTGTGCGATCCCGGTGGCCGAATCACGTTGCACGGCAGCGCTTGAATTTTGTCCCAGGGCAATAAGCAATGCCGATCGTCCACCGCCGCCACACCTGACAACCCCTCTTTTCCTTCTGCCCTCGGGATCCGGCGGCGCCGCTCTGGGCGCTGCACAACCGCTTCGGCGGCGTCCGCGTCATGGCATGCGCGGCGGCACTGATGGGCCTGTGCAGTTACGACTGCCTGCCGCGGCCGCTGCTTGGGTTGCGAGGCGAAGAGCAGGCGCACGTGGCGGAGGTGCTGCGAGGCCTGGAGTTGCTCTGTAGCCTGCGCGAAGGGGCATCACGCGCGGTGCATGCAATAGCGCCCCCGGCCCGATTCGAACAAGTGCCCTCTATCGTCAAAGATCCACCCCAGCGAAGGTGGGGCTCGGCCTGAACCAGGATTAGGCGTGTCCAGGCTTCCACTCAGCGTCCAGTACATAAACAAATACTGAACTAGACCTATGGCCTGATGGGGGGAGCGTCGCCCCATCCCGTTTTGTAGGCATGGGACCTGCCAAAGTGCGCGGCGGTCGGAGCCCAGCCCCTGATTGGGCACCGTGACAATCCCTGCACGCGTACCGCGCTGATCGGTCATGAAGGAACGCCATGTCTCCACGAGTCAAAGTCCTGAGCTTCTCTGCATTGATACTGATCGTCTTGGCGGGAGTCAGTTTTTGGTATGTCCCAACCAAAGCGGACACACAACAGCGCAAACCTGATTCTCAAACCAATCAGCCAAACTCCAAGGATCAGGCCAACTCTAGCCATACCGCCTCATCCCTCACAGGTCCTGAGTTGAGTTCCAACACACAGGATGCAGCAGCCGGATTTCTTGAACTTCGTTCACGTGCAGAAGCCGGGGACGTAGCAGCACAGCGCAAGCTGGGGCAGATTTATCAGCATTGCTCCGTTTTCAGCATTTCCCATTCGAACATGTATGCGACGTTGGACGCATACGCGCGCCTCAGCGGGAAAACGCAAGGCGCATACGATGACATCAAGAAGCGCTTCGCAGCGACCTGCTCGGTCGTTGACGGCGGCGACGTGATACTCGAAGAGCACTATACAAAATGGTTTGAACGCGCAGCAGATCACGGCGATCCTTACGCCAGGATTTACATGGCATCCAGCAAGTGGACCGGCCTCAAACCTGGTGACTATCAGCTACTGGCACGCGATGCGGTCAATTCTGCAGACCCGGAGGCAATTTTTGCACTGGGAGATCTGCTAGCGCTCGCGCCAGAGGGAACCGATCTCGGTGCCTTCAATGCAAGCGCTACGGGTCCATACGCCAACTATGCCTGGGGCATCGTCGCCTGCCGAATGGGGGCAGATTGCGGAGCCCGCTCATTCCGCATGGATTCACTATGTGTCAATTCGGGCGTGTGCGGATCAGAGAATTTTGAAGACGCCATCAGGAGCAGGGTGGTTCCTGCTGGACAGCAAGAGTCGCTTGATAGAGCAATAGGAGAAGTAAACAGAGCAATTGGGAAGAAGCCATCTTGAAAAGGACGCCGCAGTGAATCGAATCTCCGGAAGAACGAAGTGGAGTATCGCTGGGCTGGTTTTCACGGCCTTTGCCGCCGTTGCTGCAACAGTATCGATCAACGCCAGTTCGTATCCGTATAACCAGGTTGCAGTTGCGCAGAATTTGTCCGCCTACGAAATGGTGGAGCTGCGACGCGCCGGCCTTGTCGGTTTGGCGGGCATGTACCGAATCACGCATGGCATTGCGTCTTTGCCTGTCGGCAGCAGGATCAAGGTGACCTGGGGTGACGGGTCCGTCGAAGAAGCCGCTGTTACTTGCCTCACTGGAAGCCCTTGCGTCCAGCCCCTGCCGGGAACTCAGCAGCCTCCCAGCCGTGGCGGTGGAGGTGCCGGCGGTGGCAGCGGCGGAGGTGCTGGTGGAACCGGCGGATTTAACCCTGGCGGAGGCTGCTATGGAAGCTGCGGAGGAGGTGGCAGCGGGGTTGTCACGGTGAAACCCATCATCCCGGTCCGTCCGAAGTAGACCCATTCAAGCCCGACGACGCCGCTCGCCCTGTTCCATTGATTCTGGTGACCCCGGCCCGATTCGAACGGGCGACCTTCCCCTTAGGAGGGGGACGCTCTATCCAGCTGAGCTACGGGGCCATGCAGCCGGGAAGTTTACAGGCAACGTGCCCTGCCCTCCAAGCATTCATGTTCGGCCAGGCCTGACTGGCGCGTTGCACCATGGCCGGCCGGGGCGCTCTGCTACCATCGGCGATTCAGTTCATCGCGTCCCCCACCTGCCCGCGATGGCACCAAACAACGTAACGAAATACAGGAGTCTGCATGTCTTCCGAGCTGCTCAAGTCCCTTGGCCTGGACGCGATCAACGCTGGCACGTACCTGGGCAACGGGGAGTGGTCGAGCGCGACCAGCGGTGAGCTGATCACCCCGGTCAATCCGACCACCGGCGAGCCGATCGCGCAGGTCCGCGCGACCACCGAGGCCGAGTACGAGACCGTCGTGGCCCGCGCCCAGGAAGCCTTCAAGGTCTGGCGCACCACGCCGGCCCCGCGCCGCGGTGAAGCCGTGCGCCTGTGCGGTGAAGCACTGCGCAGGCACAAGGACGCCCTGGGTTCGCTGGTTGCGCTGGAAATGGGCAAGAGCAAGCCGGAAGGCGATGGCGAAGTGCAGGAGATGATCGACATCGCCGATTTCGCCGTGGGCCAGAGCCGCATGCTGTACGGCTACACCATGCATTCCGAGCGCCCCGGCCACCGCATGTACGAGCAGTACCACCCGCTGGGCCTGGTCGGCATCATCTCGGCCTTCAACTTCCCGGTCGCGGTGTGGAGCTGGAACTCGTTCCTGGCCGCCATCTGTGGCGACGTATGCATCTGGAAGCCGTCCAACAAGACACCGCTGACCGCCATCGCCTCGCTGAAGATCTGCAACGACGCCCTGCGCGAAGCCGGCTTCCCGGACATCTTCTTCCTGATCAACGATGCCGGCACCGCGCTGTCGGAAAAGATGGTCGATGACCGCCGCGTGCCGCTGATCAGCTTCACCGGCTCGACCCAGGTCGGTCGCACCGTCAACGAGAAGGTCGCGCGCCGCCTCGGCCGCTGCCTGCTGGAACTCGGCGGCAACAACGCCATCATCCTGGACGAAACCGCCGACCTGAAGCTGGCCGTGCCGGGCATCGTGTTCGGCGCCGTCGGCACCGCCGGCCAGCGCTGCACCACCACCCGCCGCCTGATCGTGCACCGCTCGATCTACGCCGACGTGCTGGCCACCCTGGTCAAGGCCTACAAGCAGGTGGAAGGCAAGATCGGCGACCCGACCGATGCGGCCAACCTGATGGGCCCGCTGAACAGCGAAGGCGCCGTGCAGCAGTTCCTCGATGCGATCGCCCAGGCCAAGGCGGCCGGCGGCACCATCGAGACCGGTGGCAGCCGCATCGACCGCCCGGGCAACTTCGTGTTGCCGGCCATCGTCTCCGGCCTGAAGAACAGCGACGCCGTGGTCCAGCACGAGACCTTCGCGCCGATCCTGTACGTGATGCCGTACGACACCCTCGATGAAGCCATCGACATGCAGAACGGCGTGCCGCAGGGCCTGTCGTCCTCGATCTTCACCCAGAACCTGAAGACTGCCGAGAAGTTCCTGTCGGCCGCCGGCAGCGACTGCGGCATCGCCAACATCAACATCGGCACGTCCGGTGCGGAGATCGGCGGCGCCTTCGGTGGCGAGAAGGACACCGGCGGTGGCCGCGAGTCCGGTTCGGATGCGTGGAAGGTCTACATGCGCCGCCAGACCAACACCATCAACTATTCGGATTCGCTGCCGCTGGCCCAGGGCATCAAGTTCGACCTGTGATGGCGAACGACGCGGACACGTCCGTGGGCCAGAGCCCCTCCGGGGATCTGGCCCCAGCGAGGGGTCGGATCCCCGCAGGGGCTCCGACCCTCGATTTCAGCGGCCGCCGCGTGCTCATCGCCGGCGGCAGCAAGGGCATTGGCCGTGAAATGGCGCTGGCCTTTGCCGGCGCCGGCGCACAGGTCTCGGTCTGCGCCCGCGGCCAGGCCGGCCTGGATGCCCTGCGTGCCGATGCACGGGCGCAGGGCTTCGAACTGCACGCGTTTTCCACCGATCTGGCCGATCCCGGCCAGATCCAGGCCTGGCTGCAGGCCGCTGCCGATGCCCTCGGCGGTATCGATGTACTGGTCAACAATGCCACCGGCTACGGCATGGCCGACGACGAGGACGGCTGGGCGGCCAGCCTGCAGATCGACCTGATGGCGGCCGTGCGTGCCTCGCGCCTGGCACTGCCATGGCTGCGTGCCTCCAGCGACGCCTGCATCCTGAATCTGTCGTCGATTGCCGCGCAGCAGCCGCGCCCCGGTGGCGCGCCGTATGCTGCGGCCAAAGCGGCGCTTTCGCACTACACCACGTCACAGGCGCTGGCGCTGGCCAAGGACCGGATCCGGGTCAATGCCATCGCCCCGGGCTCGATCGAGTTCGATGACGGCCTCTGGGACCGTCGCCGCGTCGAGGACCCTGCGCTGTACCACGGCACCCTGGCGAAGATTCCGTTCGGCCGCTTCGGCCACCCGCGCGAGATCGCCGACGCCGCCCTGTTCCTGTGCTCGCCGCTGGCGCGCTGGGTCACCGGTAGCGTGCTCAATGTGGATGGCGGCCAGGTGTTGATGGGCTGATACCGGCACTTCGGTAGCCGTCAACCCTGGTTGGCATGCCTTTCGTCGACCAAGGTCGACGCCTACCAGGGCTGAAATCCCTTTCGCCGGCCAGGGTCGACGCCTGCCATCGCATCCGCCGGGCATGGGATTGCCGGGGCAGAGGCACTATCATGTGCACACTGCCAAGGAGGACCCCGATGAGCGTGGCACCCCGACAGACAAGCGCCCTGGCCGTGGTCAGCCTGGTCATGGGCATCGCCAGCTGGACCGTCCTGCCCTTCGTGGCCAGCATCGTCGCCATCATCACCGGCCACATGGCCCGCGCCGAAATCCGCCGCCGCCCGCACGAACTGGAAGGCGATGGCCTGGCCGTCACCGGACTGGTGCTGGGCTGGGTCATGGTCGGCGCGGCACTTGCCGCCATCGTGGTCTTCATCCTGTTCTTCGGCGGCCTGGCGTGGCTGGCGGCGGTGTCGAACTGACGCCATGACCGCCTCCGACAGCACTGAACGCTTCAGCAGCCGCGTCGCCGACTACGTCCGCTACCGGCCCGACTACCCACCCGCGCTGCTGGAGTGGCTGCATGGCCCGATGGGTGTCAGCCAGCAGGCGCGTGTGGCTGACATCGGCGCCGGTACCGGCATTTCCAGCCGCCTGTTCCTGGCCAGCGGCCATCCTGTTGTCGCGGTTGAGCCCAATGCGGCCATGCGGGGCGCGGCCGAAGAATGGCTGGCACCGCAGTACCCGCAGTTCCGTGCGGTGGACGGCCGCGCCGAGGCCACCGCACTGGACGATGCCAGCATCGATCTGGTCAGCGTCGCGCAGGCCTTCCATTGGTTCGACACCGTGGCGGTACGCGCCGAGTGGCAGCGCATCCTGCGCCCCGGCGGCCAGGCCCTCATCTACTGGAATTCTCGCCTGCTCGATGCGAGCCCGTTCCTGATCGGATACGAACAGCTGCTGCTGGACTACGGCACCGACTACACCGCCGTGGCCGAGCGCTACCAGGACGACGCCACCATGCAGGCCTGGTTCGGCGCTGGCCTGCGCGGCAGGGTGGAGCTGCCGAACGTGCAGCACCTGGACTTCGACGCCCTGCGCGGGCGCCTGCTGTCCTCCTCCTACGCCCCTCAACCCGGTCATCCGCGCCACGCACCGATGATCGACGCTCTGCAGCACCTGTTCGCCGCCCACGCGGTCGACGGCCAGGTCGCTTTTGAATATCGAACCCGAGCCTTCCTCGGCACGCTGGACTGAACCGACGCATGTATTCGCTTGCCCGCCCCTTCCTGTTCTCGCTCGACGCCGAGCGCGCCCACGGCCTCGGCCTGTCCGCACTGGACCTGGCCTATCGCACCGGCACCACGCCGCTGCTGGCCGCACGCATCGCGCCGATGCCCAGCACGGTGTTCGGGCTGACGTTCCCCAACCCGGTCGGCCTGGCCGCCGGCCTGGACAAGAACGGGGAGCACATTGATGCATTGTTCGCGCTCGGCTTCGGCTTCGTCGAAATCGGCACGATCACCCCGCGCCCGCAGGCCGGCAATCCGCAGCCGCGCCTGTTCCGCCTGCCGGAACACAACGCGATCATCAACCGCATGGGCTTCAACAATGCAGGCGTGGACGCACTGGTGCGCAACGTCGAGCGCGCGCGCAACCGCCGCGGCCTGCTCGGCATCAACATCGGCAAGAACAAGGACACCCCCAACGAACAGGCCGTGGACGATTACATCGCCTGCCTGGACAAGGTGTACGCGCTGGCCGACTACATCACTGTCAACATTTCCTCGCCCAACACCGCCGGCCTGCGTGAACTGCAGGAAGAAACCGCGCTGCGCCAGCTGGTCAGCCTGCTGCGTGACCGCCAGGAAGAGCTCGCGGCCCGCCACGGCCGCCGCGTACCGATGCTGGTGAAGGTGGCGCCGGACCTCAGCGAGCGCGACATCGATGCCGCCGCCCGCGTGCTGGGCGAGCTGCAGGTGGACGGCGTGATCGCCACCAACACCACCATCGACCACAGCAAGGTGGCCGGCGATCCGCTGGCCAACGAGGCCGGTGGCCTGTCCGGTGCGCCGGTGCTGGAGCAGTCCACGCTGGTGCTGCGCCGCCTGCGCTCGCGCCTGCCCGAGTCGGTGCCCTTGGTCGGCGTCGGCGGCATCCTGTCCGGTGCCGATGCGGTGGCCAAGATGGCGGCCGGTGCCGCGCTGGTGCAGTGCTACAGCGGCCTGATCTTCCGTGGACCGGCGCTGGTTTCCGAATGCGTGGAGGCGATCCGTCGCCGCCGCGAAGCGCCCAGCCGCGGCGCGGTGGCCCCACTGTGAGCGCGCCCATGGACACCATCGACGGCAACGCCCCGCTGCGCTGGACGCTCACCCAAAATGCGCCGCTGCAGGGACTGAACACCTTCCACGTGCAGGCCAATGCGGAACAGCTGCTGGAACTGCACGATGCCGCGCTGCTGCCGGAGGTGCTGGCACTGCCCGAGGTGGCCAACGGCCCACTGCTGGTGCTGGGTGCCGGCAGCAACGTCCTGATCGCCGAGGACCTGCCCGGTACCGTGCTGGTGTTCGGCAACCGCGACATCAGTTTCCTTGAACACCGCGCCGACCATGCCGTGATCCGCGCCGGCGCCGGCGTGCCCTGGCATGGCCTGGTGATGTGGTCGCTGCAGGAAGGCCTGTCCGGCCTGGAAAACCTGGCGCTGATTCCCGGCACCGCCGGTGCCGCACCGATCCAGAACATCGGCGCCTATGGCGCGCAGGTCGGCGAGTTCATCCAGGCGGTCGAAGCCTGGGACTGCCAGGAGCAGGCCTGGGTGCGCCTGGATAACGAACAGTGTGGTTTCGCCTACCGCGACAGCGTGTTCAAGCAACAGCCCGATCGCTACCTGATCACCGCCATCGAACTGAAACTGCCACTGCTGCACGATCTGCGCATGGACTACGCCGGCATCCGCGAAGAGCTGCAGGCGCAGGGCGTGGAGCTGCCGGGCGCGGTGGACGTGGCCAATGCGGTGATCGCGATCCGCCGCCGCAAGCTGCCCGACCCGGAGGTACTCGGCAATGCCGGCAGCTTCTTCAAGAACCCGGTGCTGCCGCTGGAGCAGGTCGACGTGCTGCTGCAGCATTTCCCCGACCTGCCGGTGTTCCCGGCCGAGCAGGACGACAAGCGCAAGGTCTCGGCGGCCTGGATGATCGAATCCTGCGGCTGGAAGGGCTTCCGCGACGGCGATGCCGGCGTGGCTCCCAGCCACGCGCTGGTGCTGGTCAACCACGGCAATGCCAGCGGCGCTGAACTGCTGGCGCTGGCGCGCCGCATCTCGGCCTCGGTGCTGGAGAAGTTCGGCGTGCCGATCGAACCGGAGCCCCGCCTGCTCGGCGCACAGTGGTGAACACTCTCGCCCTCTCCCCCGGCGCCACTCCGATGCGGGCGGCGCTGTTGATGCTCGGCAGTACGATGGCGTTCGGCCTGATGGCGGTAGCGATCCGCTATGCCACACGCTACGTTCCGACCCAGGAAGTGGCGTTCTTCCGCAATGCCTTCGGCCTGCTGGCGTTGCTGCCGATGCTGCTGCGGCCGGGCCGTGCGCCGCTGAAGACGCAGCAGCTGCCGCGCTATTTCGTGCGTAGTGCGATTGGCCTGGGCTCGATGCTGTGCGCGTTCTGGGCACTGGGCCACCTGCCGTTGGCGCAGGCGGTGTCGCTGTCGTACTCCACGCCGCTGTTCGTCACGATTGCCGCCGTGCTGTGGCTGGGTGAAACCGTGCGCGTGCGCCGCTGGGCCGCGGTCGTGGTCGGCTTCATCGGCGTGCTGGTGATCGTGCGTCCCGGCACCGCCGGCTTCACCGCCGGCAGCTTGGTCGCGGTGGGTGCGGCGGTACTCAGCTCGCTGGTGGCGATCCAGATCAAGCAGCTGACCCGCGTCGACAGTGCCGATACCGTGGTGCTCTATACCTACGTGTTCTGGGTGCCGCTGTCGCTGGTGCCGGCGCTGTTCGTCTGGGCCTGGCCAACCGGGTCGGCCTGGCTGTGGCTGCTGGCCACCGGCGTGCTCGGCACCGTCGGCCAGCTGTTGTGGACCCGCGCGCTACGGCTGGGCGAAGTCTCCGCCCTGACCCCGATCAGCTTCCTGCAGCTGCCGCTGGTAACGCTGTTCGGCTGGCTGCTGTTCAACGAAACGGTGGACCGCTGGACGATCATCGGTGCCGGCATCATCCTCGCCGCCAACGCCTACATCGCCCACCGCGAAGCCGTGCTGTCACGCCGCGCTGCAAGCGCGGCGGCCTCTGCAGCGGCCAAGCCCGCAGAGTAGATCCACACCCCGCGCAGACACCGCGGCCCCCTGTAGAGCCGAGCCATGCTCGACTCATCGCGCAGCGTGAGGGTTCATCGTGGAAATGCCATCCACGCATGGCGTGGATCTACAGCGCGCGATACACCCGCTCTGCCGCGTCGAATACATTGCCCGGTGCGAACTGTTCGCTGAGGAAATGCAGCGACTGCCGGCGCAGCTGCGGCGAACGGTCCTCTCCATCACTGCCCAGCAGGACCTGCTGGAACTCGATCAGGTCCTGCAGGATGCGCCAGTGCCGGTACCAGGCGATCCAGCGTGGATCGCCGCGGTCACTGCCATAGCCTTCCTCGAACCCCAACGGGTTCTCGCGCCCCCAGCGCCCACCGACCGCGCCACCGATGAACATCAGGTCGCGCTCGCGCGGGGCCAGCGACAGGCCATCCCAATCGATCAGGTGCAGGCTGCCGTCATTGCCCATCAGCAGATTGCCGGCATGCAGGTCGGTGTGGCACAGGTGCAGCCGCACCGGGACATTCTGCAACGCCGCGTGCAGCTGCAGTGCCTGCGCATGCAGCGCCGCGATGCGCGCATGCTGCTGGTCCCAGACGGATACGAAGGCGCGGCCCAGCCCATCCCTGGCGGCCGCCAAGCCCTCGCCGGCCAGCCATTGCCCGACCGTATCAAGCGCCGCGGTTTCCATCCGCAGGCTCGGCAGCGCCTCCTGCAGCGCCGGTGGCGGGCACGCCTCGTGCAGGCGCCGCAGCACCTCGCCCAATCGTTGCCACTGCGTGCGGCTCAACGCCGCCTCGAAGCCGGACTGGCCTTCCACATACGGGAACAGGGTGAACTGCAGGCCCCAGCGCTGCACTGACGCTCCACCGGTCAGGGCCGGCCAGGGCGCGACGATTTCCTCGATGCCCAGCGTGCCGCGCAGCCAATGCAGGGTGTCCCAGACGGCAGGGGCAACCTGGTAACTGCGGCACTTCAACCACCATTGCCCGCGCCGTGCATCGATGCGATACACACTGGCGTTGGCATCGGCGCCAACCGGGCGTGGCACCACGGCATTGGCGGTGATGCCATAGGACTGCTGAAGGACTTCGCCGAGATGCTGCGCCGAAGCGAATGACATGGATGCAAGCGGAGAGTATTACCTGCCGCCACTATCGCAGATGCGCGGGCCGCGACACAGACATGTCCGTCACAACATCGTGCCTGCGCGACCAAAGTGCTAGCCGGCGACGCGTCGCATCACCGCTTCCAATGGGCCCCGCGCGAACCGCCAGGACCACAGCCACGCTGCGCTCGTGGCCAGCATCAGGAACAACAATGCCCACAGCAGCACCGACGCGAGCGACGCGCTGCCATCAAGCAGGCCCAGGCCTTCCAGCGTGCCCATGCCCAGCAGGATATGGCCGACGTACAGGGTCAGGGTCATGCGCCCGGCCGCGGTGAGCGGTTCCAGCCAGTCACCCGGTCGTACACGCGTCAGCCACAGGCAGGCTGCAATGACACTGCAGGCCGCGCCCGCGCCTGTGAGTACGTAGGCCGGTCCCGGTGGCATCGGCTGCGTTCCCAGCCACGCCTGCCAGGGCGTTCCCTGCGCAAGCTGCTGCACGCCATGTCCAGCCACGATCAGCATCAGGCCCAGCACCAGCAGCGCGCGCTGGACCCGCGGTTGCGACAGTTGCAGCCGCGCCAGCAGCATGCCCAGCAGGAAGAAGCACAGCCACGGCAGCAGCGGATGGAACCCGTTGAACAGCAGGTTGCGGGCCGCGCCCGGCCATTGCCACAGACCGGCGTATTCCAGCGTCTGCCAGTTCCATCCCTGGCTGTAGTCCCAGTGCAGCAACGCCCAGAACGAACAGGCCGCGATCCCCACGATGCTGGCCAGCAACACCCGCGGCGAGGCCCGCATCCACAGCACGGCCAGCGCGAAATACACCGCGTAGTAATGCAGGATATCGGCCGGGAACAGCGTCAGGTTGAGCAGGCCCAGCACCAGCAGGAACAGTGCGCGCCGCCAGGTCTGCACACTGGCCGGCCACCAACCCTGCCGATGCGTGCCCAGTACCAGGCCCAACCCGGCCAGCGTAACGAACGTCGCCGAAGCCTTGCCTTCCAGAAAGTGGAAGACGCCTGCCAACCATCCGGCGCCCTCTGCCGGCACGGCCATCGCCAGGCGGAAGTTGACCAGCACCATGCCGGCCAAGGCCAGGTAACGCGCCAGATCAACGCCGTGCAGTCGCCGGTCGACGGCGCTCATGCGCGTGCGCCCAGCAGCAGCGCAAGCAGGCCGAGATCCAGCGATGCCTCATCGGTGCCCCCGGCTTCGCCCAGCCCTCGGCGCAGGGCATCGCTTTCGATGGCATCCAGCAGCACCTGTGCCTGCAGTGCCGGGGCCAGCACGGGGCGCCGACGTTCGCGCCGTGCCACCTGCTGCAGGGCTTCGGCCAGCGTCGCCTGCAATTGCCTGCGATTGGCCGCAAATGCCTCGGCCACGGCCGGATTGCGTGCGCTCTCGGCCAGCACTTCGACGGCGAGCGTTGCCCACTCCGGTTGCCGGCACAGTGCGTGGAAGTCCTGAAGGAAAACCAGCACCCGTGCGCGCTCGCCATCGGACGCGGCCAGTCGCTGCAGCAACGGTGCCAGTTCCTCGCCTTCGGCCACGGCCACCGCAAGGATGATCGCCTCCTTGCCCGGGAAGTGGTTGTAGAGATTGCCGAGGCTGACGCCGGCCGCCTGCGCGATGTCACGCATGCTGGTCTGGTGGAAGCCCTTCACGAGGAAACACTGCAGGGCGGCCTGCAGGATCTGCGCGATGCGTTGCCCGTTGCGGTCGGTTCGGTTCATGCCACAAATAGTGAACGAACGTTCGTCCACTTTTAAGGGCGCCCGGATCCGCCGGCAGGGCACCGTTCAGCCCTGCCTACGCTGCCCTCCGAGGTTTCAGAAGAACTCGTCGAGAAGACGGTAGAACGCCAGCCGCCGTTCGTCGGGCACAACGCCATAGCGCCGGAACAGCGGCGCGACCCAGCGCGTGTCGCCGAAGTTGTGGACCAGGCTGCGCGCGGCGAGCGCCAGATCCTGGTAGCGATCGGCCACACCCAGCCGGCCACAGTCGATGAAGCCGCTGAAACGGCCTTCGGCTGCCAAAAGGTTCGGCAGGCAGGCGTCGCCGTGGCTGACCACCAGATCCTCGTGATCGGGCCGGGTAGCGCGCAGTTCGGCGAACACCTGCTGTGCGCTCTGCCCCAGGCGCTCGTCATCGAAGTCATCGGCGTCGACCAGGCCCGCCTCGACCCGTGCCTGCGCGGCCTGCAGGCGCGAGGCCAGCCGCTGGTCGAACGGACAGGCCGCCACAGGTATGGCATGCAGGCCCCGCAGCGCATCGGCCAGCAGTTCCACCAGGCGCTGGGGCGGAAGCTCAGGCGACGAGGCCAGGTCGCGGCCGGGCAGCGCGCTCATCAGCAACCAGCGCCGGCCCGCTTCTTCGGCAGTGGCAATCACTGCAGGCGCCGGCTGCCCCTGGCCTTGCAGCCAACGCAGGCGGGCAATTTCATCGCCCAGCTCACTGAAGGCGTCGATCACTTCCGATTTCAGGAAGGCATCAGCCTGTCCCGGGCGATGCACACGGGCGACGTCTGCGCGCGATACGCCGATCGACTGTCGCTCGATGCGCGCATCGGCCAATGTTTCCCGCCACGCCCACGGCAGCGGCATGCCATCAGTGAAGGGATCGGGTGCTTCCATGGCGGGATGCTCCTGCTGCCGGTGACCCACGGATTCTCGCTCATCCTGCACGGACCCCGGCCCACAGCAGCGCGGAAAGGTACATGCCTGCGCCGAACACGCTGTGTGCCACCAGGCTGCGCAGCCGCGCCTTGCCAGGCACCGGGGTCTTCGAAGCGGCAATGCCGGCGCCCATGCCCGGCTGCAGGATGAAGAACGGCGCGGCAACGCTGAGAATGCCGAAGGCCAGCGCCGGCCACAGGGTCGGTGCCTGCACCCAACCGTTCCCGACCACGGCCAGCAACACCGCGGCGAAGACCACACCGATCACGTAATGCGCGGTCCACCCCAGCGCGCGCTCGCCGGCCACCGGCAGCGAACGACCAATGCCCTCATGGCGGAAGCGCCCACGCCGCAGGTGGCCGAGCCAGCGGCCGACCATCGCAAAATCCAGCGACGGAATGCCGAGCAGCCTGCACTGCAGCAACGCCCACAGATCCATCAGCGCGGTCGCGCCCACGCCGATCACTACCGCGTCGATCACCAATGTCGTCGCCCAGCCACTCATTCCGCCAACCTTCAATTATTTGCTTGAATGATAGATCGATGCTAGCGTGCCCGGCATGAACGCTGCAACCGAGCTGCCGCCGTCCCCGCTGGAAGCGCTGGCCGAGATCGCCCGCAGCCTGGGCCACCCGCACCGCCTGGCCCTGCTGGAGCACATCGCCCAAGGCGAGCGTGCGGTCGAGCGCCTGGCCGAACTGAGCGGCCTGTCGGTGGCCAATACCTCCCAGCACCTGCAGCAGCTGCGTCGTGCCGGCCTGGTGCAGACCCGCCGTGACGGCAAGCGCATCCTCTACCGCAGCGCTGACGGCCCACTGGCCAACCTGCTGGCCGCGCTGCGCGACTATGCCGACCACCAGCGCAGCGAAATGCAGGGCGTCCTCACCGACAGCCTGCAGCGCCGCGATGCACTGGAAGGGCTGACCGTCGAGCAGCTGCTGGAGCAACGCGACAGCGTGGTACTGCTGGACGTGCGGCCGCGCGAGGAATTCGATCTGGGCCACCTGCCCGGCGCGCTGAACATTCCCGCAACTGAACTGCACGCGCGGATGGACGAACTGCCGCGCGCCGTCCACATTGTCGCGTACTGCCGCGGGCCCTACTGCGTGCTGTCCAACGATGCAGTGATGATGCTGCGCGAAGCCGGCCTCAGCGCGCAGCGACTGGCCGCCGGCTATCCCGAATGGAAGGCCGCAGGCCTGCAGGTTGAACTGCCCCGACACTGAGCGAACCGTTTGTCATGGATGATGCGATTTCCCCGTTGATCGATGCTGCCTGGCAGCGCGTGTTCGCCGGCCAGCGCACGTTGCAGCAGGGGCCGCAGCTGCACCTGGCGTGCAGCGATGATGTCGATGAGGGTGAGGACGGCATGCTGTTACAGCCGGTCGCGGGCCCCGCCCGAGCGCTGTTGCGTCCTGCCCTGGCCGCTCGCCTGCAACTGCGTGCGCAACCGCACTGGACACTGGCGCAGCTGCAACAGCGCTTGCAGCAGCTCGGCCAGCATACGCACGGCGCGGATCGTGTCTTCTACTTCCCCACCGCAACACTCGCCGCCCTCGCCGAACACCCTGCCCCACCACATATCCGCCGCCTCGGCGCGACCGACGCGGCAGCGTTCAACGCGTTCCAGGCCACCGCCAGCGAGGACGATCTCGATGCCGCATGGGTCGAGCTGGATCACTGGCAGGTGTTCGGTGCCTTCGACGGCGAGCGCCTGGTCGCTGCGGGAAGCATGTACCCCTGGAGCCTGGATCCAGCCTTCGCCGATATGGGCGTACTGACCCTGCCCGAGGCCCGCGGTCGCGGTCACGCGCGACAGCTGGTACACGCCATGGCCGTGTCCGCGCGGGCGTCCGGGCTGCAGCCGCAATACCGTTGCCAGCTCGACAACACCTCCTCGATCATCACCGCCGGACGCAGCGGCCTGCGCGCGTTCGCCGATTGGGACACCATTCTGGCGGCCGACTGAGGCCGCCGCAGCACAACAAGGAAGCCACATGAAATTGATGGTCATCGGCGCCAGCAGGGGCCTCGGTCGAGCGTTCGTCGAAGGCCTGTGCAGTGCGGGCGACACCGTCATCGGCGTTTCGCGCAGCCGCCCGCACGACCTCGAATGCCCCGAGGGCGTCACCCTGCAGTGGATCGAAGCGGATCTGTCCCAGCCCACACTTGCTGCCAATCACATCGCAGCGCAGGCGCCGGCCGATCTGGATGTGCTCATCCACAACCTGGGCATCTGGGAAGAGACGGCCTTCAGCGACGAGTACGCCTTCCTCGACGAAAGCGATGCCGCGCTTGCCCAGCTGGTCGACGTCAACATCACCGCCACCCTGGTGCTGCTGCGGCGCCTGCTGCCGAGGGTACTGGGCGCAGCACGTCCACAGCTGGTGCTGACCGGCTCGACCTCGGCGCTGCCGCGCAGCGGCCGCCCGGAAGTGGCGTTCGGCGCATCCAAGTTCGCGCTCAACGGCATCGCCGATGCGCTGCGCGAAGGCTTCCGGGATCGGCGCCTGGCGGTAACCAGCCTGCAGCTGGGCTACCTCAACACCGACGATGCACTGTCAGTGCCGGTAGCGGGCGCCGCAGCGCGCGGCGACGGCGCACTGGTTCCGGTCCATGATGTCGTGGCGATGGTACGCACCCTGCTGCAGCTGTCACCGTCCTCCTTCGTGCGCGAACTGGTGCTGCCCGCCATCGCCGACCCGCGCTACTGACCGCAGGGACCTTGGCCTGGCCCTTGGTGGCCGCACAGGCGCCTGTGGTTTACCCTGCTCGTCACTGGCCGTCGGTCACAGGCGGGAACCTGCTATGGATGCGCTTTCACGGGTCTCGGCCCAGGTCCTGGACAGCGCCCTGCCCAGCCTGCCGCTGTACCTGCTGCAGGCCACGGCGGTGATCGGCATGATCGGCGTGCTGCTGATCGCCACCCGTCGCGCCGGGCACGCCATTGAAGGACGGCGCCTGTATGTCGGCGTAGCGCTGGGCCTGATCTACCTGTTCAATTCCTGGTTCGTGGCCCGTTACACCCAGGGTGTGGTCAAGCTGCACCTCGGCTTCGACATCCTGCTGGTCAGTGGCCTGCTCGGTGGCTGGCGCGGCGGCTTGGCCTGCCTGGCCGCCGCCCTGCTCGCCCGCTACCAGTTCGTCGGCACCCAGTTCTTCCTGCCTGCCAGCCTCGAGGCCGTGTTGCAGATGGTGGCCGGCGTCTGGCTGCGCAGGCGCCTGCACCCGCGCATGCTCAACGAACTCTCGCCACGCATGATCCTGCAGGCGTGGTCCGTGCGTATCGGGATGACCGCTCTGGGCCTGGCGCTGGGTGTGGCGATCATTGGGGCCGATCAACTACCGGTGGCCGAACTGGCAATCCAGCGCGTGCTGGCACTGCCGGTCTCGCTGCTGGTACTCGGCGCAGTGTTCGCGCTGGTCTACAACGATGCCCAGATCGATGCGCAGCGCCAGCGCGAACAGGCGTGGCTGCGCATCGATCCGATCAGCGGCCTGCCCAACATGCGTGCGCTCGGTGAACGCCTGCAGCGGTACTGGCGCGACAACGACGGCATCGGCAAGGCCTGCCTGATCGTGGCCGAGATGGGCAACCTGCGCGATCTGCGCCTGCGCTACGGGCCATTGCAGGACAACGGCCTGTGGCAGCGCGATACACCGGCCGACGTCCACCGGTTGCTGCCATCGCTGGCGGTGGACGACGTGGAGGTCTACCAGTTCGGTGATGCCGCGCTGGCGATCCTGGTGCGCGGCATGACCTTGTCCGAACTGCGCATACAACCGCAGATCACCGAGCTGGCCAGCAACCTGGCCGATCGGGTCGGCCGCGATTGGCCTGGCTTCCGGCCACTGTTCCGTTGTGCGGTGGTTGAATTGAAGCCCCCCGTTGATGCCGACGAAGGACATCTTCCGTTCCGCGCGATCACCGTGGCACTGAGCGCGATCGAATCCGGCGTCGTGTTCTTCGACGACCCGATCCAGCGCGACGGCGAGATCGACGCCCTGATCGAAGTCGCCCTCGAACGCTGGCTGCAGCAGGGCGACGCACCGCTGTGCTACCAGCCCAAGCATCGCCTGCAGGACCGCCAGCTGGTCGGCGCCGAAGCGCTGCTGCGCATGCGCGATGGCGAAGGCCGGCCGATTGCACCGATGCGGGTGATCTCGCTGCTGCGCCGGCAGGGCCGGCTGGCAGACCTGGAATGGGCCACGCTGCAGTCGGCGGTGCACTTCCTGCAGCACTGCCGGCAGGACGGCGCGGCGCTGACCATCGCAGTCAATGTGTCAGCCGAATCCCTGCGCCTGCCCGACTTCGGCCTGCGCCTGCAGGAACTGCTGCAGCTGCGCGACATCCCCGGCGCGATGCTGCGCCTGGAAATCGTCGAGTGGACCGAAATCGTCGAGCGCGATGTGGTCGATGCCAACATCGCACAGCTGATGGCCTCCGGAGTCACCCTGTCGCTGGATGATTTCGGCGCGGGCTATTCGACCCTGATCCTGCTTTCGCAGCTGGCCATCGCCGAGGTCAAGATCGAGCAGGCGTTGATCGCCACGCTGTCCGACGCCAAGTCGCAGTCGATCGTTCGCTTCATCGTCGAAGTCGCGCACCGCTGCGGCGCGATCGTGGTGGCCGAGGGGACCGAAACCCTGGCGCAGGAACAGCACCTGCGCGCGCTGGGCGTGGATGTCGGCCAGGGCTATCTGTACTCGGCCGCACTGCCGGCCGACGAGTTCCGTCGCTTCGCCGCCAGCTAGACCGCGTAGAAACCCAGGAACATGGCCACCGCCGATTCGGCGACGCGTGCGCGTTCCTGCGCGGTCAATGGTGGCTGCCCCATCGTGACCTGCGGCCAGAACGCGAAGCTCTTCACCAGCCCATGCAGCTGGTGGCCGGCGAATTCCGGATCAACCTCTCGCAACCGGCCATCGGCGATCGCTGCGCGGATCCACGCACTCTCGCCACTTTCCTTCTCGCCCATGCGGCAGACGATGGCCTGCGCCCGCTCCGGTGAGTGGATGACCTCGGCCATCGCCACCCGTGCCAGGTCGATGAAGTTGGCATCGCTGAGCAGTTCCAGCTTCTGGCCCAGCAACTGCAGCAGCTGCGCCTGCAACGGCTGGTCCGCGCGATACGGCAGTGCGTCGCTGGCCACGCTGCGTTCCCACAGCTCCTCCAGGATCATCGAAAACAGCGCTTCCTTGCTCGGGAAGTGGTTGTAGACGGTGCGCTTGGAGACCCCGGCCACCTCGGCGATGCGGTCCATGCTGGTCGCCTCGTAGCCCGATGCACGGAACTCCTCCACCGCCGCGCGCACGATGGCCTCGCGTTTGCGGTCGGTCAGGCGTTGTGGGGCACGGGGCATGGCGGAAACCGGATAGCTGAACGGACGCCACCATTTTACACCCAGTAGTGTACTTTTGAAAAATGTGAAACTACACTGTGCAGTGTACCCAGCGGACGTCACCCATGAAGCGCCTGCTCCTTGTCCTCCTGCTTGGAATCCTCGCCGTGACCGCCTACACCTTCTGCAAGTCCTGGTCCCTCCCCGACTTCCCCGATTCGCCGCAGTACCGCGACGGCAAGTTCCGCAATGCCCTGCCCCGTCCGGCGATGGGCCTGCGCGACGGTGCGGAGATCTGGTGGACGTTCCTGTTCAACAAGCCCAAGGGGACCGTGCCCGCCCACCCGATTCCGGTGCAGCCGCTGGACCGCGCCTCCCTGGATGCTGCGCCGGATCGCAGCCTGTTCCGGCTTGGGCACTCCACGATCCTGCTGAAGCTGCTTGGCCAGTACTGGCTGACCGACCCGGTGTTCTCCGAGCGCGCCTCACCGGTGCAGTGGATGGGGCCGGCGCGCTTCCACGCACCGCCGATCAGCATCGACGAACTGCCGCCCATCGCCGGCGTGATCCTCTCGCACAACCACTATGACCATCTCGACCGTGCCGCGGTAATGCAGCTGGCCGGCAAGACCGCGCGCTTCATCGCACCGCTCGGCGTCGGCGACCAGCTGATTGCATGGGGTGTGGACGCCAGCAAGGTGGAACAGCTGGACTGGTGGCAGTCGACTGAAGCCAGTGGCCTGCGCTTGACCGCGACCCCGGGCCAGCACTTCTCCGGCCGCGGGCTGGGTGACAGCGACCGCAGCCTGTGGGCGTCATGGGTGATCCAGGACGGCGACTTCCGCATCTTCTTCAGCGGCGACACCGGCTACTTCGATGGCTTCAAGGCCATCGGCGAGAAGTACGGACCGTTCGACCTGACCATGATCGAGACCGGCGCCTACGATCCGCGCTGGGCGTTCGTGCACATGCAACCGGAACAGACCCTGCAGGCGCACCTGGACCTGCGCGGAAAGTGGCTGCTGCCGATCCACAACGGCACCTTCGATCTGGCCCTGCACGCATGGCAGCAGCCGTTCGAGCGCATCACTGCATTGGCCGCCGCAAAGAATGTGCCGGTGGCCACGCCGATGATGGGCGAAGCACTGGACATGCAGGCGCCGCAGGCGGGTACGCGATGGTGGGAGACGGTGGAGCTTTAGCGGGGGATGCCGTTTGACCTGCCGGAAGCCATGTAGAGCCGAGCCATGCTCGGCTGCGTCAACCACGGAAGCGGCCTGCGGCGCTGCAGTGCGTCATGTAACCGATTACATCCCTTGCTAGCGTAGCGCTCGCCCGATTCCGGTCGAACCTGCGAGGCAGTCCGTAATGACGTTGCGCGCCGAACGCTCCAAGGTCTCCCGCTCAGCTATCCCATGGCGATCTGCCGCCGCCCTGCTGTTGGCCGCCCTGGCCTCCAGCGCACAGGCACAGACCCTCCCCCCGCGCAGCCAATGGCAGGCCAGCAGTTCCTCGCAGCAGGTACCGGCGATGGCGATCGGCCACCTGATCGACGGCGACCCGAAGACCGTGACCGGCGGCGCCTTCAGCCCCGGCCACTGGTTCCAGATCGATCTGGGCGCGCCCACCCTGCTGGCCGGTGCGCGCCTTACCTGGGATGTCTCCAATCCGGAAGGCTATTCACTGCAGGCCTCGCTGGACGGCACGCAGTGGCAGACCGCGTACACGATGGCCGATTCGCTGGGCGACGTGGAAACGCTGTACTTCGCGCCGCGGCAGGCACGCTACCTGCGGCTGGCCAGCCCGCAGCGCACCTCCGATTGGGGCGTGTCGATCTTCGAGATGGAGCCACTGGACAGCACGCTCAGCGCACGCATCAGCGGTATCGATGCAACGCAGGCAGCGGCGCTCTGGCAAGGCGGCGGCACCGTCGCGATGCCGGCCGGGGCAAATGGATCCCATACGTTCGAGATCACGCTGCCGCGGGCCCAATCAACGGCTGGCCTGGTCGTCGACTGGGCCGATGGCGCGCGCGGCGCCGCGCGACTGCAGGTGCAGGATGCACAGGGCCGTTGGCAGGACCTCGCACACGATGCACAAGCGGCCAATCATCGACAAAGCTGGCTGGCCGCCACTGCAGCACAACCGTTACGTACATTCCGCCTGAGCGTGGACGGCGCTGCACCGCAGATCGCGCGCCTGCGCCTGCTCGGCCCGAAAGCCGTGATGACGCCGATGAAGCGCTACCAGATCACTGCCAGCGGCGCGCAGCGCGCGTTGTTCCCGGCGTCGTTGCAGATGCAGCAGACCTATTGGACCGCAGTGGGCGTGCATGCAGGCCGGCAGAAGTCGATCTTCGACGAATACGGCAATCTGGAAGCCTTCAAGGGCGCGCCACTGGTGCAGCCGATCTGGCGAAGTGCTGACGGCCGCGCCGCTGGCGCGGCAGGACAGCCGATACAGCACGCGCTGCGGGATGGCTGGAAGCCGATGCCCTCCGCTACGTGGTCACCGCAGCCCGGGCTGGAGTTGCGCAGCGAGGTATTCGCCATCGAGCGCAACGGCCAGCCGGTAACGTTCCTGCGTCATCGCCTGCACAACACCGGAAAAACCCGGATCGACGGCACGCTCAGCCTGGTCGTGCGCCCGATGCAGATGAACCCGCCATGGCAGAACGGCGGGCTGTCGCCGATCCGCGATGTGGCCATCGACAGGCAATCCGTGCGCATCAATGGCCGCACGCTGCTGCAGTCGCTCACGCCAGTGGCTGCGTCCGGCGCGGCGCCGTTCGGCAGGGATGGCGCCACGGAAATCACCGCGGACATCGCTGCCGGCCAACTGCCTTCCGCGCAACAGGCGCATGATGACCAGGGTCTTGCCTCGGCTGCGTTGGACTACCGCGTCTCGTTGGCGCCGGGAACCAGCGATGCCATCGTGGTCGCGTTCCCGTTGGGCACCGCCGCCGCGGATGCCAATGGCGTGCTGCCCGAAGCGCCTGCGCTGGATCTGGCCACGCTTCCCCGCGATGCCAATGCGGCGTTCGATTCACTGGCCACGCAGGCGTCCGCGGACTGGCAGGCACGGCTGGGCCAGGTCGGCCTGCGCCTGCCCGACCCATCACTGGTGGACATGCTGCGCGCGCAGGCCGCCTACATGCTGATCAACCAGACCGGCCCGGCGATGCAGCCCGGCCCGCGCAACTACAACCGCTCCTTCATCCGCGACGGCATGGCCACCTCGGCCGTGCTGCTGCGCATGGGCGAGGCCAAGGTCGCGCGCGACTACCTGGCCTGGTACAGCGAACACGGCGTACATGCCAACGGCCTGGTCTCGCCGATCCTCAATGACGATGGCAGCGTCAACACCGGCTTCGGTTCGGACATCGAGTACGACAGCCAGGGCCAGTACGTGGCGCTCGTCGCCGACGTTGCACGGCTGGACGGCGGACCCGAGTCGGTGCGTGACTACCTACCGAAGGTGAAGGCCGCGCTGCACTTCCTGCAGGAACTGCGCGAGCGCACGCTGGTGCCCGGATACAAGGCTGACCAGCCTGCCCCGGAACGCTTTGCGGGCATCCTTGCACCATCGATCAGCCATGAGGGCTATCCATCACCCACCCACAGCTATTGGGATGACTACTGGGGCCTGAAGGGGTGGCACGACGGCGCGTGGCTGGCCGAGGCGCTGGGCGACCACGAAACCGCCCGTTGGGCGCGCGAGCAGTACAAAGCGCTGTACGACGCATTGCGTGCCTCGATCCGCGCAACGATGGCGTGGAAGGGCATCGACTTCATTCCGTCATCGGCCGATCTTGGCGATGGTGACCCCACCGGCGTGTCGATCGCCCTGGACCCGACCGGCGCGCAGAGCGTGTTGCCGGCAGATGCGTTGCGGACCACCTTCGCCCGCTACCTGGAAGACGTGCGCAAGCGCAGCCAGCCCGGTGCGCTGTATGCCTACACGCCGTACGAGATCCGCAACGTGCTGAGCTATGTGCACCTGGGCCAGCCAGACGTGGCTGACGAGCTGCTGCAGGGCCTGCTTCATGACCGGCGCCCGCTTGAATGGCAGGTGCTGGCCGAAGTAGTGCATTCACGGCTGCGCTTCCCGCGCTACCTCGGCGACATGCCGCATACCTGGATCGGCGCCGAATACGGCCGCACCCTGTTCGGCATGCTGATGCGCGAAGACGATGATGCGCTCTCGCTGCTGCCGGGCACACCGCCCTCGTGGGTGGCGGGGAATGGATTGGCGGTGGAACGCCTGCCGACGGCGTATGGCACGTTGCAGATGCAGGCGCGGCAGCGCGACGGAGTGCTGAGGGTGGGGCTTGGCAAAGGGCTGCGCGGCGGAACGGCGGTGAAGGTCTGGTGGCCGGCGCGCACGATGCCGAAGACGGTGCGTGTGGACGGACGCAGCGTTTCCGACTTCGACGCCGAGGGCGTGCGCTTGGCGAAACCGTTCAGAACGCTGGAGGCGCGTTGGTAAAGCAGCCGAGCATGGCTCGGCTCTACAAAAGCGGAGGTCGCGCCGGGCCACGCCCGGTGTCATTGCAACGCACGCCCGGTGTCATTGCAACGTCGGCAATCCCGGCGGGTTGGTCTGCGACTGCGGCACGGCTTCCTCGGCCACATTCCACCGTTTCAGCGCCTGTGCGTAGGTGCCACTGGCGATCTGGGTGTTCAGCGCCTGCGTCACTGCATCAGCCAGGCCGCTGCCCTTGCGCGTGGTCACCGAGATCGCCGCAGCGTTCGGCCAGCCACCGGGGAACAGGCCGACGCGCCGCACCTTACCGTCGCGTGCGGAATAGGCGCCGGTGGCGTTGGGCTCGAACGACACATCGGCACGGCCGGTGATCACCGCCAGCCGCCCGACCACGGCGTCATCGAAGTACTGGTACTCCACCGGTTTCAATCCCGCCGCGATGTTCTGCTGGTCCCACTGCCGCAGGATCTGGTCCTGGTTGGTGCTGGCACCCACCACCACCTTCAGCCCGGCCACATCGGCCGGCTTCTCGATCTTCTGGATCGGCCCGTCTGCGCGCGTGTAGATGCCCAGCAGGTCGAAACGGTAGCTGGAGAAATCGAACTTCTTCTTGCGCTCTTCGGTAACCGTCACGTTCGACAGCACCGCATCGTACTTGCCTGATTCCAGACCCAGCGGCCAGTCGGCCCAGGCCACCGGCACGATCACCAGCTTCAGGCCCAGCGCATCGGCGATCAGGCGCGCGATGTCGGGCTCGATGCCCACAACGTCCTTGCTGTCGGCCCCGTAGTCGGCCAGCGGCAGCTGCCCTGGATGGGTGGCCACGGTGAACGACCCGGGCGTGACGAAGCGATACCCCGAGGGGATCAATGCCTGCGCCTCTGGATCGAACGTGCCTTTCAACACCGCCGTGTTCGCACCGGCCAGGCTGGTCGCGGCCACGGCGCCGGCATCCGGTGCCTGCCGCACGCGCGAATAGACGATGCCGGTGATGCCGATGACCAGCACGCCCACGATCAACAGGGTGCTGCGCGAGGGACGACGCGGTGCTGCAGGGCTCATGGTGTTCCTCTCTCGGTTACAGGGTCTTGGCCAGGAAATCGGCGGTGCGCTGCTGGCGCGGGCGTTCGAACAGCACCTCGGGCGTGCCCTGCTCGATCACCCGGCCCTGGTCCATCATCACCACGTGGTCGGCCACGCGGCGGGCGAAGCTCAGCTCATGGGTGACGATCACCAGCGTGGTGCCGGAGCGGGCCAGCTCCTCGATCACGCTCAGCACCTCGGCCACCAGTTCCGGGTCCAGCGCCGACGTCGGTTCGTCGAACAGCAGCACCTTCGGCTGCAGGGCCAGCGCGCGGGCAATCGCGATGCGCTGCTGCTGGCCACCGGACAGCTGGCGCGGGAAGGCATCGGCCTTGTCGGCCAGGCCGACCCGTTCCAGCAGCGTGCGCGCCTGCTGCTCGGCCTGCGCGCGCGGCACGCCACGCACCGCGATCGGTGCCTCGATGATGTTCTCCAGCGCGGTCAGGTGCGGGAACAGGTTGAAGCCCTGGAACACCATGCCCACTTCTGCACGGCGGCGTCGGATCTCGCGCTCGGGCAGCTCGTACAGGGTGTCGCCCTCGCGGCGGTAGCCGATCAGCTGGCCGCCGACAGTCACGTAACCGCCGTCGGCGCGTTCCAGGTGGTTGATCAGCCGCAGCAGCGTGGACTTGCCGGCGCCCGAAGGGCCGATCAGCACGGTCACGCTGCCGGCGCGCAGGTCCAGGTTCACGTCTTCCAGCACCGGCTGGTCGCCAAACACCTTGCCTACGCCATGCAGCGACACCGCCGCGCCCTCGCCCGCTTCAACCTGGGTGGCGATACGCGGGCGGCTTGCTACGCGCGGTGCGGCTTCGCCCTGCACACGCGGGGGCGATGACACCCGCGACACCGAGCGCTCGCGCTGCAGCTGGCCGCGCGCGAAGCGTTGCTCCACGCGCCGCTGCAACAGCGACAGCACGGTAAGGATCACCAGGTACCAGACCGTGGCCACCATCAGCAGCGGCACCACTTCCAGATTGCGGCGGTAGATCACCTGCACGGTGTAGAACAGCTCCGGCAGCGCCAGCACGTAGACCACCGAGGTGCTCTTGGCCAGGCCGATCACATCGTTGAACGCGGCCGGCAGGATCGAACGCATCGCCTGCGGCAGGATGATGCGGCGCACCTGGCGGCCACGCGGCAGGCCAAGTGCCGCTGCCGCCTCGTACTGGCCATGGTCGACCGAGAGGATGCCACCACGGATCACTTCGGCCGAGAACGCGGCCTGATTCAAGGTGAGGCCCAGCACTGCGGCGGTGAACACGCCGATCAGCTGCGTGGTCGGGTACGAGAACAGGCTGATGCCGGTGAACGGCACGCCCAGCTCGATGGTGCTGTACAGGTAGCCCAAGTTGTTCAGCAGCAGCAACAGCACCAGCAGCGGGATCGAACGGAACAGCCATACATAGCCCCACGACACCGCCGACAGCAGCGGCGAGCCGGACACGCGGGCCAACGCCAGCAAGGTGCCCAGCGCGAAACCGAGGCCAGTACCGAGTGCGGTCAGCAGCAGCGTGCGACCCAGGCCTTCCAGCACCGGGCGCGCGAAGAACCACTCGGCGAACGTGCCCCAGCCCCAGCGCGGATTGCCCAGCACGGATTGCAGCCCGATCAGGATCAGCGCCAGTGCCAGCACCGTGCCGAAGACCTGCAGCGGATGCCGGGCCGGCACGATCTTCAGCGCCGGTGCTGGCGCGGGGGGTGCGGCAATGCCATCCAGCGCAGTCGAAGGCGTGCTCATGCGTGGGCTCCGTGCAGCATGGCCTGTGATGGCACAACGACCGGCGCCGATACGCTCAGGTGCTTCTCGAACGGCAGATGCGCGATGGTTTCCGGATCGGCCTGCAAGTCGAACAGCGCGGTATAGCCGTGGCTGAGGTACAGGCCGACGGCTTCAGGCTGGCGGAAGCCGGTGGTCAGGAACACCCGCCGGTACCCTTGCCGCGCCGCCTGGTCTTCCAGTTCCTGAAGCACGCGACGCGCGATGCCCTGCCTGCGCAGCCCGGGCAGCGTCCAGATGCGTTTGAATTCGGCGGTGTCCGGATCGCGGTGCGGCATGAAGGCGCCGCCGGAGATCGCCACACCATCGCGCAGCAGCAGCACGAACGCCCCTACCGGCGCCGCGAAGGCCTGCGCCGGATAGCGTTGCAGCTCCTCGCGGGCGCTGCCGCCGATGCGTCGGCGCACGTCGGCGTAACGGCTGTCGTACTCCTGCTCCAGGCCATCGAACAGCGGCCGCGCCAATGGATCATCCACCGACGTATAGAGGAAGCGTTCGTTGCTGCTCATGCCACGTCCTTCACCAGATAGTCTTCGGCCAGTCGCGCCCACAGGCTGGCGGCCGGTGCGATGGCCGCGTCGTTGAACACATAGCGCGGGCTGTGCAACGGCGCGCTGTCGCCGTTGCCGACGAACACGAAACTCCCGGGCCGCGCCTGCAACAGGAAAGCGAAGTCCTCGCTGGCGGTGCGCGGCGCGAACTCCGGCACCACCTGTTCGTGGCCGAAGCCCTGTATGGCCACGTTGCGGATGTAGGCGGTCTGCTGCGGGTGGTTGATCACGCTGGGGAAGCCACGCGGGAACTCGATTTCGGCGCGTGCCCCGAAAGCGGCGGCGGTCTGCTCGGCAATTCCGGTCACCCGGCGGCGCAGCGTGTCGCGCACCTCGGGCAGGTAGGCGCGCACGGTCAGCTTCAGCTCGACCACGTCCGGAATCACATTGGCGGCCTGCCCACCATGGATCGAACCGACGGTGACCACGCCCATCTGCCGCGGGTCGACATTGCGCGACACCACACTCTGCAATGCAGTGATGATGTGCGCGGCGACCAGGATCGGGTCCACGCTGCCCTGCGGCTCGGCACCGTGGCCGCCCTTGCCGATCACCTTCAGCCGCGCCCAGTCGACCGACGCCATCGCCGGGCCGTCGACGAAGCCAAAGTGGCCCACCGGCACGCCCGGCCAGTTGTGCAGCCCATAGATCGCATCCACCGGGAAGCGCTCGAACAGGCCGTCGGCAATCATCTTCGATGCACCCGAGCCGGTTTCCTCGGCTGGCTGGAACACCAGCTGCAAGGTGCCGTCGATAGTGCCGTGATGGGCCAGGTAATGCGCGGCGGACAACAGGATGGCGGTGTGACCATCATGGCCGCAGGCATGCATCAGGCCGTCGGTCTGGCTGGCGTAGGCCAGCCCCGAGTCTTCGTGGATCGGCAAGGCATCGATGTCCGCACGCAGCCCCAGCCGACGGCCCCCCTGCCCACGCTGCAATGTGCCGACCACGCCGGTGCCGCCGAGACCGGTGGTCACCTCATAGCCCCACTGCTGCAGCAACTCGGCCACACGGGCACTGGTGCGGTGCTCCTCGAAGGCCAGCTCCGGGTGGCGGTGCAGGTCATGGCGGATCGCGATGGTGGCCTCGGCGCGTGCCGCGATCTCGGGTAATACGCCCGTCCTTTGGGAATCCCGCCGGGTATGGCCCGGTGCTGCCGCAGTGTCTCCGCGCATTGCCCTACCCCGCCTTCCGCGCCGGCTCTGCATCGGTCGAATGGCGGCTGGCCTTGTACGGCAGGCCCAGATGCTCGCGCAGGGTCTGCCCTTCCAGCTCGCGCTGGTGGTAGCCGCGCGCCTGCAGGATCGGCAGCACCTGGGTCACGAAATCGTCCAGGCCTTCGCGCTGTGCCGCAAAACCGAGGATGAAGCCGTCGCTGGCACCGGCATCGAACCAGCGGATCAACTCATCGGCCACGTGCTCCGGCGTGCCGATGAAGTTCGGTCGTGGACTCACGGCTTCCAGTGCCACCTGGCGCAGGCTCAGCCCCTTCTCCCGCGCATCCTGCTTGATGCGATCGGTGGTGGAACGGAACGAGTTGCTGCCGATCTCACCCAGCTCCGGGAACGGCGCATCCGGATCGTACTGGCTGAAATCATGGTGATCGAAGAAGCGACCGAGGTAGGCCAGTGCATCCTCCAGCGTGGCCAGTGCGGCGATCGCCTGGTACTTGGCTTCAGCCTCCTCTGCGGTACGACCAACGATGGGGCCGATGCCCGGGAAGATCTTCACGTCGTTGCCGCTACGGCCATGCGCGATCGCCGAGTTCTTCACCTTCTGGGTGAACGCGCGGGTTTCTTCCAGCGACGGCGAATGGGTGAACACCGCATCGGCGTACTTGCCGGCCAGCGCGATGCCATCGTCGGACGAACCGGCCTGGAAGATCACCGGCTGGCCCTGTGGCGAACGCTGGATGTTGAGCGGGCCTTCCACCTGGAAGAAGCGGCCCTTGTGGTCGAGGCGGCGGAACTTTTCCGGCGCGAAGAACGTACCGCTGTCGCGCTCGCGCACGAAGGCATCGTCATCCCAGGAATCCCACAGCCCCTGCACCACCTCCAGGTACTCGTCGGCGATCTGGTAGCGCAGTGCATGCTCGGGATGTGGGCGGCCATAATTGCGACCCGAGCCCTCCAACGGCGACGTCACCACGTTCCAGCCGGCGCGGCCGCCGCTGAGCAGATCCAGCGAGGCGAATTGACGGGCGACGGTGAATGGGTCGCTGTAGGACGTCGACAGCGTGCCGGCCAGGCCGATCTTCTTCGTGGCCGTGGCCAGCGCCGACAGCAGCGAGATCGGCTCGAAACGGTTGAGGAAATGCGGGATCGACTTCTCGTTGATGTACAGGCCGTCGGCCACGAAGCCGAAGGCGATGCCATTGTCTTCGGCGGTGCGCGCGATGTCGATGTAGAACTGCAGGTTGACGCTGGCATCGGCCGGGTTGGATGGATGCTTCCAGGCATGCATGTGGCTGCCGGGGCCCTGCAGCATGATGCCGAACGGAATGTGGCGCGGGGTCGTGCTCATGGGAATCGCTCCTGCAGGTCAGGCCACCGCCGCGCGCGGCGAGGGCGACAGCAGTTCAAGGGATGTCAGGCGTGCATCGAGGTCGGCCACCGGCGCATCGAGGATGAACTCGCCCACGCCGAAGCGCCGGTGCAGCGCATCCAGTTCGCCGCGCACGTGCTGCGCATCGCCGGACAGCACGCTGGGGCGCGTTTCCTCGATGCGGAAGTCGGCCACGCCCACCTGGCGCGCGTACTCGACAGCTGCCTCGGCGCTGGGCAGGTTCACCGCCTGCCCGGGACCGAGGTGCAGCTTGTAGACGCGCAGCGCACCGATATGACGCGAAGCGGCTTCCGCAGTCGGTGCGGCGAAGGCGACCGTGGCCAGCAGCGGTGGCTGCGAGGCGACGCTGCGATAGGCGTCGAACGCGGCCTCGATGTGCTTCGGGTCACCATCGAAGTGCGCGGCGTAGACGAAGCGCCAGCCCAGTTCGGCCGCCTGCTTTGCGCTCTGTGGACTTGCGCCGAGCAGGAAACGCTCCGGCGCCTGCTGCGGAACCGGCCGCGCCAGCGCCTCGCTTTCGGCGCCGGCCAGATAACCCTCCAGGTCGCGCAGTTGCTGGTCGAAGTCGGCGAACGGCGGACGCCCGGCTGCCAGCGCGGCAGTCGAGGCCGGCAGGCCGCCGGGGGCCTTGCCCACGCCCAGATCGACGCGCCCCGGCGCCAGTGCCGCCAGCAGGTTGAAGTTCTCCGCCACCTTGTACGGCGCGTAGTGGCGCAGCATCACCCCGCCACTGCCGATGCGGATGCGCCGGGTCTGCGCCAGCACCCAGGCCGCCAGCACTTCCGGTGCAGGGCTGGCCAACGTCGGTGCGGCATGGTGCTCGGCAAACCAGTAGCGGTGATAGCCCAGCTGTTCGGCGCGCTGCGCCAGCTGCAGGCTGTTGCGCAGCGCCTGCTCCGGCGAAGCGCCCTCGGCTACCGGGCTCTTGTCCAGCACGCTGATCTGATAGCTCACGGTCGCGTCCTCGCTCAGGGGTGGGCCACGGGAATGCCGAGCAATCCGTTCAGTGCGGCCAGGATCGGTTCGGCGCCGGAGATGTACTGCCGGTCCTGGTGCGCGCCACTGGCCAGGTCGCTGCGTACGCCCTGCGGCAGCACCAGCTTGGGCAACGACTGGTCCTGCTCGCCGATCTCGGCGATCACCTCGCGGCGCGGCCGCGCGAAGCCGATGCGACGTACGTCCAGCTGCGCATCAAGGCCGTCGATGCTCGACAGTGCACCTTCCAGCAACAGGCTGTGCCGGCAGAAGAAGCGCTGGCCGGGAATCTGGCCGTCCTCGAACTCGCGATCGAGCAGGAACAGGATGGGTTTGCTTGCTGCGTCGAGCGTCACTGGGGGGGTCCTCATCTGGGCCGGCAATGCGATGCCGCTTCGATATCGATGCTAGAGATGCCGGCGGCTGCGGCAGCGACGCCTGGCGACAATCGCCGGTCAGATCCGGCCATGCAGATGCGGCGTGGCCATAAGCAAAGCGCCGCCGGTTATGGCGTCAGGCGATGCGTCGCAGCGGCGCCGCTACCGCCAGCGCCTGCGTCGCCAGGTGGCCGGCCGCACGCTCGGCTGCCAGCGCGATGCGTGCCTGCAAGGCAGCACTGTTGATGTGCTCGCCGTCGAAGTCGGCAGGCGTGGCATACACCCCGATCGGCAGCGTGTGCGCCTGCAGGAAACTGAACAACGGCCGCAACTGGTGGTCGATCACCAGCGCATGGCGCTCGCTGCCACCGGTCGCCGCCAGCAGCACCGGCGTATCCACCAGCGCCTCCAGCCCGACGAAGTCGACCAGGTGCTTGAACAACCCGGGATACGAGCCGCGATAGACCGGCGCGGCCACCACCAGCAGCTCTGCGGCCTCGATGCTCTGCAGCGCCTGCTCCACCTCCGGCCCCGCCTCATCGCGCGACAACGACTGGCCCAGCGAGCGCGCGATCGGCGCCAGCTCCACCAGCTCCACGCTGGCATGCACGCGTTGCTGCAGCGACGCCAGCAGATGCCGCACCAGCAGCAACGTGCGCGATGTCGCCGAACTGGTCGGTGACCCCACCAATGCAACCACCTTCAATGCAGAAGACATGAACTGCTCCTCGATAATGCCGAACTACCTCCGGCCGCACTTCGTCTTTTGTAGAGCCGAGCCATGCTCGGCTGCTTCCCGCCTTTGTAGAGCCGAGCCATGCTCGGCTGCCCCAGATCAGAACCGGTAACTGATCCGCCCATACCAATACGCCCCGACGTTGCCCAACACGTCGCCGTTGTCCCAGGTCGTCTCGATGCTGGCCACATCGGTAGCACTGCGCGCGTACTCCGGCACCTTGCGCGTGCGCTTGTCGAACACATTGTTGATCCCCAGCGCCGCGCTCCAGCCCGCCCCCAGCTCCACGCCGCCGGACAGGTTGGTCACCAGCACCGGCGGCTGTTTGTACTCCACGCCGTTGTTCAGGCGCTTGATCGGGCCGTAGTAGGTGAAATCGACGTTCGAGCGCCAGCGCCCGTTCTGCCAGCCCAGCCCGGCTACCTGGGTGTAGCTGGGCGTGCGGAAGCGCAGCGCGTATTCGCTGCTCTTGGTCAGCAGGTTGATGTTCGGCAGCCCCTGCAGCGCCGCCGGAATGTCGCTCACCTTCTGGATGGTGGTACGGCCGACGTTGGCCGCGTAGCTCCAGCGCAGCTTGCCCCACGCAGTGTCCTGGTTGGCTTCCAGGGTCAGCTCGACACCGCGCGTGCGGGTATTGCCCACATTGGTGAAGTAGCTGGCGTAGAACGCATCACCCGGCAGGATGCTGATGCCGGCCGAACCCAGCAGCGCATCGATGGTGTTCTTCTGCGCCGCGCTCAACACCGTACCGCTGTTGTCGGTGATGCGCGCCGGATCCTGCGCGTTGTAGCCGATCTGGCTGGACTGGCCCAGCTGGCCACGGATGTCGATCTGGTACGCATCCACGGCCAGATGGAATGCAGGGCTCGGGTCCCAGGTCACGCCCAGGCTGTAGTTGGTGGCTTTCTCGGGCTTCAGCGGCGTAGCACCCAGCGCAACCGCCGCCGGTGAAGACACCTGCGCCACCAGCGTGGTCCCGCACGGGCAGCTGCCCGTGGCCTGGTAGAACTGTGCGCCCAGGCTGGGCGCATGGAAGCCGTTGCTGACCGTCGCGCGTACACCCAACGCGTCGGTGAAGTCGAAGCGCGTGGTCAGGCGGCCAGTGGACACGCTGCCGAAGTCGGAATGATCTTCCCAGCGCGCCGCCGCATCCAGATACCAGCGCGAGGTGATGTTGCTGGCCGCGCCCACATAGACCGCCTTGCTGTTGCGCGTCGCCTTCGCCGCATCGGCTGTGGAGTAGCCCACGAACGCCGCGGCACCGAAGCCGGTGTACGACTCCCACTGCCCGGCCCCGCGTTCGTACTGTTCGTGCTGGTACTCGGCGCCTGCGCTCACTTCCAGCGGCGACGCAAAGGCCGCCACCTCGAAGCCACGGCGCAGGTCGAGGTTGGCGATCCCCTGCTGGTAGTCCAGCTTGCCGTCATAGAAGTCAGTGGGCGAACCGGGATACGGCAGCGAGTAGTTCACCGAATTGCGGGTATAGGTGCGCACCGTGCTGCGGTTGCCGGTCAGGCTGGCGTCGTAATCCCAGCCCGCGATCTGCCCCTTCACGCCCGCAGTGCCGGTGTACTGCTTTTCCTTGGTCTCCAGCACCGGCAGGAAGCCATCGGGAAACACGCTCAGCACGCCGGGTGCCTTGTAGGTGGTGAAGATGGTCGCCGGCAGGCGGAAGTTCTGGATCGCCTGCGCGGTGCGGTCACTGGCCGTGGCGTTGGCGTAGAACTGCGCGCTCTCGCCCAGGCCATGGCCTGCATTCACTGCGAAAGCCCTCAACGCGTACGACGGCGAACTGAGGATGGTGTTGGCCTCGGCATCGCGGTTGGCCTCGGCCGGGTTCGGCGATGCACCCGTCGGCAAGCGATTGTTCGGGCGCAGTGCGACCCGGTTGCCGTTGGCATCTACTGCCGGATAGCTCAGGTAGCCATCGATGTAGCGACGGGTGCGGATCGCGTGGTGCTGCCGCGTGTTCTCGCCGGACAGGTTGACGAAGCCATCCTGGCCCCACGGCAGGCCGACATTGGCGCGCACGCTGGTACGCGAACCATCACCATCGATGCTCTGCCCGCTCTCCACCGACACATCGCCACCGTGCGCCTGCGATTTCAGGATCACGTTGACCACGCCGGTGATCGCGTCCGAGCCATAGATGGCCGACGCACCATCACGCAGCACTTCCACGTGGTCGATGGCCGAGACCGGAATCAACGCCAGGTCTGCCCAGGCGTGGCCCGGAAAGCCACCACCGTTTGCGCCACTCACGTAAGCGCTGGCATTGCGGCGCTTGCCGTTCACCAGCACCAGCGTGTAGCCCGGTGACAGGTTGCGCAGCTGGTAGCCACGGATCAGGCTCTCCTGGTCGCTCTGGTAGCCGCCGATCTGGCTCAGCGACGGCAGGCTGCGCTGCAGCGCTTCCAGCAGGTTGCCCTGCCCGGTGGCGGCGAGGTCCTCTGCAGAGATCACATCGATGGGCGTGGAACTGTTCTTCACCGTGCGCGTGCTGGTGCGTGAGCCGGTGACCACCACCGCATCCAGCGTGGACGCGGCCACCGCGGCGGTGGCAGCAGGATCTGCGTCTGCTTCAGCCGCATGGCTGGGCGAGGCGGCAAGGATGGCTGTGATCAGAACAGCGAGAGTGCTCAGGACAGGGGCGTGGGCGGCAGGCATGGGGGCTCGTGGGGGTGGGCCGGAAACACGCTTCCATTCAAGGGCCTGTTCACCTGGTGCGACAGGCGCGATCGCGTCACCCAGCCGTAACATCCGGCCACCCACATGACCGCTGGTAATGACGTTAGGCGGCGCACACGCACGGGGTCCCCCACGGAGTCGGATCCCTTTCCATAGGAAAGGGCTCTGACCCCACGCACGCCTCCCCACCACGGGGTCAGAGCCCTTCCTGCGGAAGGGATCCGACCCCGGTTCCCATATGCCCGCCCGGCATCACCTCATGCCCGCGCATCACGCAACGCCACGCACCGCCACCCGTAGCATCAGGCCATGCCCAGCCCACCCGCCGATCCCACCGCGCCGCTCGTTGCCATCGTCGCCTGCCACGGCCAGGGGCTGTTCGAATTCGGCTGCGCGGTCGGCCTGTTCGCGCCGGTGCGGCCGGAACTCGGCGTGGCCTGGTACCGCACCCAGCTGTGCGCGGGCGAACCCGGTGCGCTGCGCATGCTCGGCAATGCGCAGGTGCAGCTTCCCTACGATCTCAGCGCGGTTGATGACGCCGACATCATCGTCATCCCCGGTTGGCGCGAACCCAGCGAGCGCCCACCGCAGGCACTGCTCGATGCACTGATCCGTGCCCACGCACGTGGCGCGCGCATCGCCTCGATCTGCTCCGGTGCCTTCGTGCTGGCCTGGGCCGGGCTGCTCGATGGCCGCCAGGCCACCACCCACTGGCGCCTCACCGAAGCGCTGGCACGCGAGTTCCCACGCATCGATGTGCGCGAGGATGCGCTGTACGTGGATACCGGCAGCATCATCACTTCGGCCGGCTCGGCCACCGGCATGGACATGATGCTGCACATGGTGCGCAAGGATTACGGCGCGCGCGTGGCCAACCTGGTGGCCGAACGGCTGGTCCTGGCACCGTGGCGTGATGCCGGGCGCAGCCAGCGCGTCAGCCGCGCCATTCCCCACGGCGAGCCCACCCGCTTGGCAAAGCTGATGGAATGGATGCGCCGCAACCTGCGCGAGCCCCACTCACTGGGCAGCCTCGCCGAGCAGGCCGCGCTCAGCCAACGCACGCTGCAGCGGCAGTTCCTGGAGGCCACCGGCCTGTCACCCATCGACTGGCTGATCCGCGAACGCGTGGCTTTCGCGCGCGAGCTGCTGGAAACCACCGACCGGCCGCTGCAGTGGATTGCAGAACAGGCCGGCTTTGGTTCGCAGGAATCGTTCCGTCGGCACTTCCGCGGTCAGGTTGACGCGAGCCCTACCGAGTACCGCAGCCAGCATCGCGGCGGTCTCGGTGCCGACCGGTTGGTGGGCTGTTGATCCAGTGCGCGGAGCCAGGCGTGGCGTGAGCAAAGCCTCACGACGGTCCGGGCTTGCGTGCGTATAGTGACGTGCGTCACAAGAAGCCCCTTCCATGCTCCATGCATTTGCTTACTCCAGCCGCATGTCGGCTGGGCTGTCCAATCAAGCCCTCCACCAGATCGTCTCGCAATCTGCCACGTTCAATCGCCGGGTGGACGTTACCGGTGCGCTGATCGTCGACGGGCAGCGGTTTTTCCAGTACATCGAAGGCCCGCCCGACGCCTTGGAAGCAGTCAAGCGCCGCATCCATGACAGCCGCTCGCATTCTGCCGTCGTGCCGGTACTGGACATGGCCATCAGCGCGCGTGCCGTTCCGTACTGGGCAATGACCCATATCGAGACCGGGCAGATCGTGGTGTCCGGCCTGGTGAATGCGCGCTGGGACGAGTTCGGCCACTCCATTCCGGGCATGGACCAGCTCGTCGGCCTGCTGCGTCCGCATTTTCCACGCGTCGGCACCGTCGGCGCGCCACGCGCAGCCGCCTGATAGACACTGAACCATCGCCTTGCACGCGCACGCCGACGTGGCCGCGCGTTGCGTCCAGGCGTCATCATCCAGATCTTCTTTCCCATCGTCTTCGCCACGCCCATCGCATGCCCGTACCCGCTCACCCTGCAACGGAAACACGCGCATCGCCTGCCGACCTGTTCGAGATCGTCGTCGTGCGTGCAGGCACCGTCCTGTTCGCCATCGACATCCAGGCGGCGGTCGAAATCCGCGGTCCGGAGGCATTCGGCCCTGCAGACCGCAACGGCAGGCCGACCCTGGAGGTCCGTGGGCAACCGTTACCCGTCGTCGACCTGCGCCGCATGAGCGGCCAACCGGCATTCGAGGGTGGCAGCCCGGCCATGCTGCTGATCAACGCCGGCACCGCAACCCTGGCGCTGGCCGTGGACGAAGTGCTGGAGATCGAGACGCCGGACGCGAGCGCGAACACCCCCGAGCCTGCAGCGGGCCAATCGTTCTGCTTCTGCAGCCGGCACATTCAACTCGATCCGGCGCGCTCGGCTGCACTGATCGAACCGGCGGCACTACTGGGCGCACTTGCCGCGCCGGGGTGACCGGCGGCGTCTCAGGATCGTCCTGCCAAGGCACGGTTTCGCAGCCTCCAGCACTGCGCGGCAAAGCCGATCACGAACACCACCAGGCAGGCCAGCAGCGTGTGCAGCACCACCGGGGCCATCGGTGCCGCCGCAATCGGATGCGCTGCCGGCAGGCGGGTCAGCGTTTCGTTGACGCCGGGCACCAACGAGAGCAGGAAGCTGAACGACAGTGCGAAGGTCGACAGGTAACGCGCGGCGCGCCCCAGCCAGCGCAGCCGCGCGGCCAGCATGCCGCCGAATGCCACCAGCAGCACGATCACCCCGAATGCGTGGCCGGGGTTGATCCCGCCCGTGCTGGACACGGTGAACGAGGTGGCCACCGACAGCACCAGCCCCACCAGGTACAGCTTGCCCGCGCGCGTGGCGGGATCGATTGCGCGATGGCGAATGAAGGCATACAGGCCACTCAACACCGGGATCAGGCTGACAGCGGTATGGATCACGCCAAGTGTGGACAGAGGGTGGGACATGGGACATCTCCAGGGACAAGATGAACCTACTAGTAGGTAGGCATTGGGTTCAAAAAGAAGGCCCGCGTCGCCGCAGGCCCACCACACATCTCTCAGGACGCCGCGCTCACCCGCGCAATCGCCAACCGCGCCAGTGCCGCGAAGGTCGCCGCATCACCGAAACCGCGCGCGGCCAGCATCGCGCCGTGCACCGATGACATGAACGCCTTGGCCTCATCGGCCGCCGAGCCCTGCAACTGCAGTTGGCCCATCGAAACGCCCTTCTCCAGCGTCACTGCCAGCCAGCCGCTCAGGTCCTCGAAATGGCCGCGCACTTCCTCAGCGATCTCTGCCGGAATCATCGGCGCTTCGGCGGCCAGCATCGCGCAGATGCAGAACGAGGACGTACCCCCTGCAATGCAGCTGGACCAGTACTCCACATAGGCGTTGAGCTCCTGCAGCGGGTCGGCCAACTGCCGGTCCAGCAGCGCCAGGCCTTCGCGCGCTTCGGCCCGGTACAGCTCGACCACCGTGCGCACCAGATCCGCCTTGCTGGGGAAGTGGTGATGGATGCTGGCCTTGCTGATGTTCACCCGCGCCGACACGTCGGCGTAGCTGAAGCCGTTGTAGCCACCGGCTTCCAGCAGCGCACGGGCATGGGCCAGGATTTCCTGGGCCTTGGGCGAGAGCGACTCTTTCATGGCATTTAAACCTACTAGTAGGTAGACACCCTGTCAACCCCTCTCTGCTGCACCCGCCAGGCATCATTCCCGGCAGAGCCGGCCGCTGGCCGGCTTGCTGGCAACGTGACCTTTGATTGCCCCTCAATGCGAAGATACGTACACCGCATCGGCTGGCGGAGGTGGCAGCGCGAAACTGCGCCGCATCCGCGCGACCTCGGCCGCCGGCGGCAACGCGAACAGGCGCTTGAACTCACGGTTGAACTGCGACGGGCTGGCATACCCCACCGCCAGCGATGCCGCTTCGGCAGTCATCCCCTGCCGCAGCATCAGCAACCGTGCCTGGTGCAGGCGGGTCGACTTCACGTACTGCATCGGCGACGTGCCGGTAATCGCGCGGAAGTGGTCGTGGAAGGTCGCCACACTCATGCCCGCTTCGGTGGCCAGTTGCCCCACGTCCAGGGTGGTGGCATATCCGGCATGGATCGTCCGCAGCACTCTGCCGATGCTGCCGAAGCGCCCGCGCATGGCCAGCGCCTCGCGCATTGCGCCGCCCTGTGCACCCGTCAGCACGCGGAAGTACACCTCACGCACCAACGCAGGGCCGAGCACGGCAGCCTCCAACGGTTCAGCCAGTGCCTCCAGCAGGCGCAGCACCGTGGCCTGCATCGGCGCCTGCATCGGGCTGGACATCATGCCCTGCGCCGGTGTCTCCGGGGTGCCCTCCTGTTCACCCAGTTCGATCAGCAGATCCGCCGCCAGCTGCAGATCCAGATGCAGGTAGATCGCCAGCAGCGGCGCCTGGGCCGACGCATCGGTTTCCATCGTGAACGGCACCGGCACCGACACTGCCAGATAGTGCTGCGCGTCGTACTGGTAGACCTGCCCGCCCAGATAGCCACGCTTCACGCCCTGGCAGACGATCACGATGCCGGGGTCGTACAACACCGGCGTGCGCGCCAGTGGCCGGTCCGATCGCAGCAACCGCACCCCCGGCAGGCGCGTGAGCGTATAGCCCTCCTCCACCGCCAGCGTCTTCAGCAGGCCGACCATGCGCGCCTGCACCTGCCGTTGCAGGGAATCGACCACAGGCACAGGCACTCCAGAGGAATAGGCAAGAATGGCCGAATCCTAGGCCTGTGACCCCGGTCGTTCAAGAACTAACGTGCAAGCCCTGCCCACCACGAACGCCCCCTCATGCCCCCTTCCCGCTTTCTCCTCATCACCGGTGTCAGCAGTGGATTCGGCCGCGCCCTTGCCCAGCAGGCCCTGCTGGCCGGCCACCGCGTGGTCGGCACCGTGCGCAACGAAACCGACCGCCAGGTACTCGAAGCGCTCGCTCCCGGCCGCGCATTCGGTCGCCTGCTGGACGTAACCGATACCGCCGCCATCAATGCGCTCGTCGCCGATATCGAAACCAACATCGGAAGCATCGACGTGCTGGTCAACAACGCTGGCTACGGCCACGAAGGCATCCTCGAAGAATCCACGCTCGCCGAGCTGCGGCAGCAATTCGAGGTGAACGTGTTCGCTCCGGCCGCGCTGATCAAGGCCGTGCTGCCGCACATGCGCGCCCGGCGCCGCGGCCATATCCTCAACATCACCTCCATGGGCGGTTTCATCACGATGCCGGGCATCGCGTGGTACTGCGGCAGCAAGTTCGCGCTGGAGGGCATCAGTGAAGTGCTTGGCAAGGAAGTCGCGCCGTTTGGTATCCACGTCACGGCCGTCGCGCCGGGTTCCTTCCGCACCGACTGGGCAGGCCGCTCGATGGTGCGGGCACCGCGCAGCATTGACGACTACGACGCATTGTTCGATCCCATCCGCAGCGCGCGTGAGGCGAAGAGTGGCCACCAGCCCGGTGATCCAGTGAAGGCTGCGCAGGCCGTGCTGCAGGTCATCGACAGCGACGCTCCTCCCCGCCACTTGCTGCTGGGCAGTGATGCGCTGCAGCTGGTGAGGGCAAAGCTGGCATCGATGGCCGGTAGCATCGACGCGTGGGAACAGCTGAGCCGTTCGACCGACGGCGTAGCGTGAGATCTTGAGGCCGCCGATGCCCTCACCGGCGGCGCCCCCCTGCCCGCTCAGTCTTCCTGCACCAGCTTGAACTCGCGCAGCAGGCCACCGATCTGGGTCTTGTCCAGCTTGTTCATCAGCAGATTGCGCAGGAACGCAGGCCCGGGAATATCCAGTTCCTTGCCATCGCGCAGGCGACCGGTGGCGGCCAGCAGCGAGCGCACGTCATACGTGGAATTGAACACCTCCGGCACGCCGCGCTCGATCCCCAGCAGGGTGTACACCGCTTCCATCGGCGTGCGCACTGAATATTCGGTGGTGAAGATGCAGTCGCGCTGCTTCGATTCGGCAAACTGGCCGATGAAGGCGAAGTTCACCGCGCCGTCCGGCACCACGTCCGGGCGGTCACCGGCCTGGCGTGGCATGAAGAACGCCGTGATGTACGGCATCATCACCGGCACCGTCTTCGCACCGGTCGCGGCCAGCGCATCAATCTCTTCCACCGGCACGCCCAGGTGGTACAGCCACTCGCGGGTGATCTCCTCGCCGGTGCACTCCTGCATCGGCTTTTTCACGTAGTCGCCCGGCGTATCCACAAACAGCGAGTACACCCAGACCACGATCTGGTCCTTGGGCTGGTTCTTGAAATGCGGCTGGCGGTTCACCGTCCAGCTCATCAGCCAGCGCGAGTCGCGCACGCTGACGATGCCGCCGGTCACTACCTTGCCACTGAACGGGTCGCGCTTGGCGATCTTCTGGATGTAGGCCGGAATGCGCGCATCCAGCGTCGTCACTGTCGCCGATTCCCACTTGGTCTGCGGGATATGCGCGCCGAACACGTCCGGGCGACCGAACGCCGCATCCTTCGCGGCGATGCGACGCCACAGGTCCCAGGCCGGCGCCGGTCCTTCGTTCAAACGCGCCGCGGTGTGGTGATCGCCATTATCCGAGTTTTCGGTCAACGAACCGATCGTCATGAAAACAAGGTCATCCACCCCCAGGTCCACGCCGCCGGCCACGCCTTCGCGCGTCCAGTGGATACGCGTGGCCTGCTTGCGGCCCGGCTGCAGATCGAAGTCGACGTCGGTCACCTCGGTGCCGTACTGGAACACCACGCCTTGGTCCTGCAACCACTTCACCAGCGGCAGCACCAGCGATTCATACTGGTTGTACCGGGTGAACTTCAACGCCGAGAAATCCGGCAGGCCGCCGATGTGGTGGATGAAGCGATGCAGGTACAGCTTCATCTCCAGCGCCGAATGCCATTCCTCGAACGCGAACATGGTGCGCCAGTACAGCCAGAAGTTGCTGTCCAGGAAGTCGCGGCCCAGCACCTCGTCGATCCGCTTGTTCTCCATCTCCTTCCGGGTGGCCAGGAACAGTGCGATGATGTCCTTCTGGGCCTGCTCGGTCAGCGTGAACAGGCCATCGGTGTGCGCATCTTCGCCGCGATTGATGGTGGCGCGCTGCAGCGAATAGTTCGGGTCGTCCTTGTTCAACCAGTAGAACTCGTCCAGCACACTGGCATCCTCGATTTCCAGCGACGGAATCGAGCGGAACAGGTCCCACAGGCACTCGAAGTGGTCTTCCATCTCGCGGCCGCCGCGGATCACGAAGCCCTTCTCCGGCACCTTCAGGCCATCCAGCGCGCCGCCGGGAATCTGCTGCTGCTCGAGAATGGTGATGCGCTCACCGGCCATGCGGCCGTCACGCACCAGGAACGCGGCGCCGGCCAGCGAGGCCAGGCCCGAGCCCACAAACCAGGCGCGCTTGCCATCCACACCGGCCGGCTTGCGCGGGCGCGCGAAGGCTTCGTAGTTGCCACTGCTGTAATACATGCGTTGCACCTTCCTGGAGGGGGTCATCAGGAACCGGCAGCGGAATGACACAGCCATCCGATGCAGGTCATGACCCTACTCTAGCGCCGAACCGGTGTATCGTTTCCTGCACGCAGGCTGCGACGGAATGACGCAGCCGCGTCAGAGCGTCCTTCCCAGCAGCATGCCTGGCCAGCCGTCCACGTTGAACGGCGCGATGCGCGTATACCCGCAGGATTCATAGAAGCGCACCAGGTCGCCGCTGCCTCCGGCGTAGCAGTCGACACGCAGATGGTCGACACCGGCAGCGCGCGCCTGCTCGTCGGCAAACGCCATCAGTCGGCGGCCGATGCCACGCACGCGCACATCACGCGAGGCCACCAGAACCCGCACATACAGCTCCGGCCCGGTGGGGGCCGGCATATAGGGCATCGACTCGCCCAGTGCCAGGAACGCCCGCACGTCGCCCTGCTCGTTCTGCGCCACCCATGCGCCTGGCAGTGCACACGCCTCGGTGACCTGGGCAATCCGGCGCGGCATCGTCGACCACGGTTCGCTGCCCCATTGCTGCACATTGCCGATCGACACGAACCACTCGATCACCTCGTCAAAGAGCCCCAACACTGCGGGGGCATCGGCCGCGCTGGCGCGGCGGATGTTCAAGGCGTCCTTTCCGGTTTCAGTCATGCGTTCCGCTCCTGTCATACCACGCTCCCCAACCCTGGAAAACAGGGGGAGCGTCGGCCGGTTCAACCAGTCTAGCGCGTGCCCCAGCGTGGCCACCTGTACCGGACCAAAGCGGTCGGAAGTCCATGTGACTTCCAGCGCGCCGCCAGGAATCTGCTGCTGTTCCCAGTGTCGCAGGTGCGTACAGACTCGATGCTTCATCAACCGCGTGGAGCATCCCCTCCGGTAGTGAACCAGCGCTGGAACCCCTCGATCGCATCCGGCATCAGGGCGCGGGCGCGTTCACGCACCAGCACTTCGGCGTCGCGCATCGCGCTGATCGCATCCGGCCGCGCGCACAACGCCATCGCCACATCCGACGCGTCCAGCATCGCCAGGTTCACGCCCACGCCCACCGGCGGCATCAGATGCGCCGCATCGCCGATCAAGGTCACGCCATCGCGCGGGGCCCAGCAAAAATCCGCTGGCAGGCTGTAGATCGGCCGCCGCACGAAGTCCGTGCAGGCCTCCAGCAGGCGCCGAAGGTTCGTGGCCCACCCGGTATAGCAGCCTGTCACCAGCGTCCGTATGCCGTGCTGCGCGATCTGTGCATCAAGCCATTCGGAAGAGCGCTTCAGCGCCGCATACACGCAGAGCCGATCGCGGCTGTTGCGTTGCACGAACAGGGCCTCCTCGCCGCCAAAGCAGAACAGGCTGCCCTGCCCGACCATCGCTGCGATGTCCGCAGCAGGCTGTGCGATCCAACCTTCGAAGAAGGTAATGCCGGTGGGCAGCGGCTGGCACGTACTCAAGGCCGCGCGCACTTTCGACCACGCACCATCGGCACCGATCACGATGTCCGCCTCGCGCTGCACGCCGTTGGCGAATCGCAGGCCGTGGCCGTTCGCCTGTGCAGATACCAGCGCGGTCAGGCTGTGGCCCCACTGCACCGTGTCCGCCGGCAGCGCGTCCAGCAGCAGCTGGCGCAGGTCGCCGCGGTCGATCTCCGGCTTGTCCTTGCTCCCTTCCGGCCCGAACCCGCCGGTGGTGATCCCCCCGGACCACGGGTCGCCCATCCGCGCCTCCTGCCCCTCATGCCGCGCCACCGCACGGAAGGCCTCCAGCAGGCCCGCGCGCTGCAGCGCCACCTGCCCGGAATCGTCGTGCAGATCCAGCGTGCCGCCCTGTGTGCGCTGCTGCCCGGATGCTTCGCCCTCGTACACGCTCACGGGGTGACCGCCCCGATGCAGGATGAGCGCAGCGGTGAGGCCAGCGGGGCCTGCGCCGATGACGGCAATACGGGGAGGGTGCTGCATGGCGCGATCCAGGTTGGTTGATACGTCAACCGTATGCCGCGAGGGTTGACATGTCAACCATTGCCCGGCAACGTTCGGCCATGACCTCCCCCAGCATCACACCCGACGAATGGGCCACCTGGCGCGGCTTCCGGCGCATGGCAGAAATCACCTCCGGCCGCATCGTCCAGGACATCACCCGCAGCACCGGGCTCTCAAGGGCCGACTTCATCGTGCTGATGGAGCTGAACCAGTCCAAGGATCGCTGCCGCCGCCAGCGCGAACTGCTGGACTACCTGGAATGGGACAAGACGCGCCTCTCGCACCAGCTGACCCGCATGGCGGGCCGTGGCCTGATCGAACGCGATACCGACAGCGAAAACGTCGTAGTGATCCGCATGACCACAGAAGGTCACGCGCAGCTGCGCGCGGCACGGCCGGTACACGCCGCCGGTGTCCGCCGGTATTTTCTCGACCATCTCTCCGCGGATGATCGTGCCGCACTGCAGCAGATCACCGACAAACTGCATGCCGCCCTTCAGGACGGCGAGAACTGAAGCATCGCCCCCGGTAGTGCCGGCCGCTGGCCGGCAACTGCAGTCACCCAACGCCACCGGGATGCCGGCCAGCGGCCGGCACTACCACGCCCGGGCGTTCGTGGCGGGGTTTGACATGCAGGCATTTACCTGCATATAGTCCACTCAAGGGCGGCGCCTGCCAGCCCATCGCGAGGAATCTGCAATGGTGGATATCGCACACAGGGTCGGCATCAAGGCCCCCTCAAGCCAGGTGTACCAGGCGCTGGCCACCCCCGAAGGCGTGGCCGCCTGGTGGGCCGAAGACGCGCACGGCGACCGCGAAGCCGGCGGCACGGTCAAGGTCCGTTTCACCAACAACGGCCAGGAAATCGGTGCCATGGAGATGAAGCTTGAGCAGCTTGTTCCAGGCGAGCTCGTGCTGTGGCGGTTCCTCGCCGGCCCCGCCGAATGGATCGGCACCCACGCGCGCTTCGCGCTGAAGCAGGAAGGCGACTACTGCATCGTGCTGTTCACCCACGAAGGCTGGAAGGAACGTGTCGAGTTCACCTCCCACTGCAGCACCAAGTGGGCGGTGTTCCTGATGAGCCTGAAGGCACTGCTGGAAACCGGCAAGGGCCAGCCCAACCCACACGACGTCAGGATCGACAACTGGAATTGAAGACCTCCCCATGGCGTTAGACCACCTGCGCGACGCAGACAAGGTGTTCAAGGCACTGGCCGATCCCACGCGCCGGACGCTGCTGGATCTGCTCTGCAAGGACAACGGGCAGACGCTGGGCCAGCTGTGCGAACACCTGGACATGGCCCGGCAATCGGTCACCCAGCACCTGGGCCTGCTGGAAGACGCCAACCTGATCAGCACCGTGCGCCGTGGCCGCGAGAAGCTGCACTTCATCAACCCGGTGCCGCTGCATGAAGTCTACGAACGCTGGGTACGCAAGTTCGAGCAGCAGCGCCTGAGCCTGCTGCATGACCTGAAACGCGAGCTGGAAGGAGAATGACGATGTCCGCAGAGTCAACCCGCTTCATCCACGTGACCTACATCGCGTCCACGCCACAGAAGGTGTTCGAGGCCATCACCCGCCCCGAGATCGCCAGTCGCTACTGGGGCCACGAGAACGTCTCGGACTGGAAACCGGGCTCGCGCTGGCAGCACGTGCGTGCAAATGAAACGCGCTCGGTCGAGCTGGTCGGCGAAGTGGTGGAAAGCACCCCGCCCTCGCGCCTGGTCATCACCTGGGCAGCCGCCTCGCAGGCCGACAATCCCGCTGCCTACAGCCGCGTCACCTTCGACATCGTGCCCTACCAGGACATGGTGCGGCTGACGGTTACCCATGAGGAACTGGAACCCGGCAGCGGCATGGATACCGGCATCCGCCAGGGCTGGCCGATCGTGCTGTCCAGCCTGAAGTCGCTGCTGGAGACGGGCAAGGGGCTGGATGTGTTTGCGAAGCCGAACTGAGTCGTGCCGCAATCGGCGGCGGAGCGCCATCCGCCGCCAGCGCTCCCCATCCGGTCAATCGCTCAATCTGCGCGAACGCCCATAGCCCCCGTGCACATCCTGCTTGATCCAATCGGCCAACAGGCGCAGGTAGCCGTCGGTGATCCGCGTCGACACGCGGTTGCCCTCGGCATCGGTGCGGAACTCGACCATGCCGTGGTCGGTATCCGGGAACAGGTACGTATCAATCGGCTGCCCCGATGCGTGCAGGCGCCCCAGGATGCTGCGGGTGGCTGCAATCGGCGCGGCCCGGTCCTGCTCGGCCAGCACCCACAGCAACGGCAGCTTCAGGCGACGCAGCGCGGCCTCGGCGTCGTAGTCCCAGATCAGCTCCAGGTTGTCGAAGCGCGCTCGGCCGATCCGGCGCAGGTCGGCGTCACTCATGCGCAGCATGTCGCCGCTGTACTCGCCGTTGATCGTCTTTGCCCACGGCGCGGCACCGATCTGCGTACGCACCTTCGCCAGCGCCTCGAACCCTTCAGTGAAATGCGTGCGCATCAACTGCGCGGTTGCGTCTGAAAGCTGCCCGACCTGCGCCAACGCCGCCGCATCCAGCTGCATGCGCCGTGCCTCATCGAACAACTGCTCGCGGTCCTCCTCGATGGGCGACACCACCAGCCCGAAGCCGATCGCCACGAAATCCGCCTGCGAGCGGGTCGCCGCCAGCGGCGCGATCCAGCCGCCCTGGCTGCCACCAAAGTAGCCGGCGCGGCCGAACCGGCCTCTCGCCAGTTCGCGCGCCTTGGCAAGCGCCGCCGCCGCGTCGTCGGCCAGCAGCTCGAAGTTCTGTGTGTACTCGCCTTCCGAATCGCCGGTGCCACGCTTCTGGTAAGCGAAGACCGAAATACCCTGCGCCACCAGCATGCGCTGGTAGATCGCCGCCACTGCCATCGTGCGTTCCGAGCCGTGCACCAGCACCACCAACGGCCGTTTAGGGTCGGCCGGACCGGCTGGTTCGATCAGCTGCCCGACCAGTTTTGTTCCAGCACTGCTGAAGGTCGTCTCGGTATCGCGGGTCGGCAGTCGCTGCCAGCGCTGCGTCGCTCCGGCAGGCGACCTGAAGCTGACCACATCGTCGCTGCAGCTCACCGGCGCGTTGGCATCACCGGTGGCGCCACGTCGCCCGTCCAGCATCAGATAGCGCTGGCCTGTGGCCGGCGCCGCAGCGGGTGCGCCCAGCACCACGATGCTGCCTTGGCCGTCACCGTAGGCACTGACCGTGCACAGCTCGGCGGCTGCAACCGGCAGCCCCGAACACACCAGCACCGCGCTCAACAACGAACGACTCCTCCACCCTGCCATGCCCTTCCCCGTTTCGATGAACCTGCGTCGTGCAGGTGCCGGGCGCAGCCTAGCGCGTTCGTTCGCCAGATTCATGCTGCAACCGCTCGCCGTCGCTCCCCTTCCACGGCCATACTGGAAGGACGATACGGACTTCAGAGCGTCATGCACCCACACTTGGAACACATCGGCACCACCCGTATCCTGCGCGTCGACCCGCAGGGCCCGATGCTCGATGCCGGCGCCCTACGCGACCTGGTCGGCGATGCCCTTGGACACCAGGCCGAGTGGATCGCCGTGCCGGTGCAGCGCCTTTCGGCAGACTTCTTCGAGCTGCGCTCCGGCATGGCCGGGCAATGGCTGCAGATGCTGGTGAACTACCGCCTGCACTTCGCCGTCCTGGGCGATGTCAGCGGCTACCGCGCACAGAGCGAATCGCTGGACGCGTGGATCACCGAATGCAACCGCGGCCGCGACGGCTGCTTCGTGGCCGACTGGGGCGCCCTGCTGGCGCGCCTTTCGGCCCCCGCCAGCGCCGGCTGAACGCCGCCCCCACGCTCACCCTCGCCAAACCTGGTTCCGACTGCACTCCGACGCCGCCCGCCACAGCATCACCCGCGGGCTCCCCAGGCGACGTTCGATGCGCGCTTCAGACGCAGATTCCCTGCACAGCAAAGTGGCGGCGGTCACCCTCGGTTTCTGGGTGATGAAGATCGCCGCCACCACCCTCGGCGAGACTGCTGGCGATCTGCTGTCGATGACGCTCAACCTCGGTTACGTGGCCAGCTCGGCCATCCTGCTGGCGATCTTTGCCGGCCTGCTGGGCATGCAGTTGTCGGCGCGGCGCTTCCACCCAGTGCTGTTCTGGTCGGTGGTGCTGGCGACCAGCACCGCCGGCACCACCCTGTCCGACCTGATCGACCGCACGCTCGGCCTGGGCTACGCCACCGGCGCCAGTCTGCTGGCCGGCTGCCTGGCGCTGGTGCTGCTGGCCTGGCGGGTGTCGGAAAAGTCGATCTCGGTCAGCAACATCGCATCGCGCCGCGCCGAAGGCTTCTACTGGACCGCCGTGCTGTTCTCCAACACGCTCGGCACCGCGCTGGGTGATTTCCTCGCCGACGATTCCGGGCTGGGCTTCACCGGCGGCGCCCTGCTGATCGGCAGCCTCATCGCGCTTACCGCGCTGGCCAGCCGCATCAAGGGCATCAACCGGGTCATCCTGTTCTGGATCGCCTTCGTGCTCACCCGCCCGTTCGGCGCCACCTTCGGCGACCTGCTCACCAAACCGCTGGAAAAGGGCGGCCTGGGCTTCGGCACAGTAGGCTCGTCGCTGGTGCTGTTCACCCTCCTCGCCACGCTGGTGGCGCTGCCGATGCTGCAGCGCAAGGCGCAGCCAGCCAGCTAGCGCGCCGTCCAGCCCCCATCCACCGGCAGCGCCGTTCCGGTGATCTGCGCCGCAGCGTCCGAGGCCAGGAACACCACCATCCCGCCCAGCTGATCGGGCGTCACGAACTGCAACGACGGCTGCTTCTCAGCCAACAGCTCACGCGCGGCGGTCTCCTGATCCGTGCCTTCGCGCTCGGCCAACGCGGTGATCTGCTGCTCGACCAGCGCCGTCCGCACCCAGCCCGGGCAGATCGCATTGGCGGTGATGCCCGTGCCCGCATTCTCCAGCGCGGTCACCTTGGTGAAGCCCACCACGCCATGCTTGGCCGCCACGTAGGCCGACTTGTTCACCGAGCCCACCAACCCGTGCACCGACGCAATGTTGATGATGCGGCCGGCGCCCTGCTGCTTCATGTGGGGCAAGGCCGCCGCCGTCGCATGGAACACCGCCGAGAGATTCAGCGCCAAGATCGCGTCCCACTTCTCGACGGGGAATTCCTCGATCGACGCCGTGTGCTGGATGCCGGCGTTGTTTACCAGGATGTCGATGCGGCCCATCGTTGCAACGGCGCGATCGATCATCCCGCGCACCGCCTCGCCATGGGAAAGGTCGGCGCCGTCATGCGCCACGCGCACGCCGAACTCGGCTTCCAGTTTGGAACGGATGCGTTCGATTTCCGCCGCATCGCCGAAGCCGTTCAGCACGATATCGGCGCCTTGCCGGGCCAGCGCGGTGGCAATGCCAAGACCGATACCGCTGGTGGAGCCGGTGACCACCGCAACCTTTCCACTGAACATGGGTGAGTTTCCATTGGGCGTAGGTGGTCAGTGTAGCTTTGCCGGCGCCCCGCTTCAGCGACGCTACATTGGTCAATTAACGGTTAGAACGCGTTGGGTAGCCGCCGAGGGAAGTGTCCAGCGTTCTTTCAAAACGGACGGTACGCCTCAGAGGGGACGCATCCGTGGCCCGCTGGCGATGCTGTCCGACTCCCACAAGGGCAATGCATCCATGCTTTGCCCGGCGGATCGAACACGTCCGAAAATAGCTTCTGCGGCCGTTCTACTCCCCCCACCGCCAACCGGGCGGGGCGCCTTTCATCCAGCAGATAAGGACAAGCACCAACACCACGGCCCACGTGTAGAGCTGAAACGCGATGGGCTCGCGAAATGGAGAGAACAGAAACGGACCCGCCAGTAGCAAGCCGAATGCGACTGCGTACACAAGCCAGCCTTGCCACGCGCACGGCATCCCCCAGCCCCATCCGTACTTCTTCCTGGTAAACCAGTACTTCCTGCTGATCATTGCAGTGTTCCTCGATGGCCGCCGGTCTCACTCACCTGATCCAAGCATGCTTTGAGCTGTTCGTAAAGACGCCGGTCCAGAATCAAGTCAATATCCCCTCTGGCTGTGACGAGAACAGAGCTACGATCCGTGCGCAGCACGAAGACGTTGCGACCGTTCTGCATGCCGAACTTGCCAAGTTCAACGCCCCCGGTGCTGGTCCCAAGTTGCCGGTGAGGCAGCGTGATCCTTGAAGCATCGGAAGCGTCCTGCCACGCGACACTGGAAAGCGGGAGCTGCAGTCGGACAAACGCTGCTGACCCAATCAGCTGGCCATCTGTAATGGCGATGTACGCTGTCCGCGCTTGATATACGAGGCCAAAGGCAACTACGACAACAACGGCCAGCGCCGAGCCGAGCGCAATATTCCTGGCTGGCACCCCGCCAGAGCGGGGTGCCAGCCATACTGCGATCAGAACCACGGCTGCTGCCACGCATATGCCGAGAGGAAGCGCATAGGCATGAATCAGGGAGACGTCCAGCGTGGATCGGCACATCATCATGAACTACTCCGCAGAGATTGACCGCATGCCGTAAACGTAAGTCGTCTCGACAATTATCTCAAATGCGTCTTCGTCACAGGTACCAAGGCCCACGCTTTGCGTCGCGCGCAGGAACGAGCGGACCTCGTTCCATGTTACGGGCTTTGCGTGTTCATCGCAGATCATGCTTGCACTGCCACGCATGAGAATGCTTCGGTATCAGATACCGCGCAACAAACGCCCATTTCTCATCGATTACATCGGTCACACAGGGGCTGCGCGCTGTGATGCCATTGCAGTGACACTGTTCATACCGAACTTCAAACACGCTCTAGAAGAGGATGCCCACCCGATCAACGGTCGCCAGTGGATTGGCCTTCCGCACCGCCTCAAGGAACAGCAGGAAATCCCGATTGAACAGCGTCAGGTTGTTGGTGAACGTCACGCACTTTCTGCCCGATGCTTTGCTGAAGCACACCTGCCAGACATAACGTCCGTAGATCTTGTCGGAGGTGCGAGTGACTGAGTTGATCTGCGAAAGCGGAACCGCCGTGGGCACCGGCCCACGCCGTAGGTAAAAGGACGCCGCATCAAAGAAGTAGTGCTCCCGATCCTCTTTTCCATCCACCATCACCAAGGTCATGGACCTGCCGGAAATCCGGCGCGGGGCATGCAAATGCAGCCCCGATTTCACGGACGAGCGAGCAGTTGCTGACATCCGCCGAAGGGTGAACCAGAGGATCACCAACGGAAGGGCCGCGAGGACAATGAAACCTACAGTCTTCAAAACAGTTTCCAGCGTGCTAGGCACACAGATCTCCAGGATGAACTTTCAGGCGATACCCAAGTAGATCCACGCCACGCGTGGATGACTCTCCCTCAACGCCTTTTCACTTCCAATGATCCGGCCCCAGGAACGGCAGGCTCAACACAAACACCGGAACGGCCACTGGAATCAGCGCCGCGCCGAGCACCTTGCCCGCCGCCGAACCCACACCCGGCTTGTCCTCCCTCTCCGGCAGGATCCGTTGCGCGCGCGCATTGATCGGCTGTGCCAGCTTCCCCTTCTCCGCCAGTGCCGCAGCATCCGGCAACTGCACCTGCTCGCCATCGCCCTCGAACAGTGCGCTGTAATAGCTGCCGCCCTTCCTTGAAAGATTGCAGGCCCGGTCAAACGCCAGCGCGTAGCGGGTCCGGTCCATCGGCAGGTAGTAGCGCGCCCGCTCCTCCACGGCCTTGGCCTCGCGCGGGGGGACCTCAATCCGCTCCAGCTTGAACTGCGCGGCCTGCTCCGCCGTTACCTGCTCAGGCCGCAGCAGCAGCGCATAGCTGCCGTGCACCTTGGACTTGTTGGCCGGGTCGCGCCAATCCTCATGGAAGTACATCTGCGCGCAGGCCACCGCCTCGCGCAGCGGGCTGTCCATCAGCGCGCGGTACTCGCGGAACGGCGCGGCATTGAAGCGCATGGGCTCGTCATAGCGCGGCAACAGGTACAGCTGGCCGTCGTCGGCCACGAACGCACTGGTGATCTCGCGGCTTGAGGCGTGCTCCTCCGGGCCACTGGCACAGCCGGACAGCAGGCCAAGGCACAGGGCGGAGAAAATGAAGAAGGGCGTTCGCATATCGTGTTCGAGGGCTTGCTTGGGAAAACGGCCCCGCCCGGAGGGACGAGGCAAGCCCGTCATGGTGCCATGGCAGCCCCGCCCTGCCCAATCGAACGACTGGAGATCGAACGCCTTCGGGCGGCTCGCGCTGATCAGCCGCGACCAGGGCCGCGTACAGCACGCGCGCGCTCCGGCAGGATGATCGCGCGGGTCCCGCGTGCTATATTGAGTCGGCCTGAGCATCCATTTTCTGTGACGTCCTTGGATTGAGCCAGGACCGAGCGCGACAGGTATATCCCCGTTCGGCCTATCCGTAGCACTGGGGATTATCCACTCACCAGCGCGCCAGATTGATCCTTGGTTGGCGAAGTTGGCCAGCGCTACGGGCCGTGCGTCTTGGCCAAGGCCAGGTCAGCCACCCGGCAGGCCTTTGAAGAAGCGCCGCGACATAAGCCGCATTTCCAGCATGCCGATTACGGCATCCGTGGGTCGCCGCCCCCTTCAGCCGTGCCGGCGCAGTCGGCATCGCGATTGCCGCCATGTCTGTCGCAATCGCCAAACACTTTGCCCCGCTACTGGGGAACCGATGAAGAAGAAAGCCCACTCTTGAAAGGAGAGCGCGTAAATGAACGCTGATGATGTGAAGTCAATACCGATGATGGACCCGCTCGCGAACCAGCACACCGGTGGATCGAGTGCGTCCAGACGCACCATCTACGTAGATCTTGATGGCGTAATGGCCGACTTCGACGCGGCATTTCCCGCCCTGTTTGGCCTGGACCATCGCTTGCTTGCCGACGATGAAATGTGGGGGCACATCAACAACCACCCGTCGTTCTTTCGCGACCTACCGCCGATGCACGGTGCAGTGGAGTTCTTCCACAGCATCCACCACTTGAACCCGGTGATTCTCACTGCCTGCCCGAAAGCGAACTATCCGCTCGCCGCGATGCAGAAGCGACAGTGGGTCCGCGAACACCTGTCAGCAACCTGCCTGGTGTTGCCTGTGCTCGGCGGCAGGCACAAGCCTCTTTTCATGCACCAGCCGGGCGATGTTCTGATCGACGATTTCGAAGCGAACTGTGATGCCTGGACAGCGGCCGGAGGCGTAGCGATCAGGCACGCCGGCGATTGGGCCGCGACGCGTCATGCGCTGTCCCAGATTGAAGATCTGTCAGGGGCAGCGCTCGCGAAGGGCTGATGCCCTCTCTGCCGCCCACGTTGGCACTTCCATAGACAGGCCGAGGCGCTGGCCCCCTCGGCCCCCAAGGCTGGCAGCCTGCTGTGCAGGCCCCGCCCTACTTCAACCGCTCCACCAACCGCTGCCCCACCTCCAGCGCAGAAGCCGGGTTCTGCCCGGTAATCAGCTCGCGGTCCACCACCACATGCCCGGTCCACGGCGTGGCATTGCTGCTGAACTTCGCTCCCGCCCGCTGCAGCGCGGTCTGCGGGTAGAACTTCATCTCACCACCGCCCAGCAGCGGCTTGGCCTGCGCTTCTTCCTGGTTGCTGATCACCGTGATCTGGTAACCGCTGTAGATCCACTTCGGCGTGGCCGGCATCGCACCGGCTTCCAGCTTTGCCACGAAACCCGCCGCATCCGGCAACGTGGACAGCAGCGCGATCGGCCCGTGGCAGACCAGCGCGGTGGTCTTGTTGCGCTGGTGGAAGTCGGCCAGCAGCCGGCCCAGCGCCGGGCTCTTCAGCAGGTCCTGCATCGGCGCGTGGCCACCGGGAATGTAGACCGCATCGAAACGCCCGTAGCCCTGCTGCTCGACGCGCGCCAGGCTGACCACCGGCGAGGCGGTGGGCGAGGTCAGCGCCAGTTTCTCCAGCAGCTCCTTGTGCAGCCTCAGCTGCGCGGCATCGTTGCCGAAGTACGCCGCCGTCACCGAAGACGCATCCACCGTGGGCGCCCGCCCCTGCGGCGTGGCGAAGGTCACCTCGTGGCCCGCGTCCAGCAGCAGCTTGACCGGCTGCATCAACTCGTTGAGATAGAAGCCGGTGGACAGCACCTTGCCGTCCTTCAGGTCCAGGTGGTTTTCGTCGGACAGCACTACCAGCACGTTGGCTGCATGCGCGCCGCTGGCGGCCAGGGTCAGGGCCAGCGCTGCGGCCAGCCGGGTCATCAGGTTCATGGGGGAGCTCCTATCGGGGAATGGCGACCACTTTATTCATCGCCCCAGCGGCGATAAATTGGCCCCATCGCAAAACATCTGTTCCCCGGAGAGCCAAATGAGCCGCAAGTTCGACTACCTGGGCGATGTAGAGGTGTTCCTGGCGGTGGTCGAGCACGGCTCGTTCACGGCCGGCGCGGTGGCGCTGTCCACCACGCCCTCGGTGCTGAGCCGCGCGGTCACCCGCCTGGAAGCGCGGCTGGGCCGGCAACTGCTGCAGCGGACCACCCGCCGCGTGGGCCTGACCGACGCCGGGCGGCTCTATCTGGAACAGGTGCGCACCGCCTTCGGCCTGCTGGACGACGCCGAGCGCGACGTACTGGCCCAGGACGGTGCGCTGGCCGGCCGCGTGCGCCTGAGCGTGCCCACCACCTATGGCCACTACCGGCTGCCGCCCGTGCTGGCGCGCTTTGCGCAGCAGTACCCACAGGTGCAGGTGGAACTGAACATCACCAACCGCAACGTGGACCTGGTGGCCGAGGGCTTCGACCTGGCCATCCGCCTGGGCCAGCTGCCGGACAGCGGGCTGGTGGGGCGGAAGCTGGAGGATGCGCCTTTGGTGCTGGTGGCTTCGCCGGAGTACCTGCAACGCCGGGGCGCGCCGCAGACGCTGGACGACCTGCAGCAGCACCTGTGCCTGCCCTTCGTGATGCCGCGCACCGGGCGGCTGGCGCCGTGGATCTTCCGCGACGACGGGCGCGACGTGGACTGGCTGCCGCGTTCGTCCATCGAGACCTCCGACGATGTGCTGGGCGTGGTGTCGCTGGCCGAACAGGGCATCGGCATCTGCCAGAGCTACGAGTTCATCGTGCGCGAGCGGTTGCAGCGTGGGCAGCTGGTGGAGGTGCTGCCGCAGCTGCGGGGAAGATCGCGGCCGTTCTCGGTGATCTATGCGCCGCATCGGCGGCAGTCGGCAGCGGCGCGGGCGATGATTGAGTTGCTGGTAGGGAATGCGGGTGAGGCTGGCGTCGCTTGAGGCCGGGGGCTTGCTAACGGTGTCGGATTTGAACCGATTTTTGGGATGTGCGGCTGATCGCGTGCCGTTGTTTGGCGAGGCGGATTAAGAACTGTTGCAAAGAAGGCTATCGCGCTATTCGCTTGTGGCATGGGCGATTGCGGCACTTTGATTCGCAATCGACAGAGCATCTGCACGAATGCGTCTGATGGCGTCGCGTGTTGCACGAATGGTGCGTGCAACAATAGTTCTTCGCTCTCGGATTCCGCGATTTCTTCGCGAAATTCAATTTGCATTCGAAGCGACGACGTAAACACCATGGCGCGCCACCGACAACGGGTGGCCGGGCGTCCAAACCCGAGACAGAGAGTTGTTTACGCTTGCCCGTCGGCACCGTCCTTAACCGGTGCCGGCGGGCAATCCGTCGGCCTTTATGGCGGGCGGTGCGTGGGGGTCTTCGGACCCGCCGGTTATTGTCAACTGTCTGTCCCGGTTTGGAACCCGCACCGTCCGCCACCTCTTCGCGGTGGCGCTGTTAAGCACAGCCACGGAAGCCGACGCCATGAACGAATCCGACACCTTCTCCTCGTACACCGTTGTTGAGCCCATCAACGACGACACGCCCCTGCCCGATCTGAACTCCCTTCTGGGCATCCTCAAGCGCATGCGCGGCTGCGAGGGGGCCGATGGGCATCCCTGGCCAGAAACCGACGTGTCACCCGGCCGCCGCGTGAGCCTGGCGAAGAGCGAACGCGCGATGGTGGGCGCGCTGACGGTGCTGGAGGTGCTGCACGCAGCGGACCGCTGCCGGGTGGCAGCGGAGCCGGAGCGGCATTTGGATGAGGGGGTGGTGGATGGATTGTTTCTGGCCTGCCGGGGGCTGGTTGAGTGGGCGTGCCACGAGGTGAGACCGGAGTGATCTGCCTCCCGGAGCATACTCACGGCAAACTTCGTCTAGCGTCACATAGAACAACGTCCGCTTCCGGCCAACAGCGGTCGGTCGTATCGCGTACAGAGATCGTCGACAGACTGGCTAGAGTGCCGTCTCACTCGTGACAATTGATACCATTGGCTGCGCCAAAGCAAGAACGCCTCGTCCCGACGATATTTGAAGCACATGAGAGCATTTGTGCAGCTGGTCTTGTTGTGAAGACGCGGCAGAACAGGAGAAGGAGCCATTCATGCCACAGATGCATCTGTTCATTGATACAAATGTGTTTCTTAACTACTACCGGCACACAGCCGACGACACGAAGGCTTTGGATCAACTTTGTAAACACGTCGAAGCTGGCGATATCGCGCTTCATCTCCCTTTGCAGGTCCGGGACGAGTGGATTCGTAATCGAGAGCGCGGTTTGCATGAGTCCAACGAGTCCTTTCGCAGAGTCGTACCGCCAGGTTTGCCTAGGCACCTAGATGGGCTAGATTCAACATTAAAATATCTGGAAGCGGTAACGGCATTGATGACGGCTCGCGATCAGCTAATGATTGAGGCAAACAGCAAGGCATTGCAATTTGATCTGGCGGTCGATAAGAGCCTCAACCGGGTGTTTTCGTCGGCAACCCTCTACGCCGATGACAATGCGATATTCGAGATGGCGAAAAGCCGAGCAGACAAAGGGAATCCGCCGGGAAAGCGAGATAGCTACGGGGACCAATACAATTGGGAAATCCTGCTTCAGAAGGTCCCGGACGAAGACCTTTATGTGGTTTCAAAGGATTCGGATTTTGCGTCAGCGCTTGCGAAGCCCGACAAGAACGGCGCGATTTCTGCCCACGATTTCCTCAAGCGCGAGTGGTCCGAAAGGAAGAGCAAGAAAAATCTGTATGTCTTTCAAACTATCGCTACTTTGCTGAAATTTTATGAGAACGCAGTCGCGGTCCCCGCTGCCGTGGAAGGAATCGGTGCTTCAGTTCAATCGCCCGACACCTCAACCCCGACTGGTTCGGTATCGTCAGCGGTAGTAGCACCACCGACAGCAGAAGCGGAACCCGCGGTAGCAACACCCGTCGCTCCTCCGATAGAGGACGCAGGGGAGGAGGAGCAGGCGCGAATTGCGGCGGTTGGCGCCCTAGTGACCAGTTCTAACTTCCAGCAGACCCATGTCGCGATTGCTGAGCTGATGAAGATTCGCGCTTCTTTGACCATTGATGACGCGCACAAGCTCGCGAACGCAGCACTCGATAACAAACAAATCGAGTGGATTCTCACCGACTCAGATGTACGCGACTTTTATCTATGGCTGTTGGAGTCGTTTACACAGACGTTAGATCCTGGGCTGTTTGATGCACTGGTTGACGCACTTGGATTGACCCCTGACCCCGAAGACGATGATCCTTGGGCTCATGCCTAATAGGTGCTTAGGATGTACGCTTCGTCGTTCCGCGATGTATTTGTTGACGATAATGAACTTCATCCCAGCGTTTGGCGGATGGACTATTTGGCAAGGCAGGCCGCTTTCGGGGAAAGCGGCAGTCCAAAAGGGGTTGCATGTCGCCCTGCGGCCAAAAGCGGACGGCCGTCAGGGTGGAGTGATGCGGCACAGGACAAGTGCCTCTATAGTGCCGCCGCTACCCTCCTACTTCTGACTCGCGCACACTTCCTTGGTCGCTTCAACGCACACATCAGCGACTTTCCCGAGAAGTGAGGGCTTGGATGAACCATACAATGCTGTGACCGGATCCAACTTCGCTTTCACCGCAGGAACCCACCAGCGTGTTTCATACGTTAGCCGTCCCATTACCCACAAAATCCGCACTCGAAATCTCTGCACAGGGTCTAGTGCTTTGTGAAAATCCTTCGGAAGCCGAACGCCATCTGCCAAGGTTTCTTCGATCGGCCGCTGTCTCTCACGGATCAGCGCATCCAGCCTTTCTTTCAGGACCGCGACATCCCACCTGTGTGAGATATCGTTGCGAAGCTTCCTAAGGTGATTTAGCTCCTCAAGAACGTCCTCACTAAGCCAGGAGAACGCGTACGCGACCTGAATCCGTTGAGCTAACGCCGAGAGAGGGCCAAGACCGGAGAGCATCTCACCTCGTCCGCCTGGAACGGACAGTGGTATCTCCCTTTGATACATAGCCTTCAACAGATCGTCCCCATACGCGCATGCAATCACCGGAACAAACCGCTCTTGTTCTGACACGATCAACTTACACAGCGCCTTAAATTCCAAGAGAGGGAAATCAACCTGATCAGCCTCCTCGGCGAACTTTCGCGCTCGATGTTGTTCGAAGGCTTTGCTGTAGTTCCTAAAGACCTGCAGACCAGCCTTCTCTGGCTCGAGCATTTGGAGCTTCTCGATATCAGGATCTAGGAATTGAGGCATTAGTACTGAGTCCAGAATTCGTTGGGCGGTGCGACGTGGGTTCCGGATGGCTCGACTGTCAGGCGTGCTACCCGGCTCTATGGATCAACTGAACTCATCTCAGCACGGTTTGATTCACCACTCAAGTGTCGGCCTTCGGCCAGAAGCGGATCAACCAACGCCTTATTTAAACCGACCCGAAAAGCCAGTTCGGCTCGAATTAGCCGTCAGGGGGTTAGTCCAGCGCGATCTTCGCATTGCTCACACTCGAATCTAGGTCACTTGCCGCTGAGTCGACGCTGTAGGCTGCGGCCTGGATTTCTGGCACAACATCCTGCCAGTTATCGAAGCCGAAGCGGCTAGTGATCGACAATAGCTCGGACGATGCTGATTGGACCTTGCGAGACTGTAGAGCTACATCTGCGAATGCTGATTGGCTTGCTTCAATTGTGTCCCGGGCGTCCTGTAGCTCATCCTCCAACTGCGCCACTCTATCGTGGGAGCCAGAAAGCTCTGCCTGAAGATCTGCAACTTGACTCTCAAGATCGTCGACGCGAGCTTGATTACAGCCAACTAGTGACAGAAGGAGAGCAGGCGTAAGAATGAGCCGACGCATAATTTTATTAGTCCTGACCATTTAATAGCGGGCTCCTTGGTTCCGCTTGTACCATCCAGAACGCACCGTATGGCGGCCAGAGAGCCGTGACCACACCGCCCTGACCGTTCAGAGCTCGTGAGTCGCCTTAGCCACCGATTGGCTCACCAGCGTCCGCTTTCGGCCAGTGGCGGACGTTCGGCGCCCGAGTTAAGCCGAGCCGCGAAGCGGCTTCGGATTGAACGAATTGTCAGCCCTTCGCCTGCATCAGTCGCGAGATGGCTTTGTTGAGTTCCGCCTCATCCTTCAGTGCCTGCGCCAAGCGCTCTGAAAGCTCCGCAAGGACAACGCGGACGCTTATCGCAAGTTCCAAGCAGACCTCATCCGATTGTTGGTGCAGGCCTTCACTAAGCGCGGAATGCAAAAGCGTGAGCGGATTATGACCGTTTACGAGGAGTGCTTGTGGAACCGCGGGCTTGATGGTGTCGATGGCTTTACTGAACTGCGTTTCGGCTTTCGCGGCTTCGAGAGCCGCCAGCACCTCAGGAGGCGCACCAATCTTTTGTGAAACCTTCAATATCTCATCAATGATCCTGTTCTTTTGTCCTTCAATCACGCGCCGATAGTAGACAAACGCTCCAATACCGAGCCCCTGATTCTCACAGCGACGACCCCGCAAGAAAAGCTCGCGGTCAGGTCCGATCAGCTTGAGAAGGCGGGCGGGCGTGGGAGGCCCGAAATTGGGAAGCTCACCGAACTTATATGCATGCCCGGCCAGGCCGTCGCCATCTCGTTTGACGGCCAATGAGAATGTCTTCGTCGTCGCAGCACAATTGGAGCAACAGTAGTCAACGAAGAGAAATTGATAGTCGCTCGTTGGCACATCCTTGGAGCGCGGCGGTTGAACCGCCCGGAACACGCGCATTCCGTTGCACCGTTCATTTCCGCAGTGCAGATGCAACTCCGGCGCGGCAATGAAGTACCAGTGCGCACCACCACGCCACTCCATGGAGATCAGATCACTAATAACGGCCAGCGTTGCCGGTGGCGAAGACTCTAGAAACTCAGCCAGAGTCACTGGGGTACGCGGTTCTTCAATCTTCTGCTCGGACACAATGAACTCTCGATAGAAGAGCTAACGCCAGCGAAGCGGCGTCGGCTTGAGTGAATTGTTAGGTTGCACCGCTGCCTACCACTCGTAGTAGTGAGTGCCATCTTTGATCGAGGTGGGCTTCTTAATGTAGCCATCGCCCTCTAGGTGAATAGTGCCATTGCCGGATTGTGCGCCACCGAAAACACCACGGACTACGACCAGCCCATAGTTAACAAGCGTTCCCGCGAGCTTGCCGGAAGGCTCGATGGTCAAAGACGCGCCACGCTCTAGACTGGTGGTGCCTTGAATGGCGCCAAAGACAGTGACCGAAGCACGCGCAGCAATCGCAACGGTTCCCTGCTGCTGCCCGTTGATGCGTACTGTGGCTCCGATCTGAATATCGAGCGTTCCCTGTAATGTCCCATCCAGACACAGGGTGCCGCCCGAAGTTACCCGGACAGTGCCGCGATGCGTGCCGAGAAGCGTATGCTCGGAAGAGATAACAAGAATTTGGGAATGATCGCTCATGTTTTTAAGAATCCCTTCTTAAACTCTGAATTTTAAGCCGACCCGTGAGGTCGGCTCGGCTTGAATTAATTGTTGGGCATCAGCTCGTGAAGCCTACCCACTCGTTGGAGAGGTCATAACGCAACCAAATGTCATCGCGCGCATGGACCCAGTAGTCCTATCCACTCGCTGGAGAGATCGAACACATTGCGGAAGTCATTTCTAGCCGTGACAAGAACGCCAGTGAAATCACACCCAGGGGTAAACAGTAGGCTCACTCGATCATTTGCCTGAACAGTGAAGCCAGTCGGGTCAAGGTCGAGGTTGAACGCAAATAGGCCCGGAATGTTTGAGCTGATGTTGGGGTTGATTGATGAAGCTACCCGAGGATTTAGGCTGGAGCTTACACCCGGATTTATGCCGCTCGCCACGCGGTAGTTGAGGCTGCTTGCTACCTTTGGGTTGATGCTGCTGGCGACGCGCGGGTTCAGGCTTGAAGCAATAAACGGATTCTTGCTTGAGGCAATTCGCGGATTGAGATTGCTCGCGACCCGCGGATTTATCGAGCTTGCAACAAATGGGTTAATCGAGGGAGCGACGCGTGGATTTCTGCCTGAAGGAATGAACACGAATCTCTCCGTTGATGCCTAACCCCCCAATAGACGGACCTGCGGGCCCGGCAATACGACTCATCCACAAAGCACCGTATGGTGGGCTTTCCCGTTGACTTACCTCGATCTTAGGGCGGGAGGGCCCGGCTAACAAGCTGGCGTAGAACTGGACCAAGCACTAGCGGACACCACAAACAACAAGGGCGCCTCTAGGCGCCCTCGTTCTTCCAACTCACTCCCACTCAATAGTAGCCGGCGGCTTCCCCGAGATGTCGTAAACAACCCTTGAAACCCCCCGCAACTCATTGATGATCCGATTGCTCACCGTCCCCAGGAACTCATACGGCAGATGCGCCCAATGGGCCGTCATGAAGTCGATCGTCTCCACGGCCCGCAGCGCAATCACCCACTCATAAGCACGCGCGTCGCCCACCACGCCCACCGACTTCACCGGCAGGAACACGGCAAACGCCTGGCTGGTCTTGTCGTACAGATCCGCCTTGCGCAGCTCATCAATGAAGATGGCATCGGCCTTGGCCAGCAGCTCGGCGTACTCGCGCTTCACTTCGCCCAGGATACGCACGCCCAGGCCCGGGCCCGGGAACGGATGGCGGTAGACCATGGTGCGAGGCAGGCCCAGTTCAACGCCCAGGCGGCGCACTTCGTCCTTGAACAGCTCGCGCAGCGGCTCCACCAGGCCCAGCTTCATGTGCTCCGGCAGGCCGCCCACGTTGTGGTGGCTCTTGATCACATGCGCCTTGCCGGTCTTGCTGCCGGCCGACTCGATCACGTCCGGGTAGATGGTGCCCTGCGCCAGCCACTTCGCGTTCTTCAGCTTGTTCGACTCTTCGTCGAAGATCTCAACGAACAGGTTGCCGATGATCTTGCGCTTGGCTTCCGGGTCGCTCACGCCTTCCAGCGCCTTGAAGTAACGGTCGGCGGCGTTCACGCGCACCACCTTCACGCCCATGTGCTCGGCGAACATCGCCATCACCTGGTCGCCTTCCTGCCAGCGCAGCAGGCCGGTATCCACGAACACACAGGTCAGCTTCTCGCCGATGGCCTTGTGCAGCAGCGCGGCCACCACGGACGAGTCAACGCCGCCGGACAGGCCCAGGATCACTTCGTCATCGCCCACCTGTTCGCGCACACGGGCGATCTGGTCGTCGATGATGTTGGCGGCGGTCCACAGGGTCTGGCAACCGCACACGTCCACCACGAAGCGGCGCAGCAGCGCCTGGCCCTGCAGGGTGTGGGTCACTTCCGGGTGGAACTGCACGCCGTACCAGCGCTTTTCTTCGTTGGCCATGGCGGCCACCGGAATGCGGTCAGTGGTGGCGGTGATGGTGAAGCCCGGCGGTGCAACGGAGACGTGGTCGCCGTGGCTCATCCAGACATTCAGCTTCGGCTCGCCGCCGTGGTCGCTCAGGCCCTTGAACAGCGCATCCGGGTTGATCACGTTCACTTCGGCATGGCCGAATTCGCGCTGATCCGCCGCTTCGGTCGCGCCGCCCAGCTGCGCGGCCAGGGTCTGCATGCCGTAGCAGATGCCGAAGATCGGCAGGCCACTGTCGAACACTTCCTGCGGTGCGGCCGGCGCACCCGGCAGCGTGGTCGATTCCGGGCCACCGGACAGGATGATGCCCTTGGCGCCGAACGCGGCGATCTCGGCCGGGTTGTGGTCCCACGCCCAGATTTCGCAGTAGACGCCCAGCTCGCGGATGCGGCGGGCGATCAGCTGCGTGTACTGCGCGCCGAAATCGAGGATGAGGATCTTGTCGTTATGGATGTTGGTCATGGTGCCGTTCCAGTGGTGTTTTTCGCAGCGCCCGGCGCTTCAAGGCTCTGCGTCAGCGTGGCGATGAACGCCTCGCGTTGTTGAATATGTGAGGGGTCTTCCTCGTCCCAGCGCAGCATCAGCAGGCTGTGCGGCGCGTTGGGGTTGGCCCGGTCGGCGCGCGGCAGTTCGGCGATTTCCTGCACTTCGGTGCCGGGCACGATGCGCCGTTGCATGGCGTGCATCGGGTAACCGGAATCCACGGCGTTGCCCCAGAACGCGGACTGCGCGCTCATCCGTTTCGGCTCCAGCGGCCCCAGCTCGGCGATGACCACGGGATCTTCAAGCCTGTCACCCAGATCGGTAACGCACCGCAGGATGACCTGCAGCGGGCGCTCGCCGGTACCTTTCAGCAGCCAGCGCTGTTCGCCTGCGGGCTGCACCTGCCAGCCCTTCGGCAGCGAGAACGCGTTCTGGCAGGCCTGCACGTCCTGCAATTGCGAAACCGCCGCGCCCGGAGACCCGGAGCGCGGCGGCGGTTCGGACAACGAACAGCCTGCCATCAGCAGGCTGCCCGTAATCGCAAGAGCAGTTCGCAAGCGCATCAGGCGCGGTAGTTCGGCGGCTCTTTGGTGATCGTCACGTCGTGGACGTGGCTCTCACGCTGGCCGGCGCCGCTGATCTTCACGAACTTGGGCTTGCTGCGCATGTCTTCGATGGTGGCGCAGCCCACGTAGCCCATGGTGGCGCGCAGGCCGCCCATCAGCTGGTGGATGATGCCGCCCACCGGGCCGCGGTACGGCACGCGGCCTTCGATGCCTTCCGGCACCAGCTTGTCGGCGGTGGCGGCGTCTTGGAAGTAGCGGTCCTTCGACCCCTTCTCCATGGCAGCCAGCGAACCCATGCCGCGGTAGCTCTTGTACGAACGGCCCTGGTACAGCTCGGTCTCGCCCGGCGATTCCTCGGTACCGGCCAGCAGGCCGCCGACCATGATGGTCGAGGCACCGGCGGCCAGCGCCTTGCCGATGTCGCCCGAGTAGCGGATGCCACCGTCGGCGATCAGCGGGATGCGGTCCTGCAGGGCTTCAGCCACCAGATCGATCGCGGTGACCTGCGGCACGCCGACGCCGGCGACGACGCGGGTGGTGCAGATCGAGCCCGGGCCGATGCCGACCTTGACCGCGTCCGCGCCGCTGTCCAGCAGCGCCAGTGCGGCTTCGCCGGTGCAGATGTTGCCACCGATGACCTGCACGTTCGGGAAGTTCTTCTTGACCCAGCTGACGCGGTCCAGCACGCCCTGCGAGTGGCCGTGCGCGGTATCGACCACGATCACGTCCACGCCGGCGGCGACCAGCGCTTCCACGCGGCGATCGGTATCGCCACCCACGCCGACGGCAGCGCCGACCAGCAGGCGGGTCGACAGATCCTTGGCAGCGTTCGGGAAGTCGGTGTTCTTCTGGATGTCCTTGACGGTGATCAGGCCACGCAGTTCGAACGAATCATTGACCACCAGCACCTTTTCGATGCGGTTGCGGTGCAGCAGCTGCAGCACTTCGTCAGACGCGGCGCCTTCCTTGACCGTGATCAGGCGATCCTTCTTGGTCATGATGTGGCGGACCGGATCATCCAGCTCGGTCTCGAAGCGCATGTCGCGGTGGGTCACGATGCCGGCCAGCTGGCCGTCGCTGCCCACCACCGGCACGCCGGAGATGTTGTGCGCCTGGGTCAGGGCCAGCACGTCGCGGATGGTGGTTTCCGGGCCGACGGTGATCGGGTCGCGGATGACACCGGCCTCGAACTTCTTGACCTTGGCCACTTCCGCGGCCTGCTGTTCCAGGCTGAGATTCTTGTGGATGATGCCCATGCCGCCGAGCTGGGCCATGGCGATGGCCAGGCGGGCTTCGGTGACGGTGTCCATCGCGGCGGACAGGATCGGAAGCTTCAGCTTCAGGTCTCGGGTCAACCGCGTTTCGAGGTTGACGTCCTTGGGCAGGATGGTCGAGTGGGCGGGGACGAGCGAGACGTCGTCGTAAGTGAGTGCTTCAGCCTGGATGCGCAGCATCGGCATACCCGAGATGTGGGGAAGCGCGACATTTTACCCCTTTTTAGGAGCCAAGAACAGCAGTTTTGCTGACCAGAACTGGAACTTCGCGCGACACAGTGTCGCACCCGCTCACCTGTAGAGCCGAGCCCACGCTCGGCTGCTTTCCGCCAGACCGCGATGAGCCGAGCATAGGCTCGGCTCTACAGCAGGCCCAAGGCCCGGCGCCGCCCTTGGAGGGTGCCAACAGCAGGTCAGCTCAGCGCTTCCGCCGCTTCCAGCGTGTTCTGCATCAACGTGGCCACGGTCATCGGGCCCACGCCACCCGGCACCGGGGTGATCCAGCTCGCCCGCTGGGCGGCGGCCTCAAACCCGACGTCGCCCACCAGGCGGCCGTCGTCCAACCGGTTGATGCCGACGTCGATCACCACCGCGCCCGGCTTCACCCACTCGCCCGGCACGATGCCCGGGCGGCCCACCGCCACCACCAGGATGTCGGCGTTGCGCACGGCCTGTTCCAGCACGTCCTTGGGGGTGAACTTGTGGCAGCTGGTCACGGTGCAGCCGGCAATCAGCAGCTCCAGGCCCATCGGGCGGCCGACATGGTTGCTCACGCCCACGATGGTGGCGTTGCGGCCGCGCACCGGCTGGTCGGTGTGGCCCAGCAGCGTGGTGATGCCGCGCGGGGTGCACGGGCGCAGGCCGAACTCGCGCAGGGCCAGGTGGCCGACGTTTTCCGGGTGGAAACCGTCCACGTCCTTGCGCGGGTCGATGCGCTGGATCAGCCGGCGCGCGTCGGGGATGCCCGGCAGCGGCAGCTGGATCAGGATGCCGTTGATCTTCGGGTCGGCGTTGAGCTGGTCGATCAGGTCGAGCAGCTCGGCTTCGGTGGTACCGGCCGGCAGATCGTAGTCGTGTGCCTCGATGCCGACCTTCTCGGCGGCACGGCGCTTGTTGCGCACGTATACGGTCGAGGCCGGGTCGCCACCGACCAGCACCACGGCCAGGCCCGGGCGGCTGCCACCGGCCGCCACGCGGGCGTCGACGCGCACCTTCAGGCTGTCGAGCAGGTCCTCGGCGATGCGGCGGCCATCAAGGATGCGGGCAGGGTGCTGGGGGGCGGAATCGGTCATCGGGAGCAGGCGTGGGGCGGCGGGGACGCTATTGTCCCTGATTCAGGCCCCCTCGCCCACCGCAGGATGGGGTCCTGACGGGGTCGGATCCCTTTGCCACAGGCAAAGGGCTCTGACCCCAGCACGACGTAGCGGGTCAGAGCCCTTTCCGCTGGAAAGGGATCCGACCCGCAAACGTTATTCTTCCTCTTCCGGCACGTCCTGCGGGTTCAACGTCTTGCTTGCCCGCTTCGGCGCGGTGAACGGCGTCGGCGTCGGCACGCCCTGGGCTGAATTGCCGAACACCATCTTGGCGCCGGCATTCAAGCCACCACCGGCAATCTCCAGCTCGAAACGCTCGGCATCGCGGCGACGGATCTGCTCGGCAATCTCCACCGCGTCGTCTTCATCCGCACCCAGTTCCACCAGCGCGGCCTGGCCGAACAACACCGCCGATTCAAACGTCTCGCGGATCTGGAAATCGACGCCGGCATGGATCAGCCGCAGCGAATGTTCGCGGTCGAACGAGCGCACCATCAGCTTGGCCTGCGGGAACTCGTGCGACACCAGTTCAACAATGCGGTCGGCGGCCTCGGCCTTGTCCACGCACACCGCAATCGCACGCGCGGTGGCCGCGCCCGAGGCATGAAGCACGTCCAGTCGCGTACCGTCGCCGTAATAGATCTTGAAACCGAAACGCGCGGCGCTCTGGATCATCTCCACGTCGTTGTCGATGATGGTCACGTCCACGTCGCGCGCCAGCAGCGACTGGCTGGCGACCTGGCCGAAGCGGCCGAAGCCGATCAGCAGCACACTGCCGGACAGACCCTCGGCCTCGTCCACGCCGTCCATGTTCACCGTCGGCTTCGGCGCGATGCGCTTGTAGACCAGCACCACCAGCGGGGTCAACGCCATCGACAACACCACCACCGCGGTGAAGTTGGCATTGATCTCCAGGTTGATCACGCCGGCCGATGCGGCAGCGGAGAACAGCACGAAGGCGAACTCGCCGCCCTGCGCCATCAGCACGCCCCGGTCCAGCGCCTGCGCGTGGTCGCTGCCCATGATGCGCGCGACCACGTAGATGCACAGCGCCTTGGCCACCATCAGCGCCAGCACCAGGCCGAGGATCAGCTGCCAGTTGCCAGCCACCACGCCCAGGTCCAGCGCCATGCCGACGCTGAGGAAGAACAGGCCCAGCAGGATGCCGCGGAACGGCTCGATGTCCGCCTCGATCTGGTGGCGGAAGGTCGATTCGCTCAGCAGCACGCCGGCCAGGAACGCGCCCATCGCCATCGACAGGCCGGACAGCTGCATCAGCAGCGCTGCACCCAGCACCACCAGCAGCGCGGCGGCGGTCATCACCTCGCGCGCCTTCGATTCGGCCAGCACGCGGAACAGCGGGTTGAGCAGGAAGCGGCCAACCAGCACCAGGCCGACGATGGCGCCGACGCCGATCGCCACCGACAGCCAGCGCGAGCCTTCACCATCGGCGCTGCCCGCGCTGGGGCCCATCCAGGCCACCAGCGCCAGCAACGGCACGATCAGCAGGTCTTCGAACAGCAGGATCGAAACGATCTTCTGCCCCGACGGCAGTGCGATGTCGCCGCGCTCGGCCAGCAGCTGCATCACCACTGCGGTGGATGTGAGCACAAAGCCGGTGGCACCGATGAAGGCCACCTGCCACGGCAACCCGAACAGCTTGGCGATGCTGGTCAGCACCAGCGCACAGGTGACGATCTGCAGCGTGCCCAGCCCGAAGATTTCCTTGCGCAGGCTCCACAGGTGCGAGGGCCGCATTTCCAGGCCGATCACGAACAGGAACATCACCACGCCGAGTTCGGCGGTATGCAGGATGGCCTGCGGGTCGGAGAACCAGCCCAGCCCGAACGGCCCGATCGCCAGGCCGGCGGCGAAGTAGCCCAGCACCGAGCCCAGGCCGGCCCGACGGAACAAAGGCACCATCACCACCGCCGCGCCCAACAGGGCGACGACCTTGACCAGCTCGCTGGTCGCTGCTTCTACCGCCATGCGGTGCTTTCCCCAAGATCCAGAATCGCGTTCAACAATAGAGCAATGCCGATGACGGCAATAGCACGCATGTTGCGCCGGATTGTCTTGGAGATGGAACGATACCGGGAGTGACCCCCAGCATCATCCCGAAACCATGCATCCGCGTCGGTGGGTGCCAAGCTTGGTTGGCACAACCACAACCTATAGAGCCGAGCCCACGCTCGGCTGCTCTTCGTGCCGAGGCCAGAAGCAGCCGAGCACGGGCTCGGCTCTACAGTAGATCCACGCCATGCGCGGATGACGCCCCGGCCAGCCTCACCCACCCCGGCAGAACGCGGCGTAATCGATATACCCCGGGAACCGCACGCCCGGCGCGCACACCGGGCAATGCGGGTCCGGCCGAATGCCGGTCTCACGGAAGCGCATGCCCAGCGCGTCGAAGCGCAGCAGGCGGCCAACCAGCGGCTCACCGATGCCCAGCAGCAGCTTCAGCACCTCGGTCGCCTGCAGCACGCCGGCCAGGCCGGGCAGCACGCCCAGCACACCCGCCTCGGAACAGTTCGGCGCGAACTCCGGCGGCGGCGGCTCGGGGAACAGGCAGCGGTAGCACGGCGCCACGCCACGCTGGCGGCCAGCGTCAAACACGCTTACCTGGCCGTAAAAGCGCTCGATGGCGGCATACACCAGCGGCGTGGCGTGCTTGATGCAGGCGTCGTTGAGCAGGTAGCGCAGCGGGAAGTTGTCCGAGCCATCCAGCACCACATCCACCCCGGCCAGCAGCGCATCCACGTTCTCGGACGTGACCCGCTCAGGCACCGCCTCGACGTCGATCGACGGGTTCAACGCCAGCAGCCGCTCGCGCGCCGAATCGACCTTGAACTGGCCGACGCTGGCTTCGGTATGCACGATCTGGCGGTGCAGGTTGCTGCGCTCCACGCGGTCGTGGTCGGCGAAGCGCAGGTGCCCTACACCGGCGGCGGCCAGGTAGAACCCAGCCGGTGCGCCCAGCCCACCCGCGCCCAGCACCAGCACGCGCGACTGCTGCAGCCGGCGCTGGCCGGCCTCGCCCACCTGTGGCAGCAGCAGGTGGCGCGAATAGCGATCGTAGAAGTCGCGGTCGGCGGCGCTGGCCAGCGGGTGCACCAGCGGCAGCGACTGCTCGCGCCAGGCCACGGTGCCGCCCGTCACGGAAGCCACGTGGGTGTAGCCGGCCTCCAGCAGGAACTGCGCGGCATCGGCCGAGCGCTTGCCGCTCTGGCAGATCAGCAGGATCTCCTGGTCATGCCGCGGCAGATGCGCGGCCGGGTCGGCCTGCAGCTCGCCCTTGGCCACGCCGCGCGCGCCCTCGGCCATGCCGCCGGCCCGCTCGTGCGCCTCGCGCACGTCGATCAGCACCGCGCCATGGGCCAGGCGCTCGCGCGCCTGCGCGGGGGAAAGCTCTTGGATGCTCATGGCGGCATTATCGCGCACGTGGCGGCAGGCCGCGTTGACCAGCATCTGTAGAGCCGAGCCTATGCTCGGCTCTACGGGTCCACCGCAGGCCTGCGGTAGCGCCCGCCCTGCACCCGGGGTCAGATCCCTTTTCCGGAGGAAATGGGATCTGACCCCATTCTCCGCAACGAAAAAGGCGGCCCTGCGGCCGCCTTCTCGTGAATCACTTGCCCTTGACGTGCTTCATCAAGCGCCGCTTGGCCTTGACCTGCCGCTCGGTGAGGACGTTCTTCTTGCCCTCGTACGGGTTGGTACCCTCGCGGAAGATGAAGCTCACCGGCGTGCCGATCAGCTTGAAGCGCTTGCGGAAGAAGTTCTCCAGGTAGCGCTTGTATGACTCCTGCAGCTCCTTCAGGCGGGTGCCGTGCACGATGAAGGTCGGCGGGTTGGAACCGGCCGGGTGCACGTAACGCAGCTTGGAGACATGGCCGCGGATGGTCGGCGGCGGATTGGTCTCGTAGGCCACTTCCAGCGCCTTGTTCACTTCGCTGGTGGTGAAGGTCTTGTTCGCCGATTCGTGCGCGCGGTGCACCGCGCGGAACAGCTCACGCAGGCCGGAACCATGCTTGGCCGAGATGCGCACCGACTCGGCCCACGGCACGAAGCCCAGCTTCAGCGACAGCATGGTTTCAGCCTGCTCGCGCTGGTACTCGGTCAGGCCATCCCACTTGTTGATGGCGATCACCAGCGCACGGCCGGCATCGAGCACGGCACCGAGCACGGTGGCGTCCTGGTCGGTCACGCCTTCGGTGGCGTCGAGCATCAGCACGGCCACCTGGCACTGCTCGATCGACTGCATGGTCTTGACCACCGAGAACTTCTCGACGACCTCGTCCACGCGCGAGCGACGGCGCAGGCCGGCGGTATCGATCAGGCGGTATTCGCGGCCGTCACGCTCCAGGTCCACCGCGATCGAGTCGCGGGTGGTGCCCGGCACGTCGGAGGCGATCATGCGCTCCTCGCCGAGGATGCGGTTGACCAGGGTCGATTTGCCCACGTTCGGGCGGCCGACGAAGGCGATGCGGATGCGGTTCGGATCGTTGTCCAGCTCTTCGCCGCTGCCTTCTTCCGGCAGGCGCTGGATCACTTCGTCCAGCAGGTCGTCCAAGCCCTGGCGATGCGCGGCCGACACGGTCAGCATCTCGCCGAAGCCGTAACGGGCGAACTCCGAACGCACGGTGTCCTCGTCGGTGCCGTCGATCTTGTTGATCAGCAGCAGCGTCGGGCGCGACAGCTTGCGCAGCCAGGCCAGGATCTCGTCGTCCATCGCCGAGGTACCCTCACGGGCGTCGACCACGAACAGGATCAGGTCGGCTTCCGCCGCAGCGGCGCGGGCCTGGCGGGTGGTAGCCCCTGCCAGACCCTCTTCCTCTTCCGCGATACCGCCGGTGTCCACGACGAGGAAATGATTGTCCTCGTCCAGCCGGCAGACACCGTAGTTGCGGTCGCGGGTGACGCCGGGCTGGTCATGGACCAGCGCGTCACGGGTGCGGGTAAGCGCATTGAAAATAGTCGACTTGCCGACATTCGGCCGTCCAACCAGGGCGACCAAAGGCAGCATCGCGATTACTCCAATTTTTAATTTGCCAACCGGAAGGCGGTCAGCTTGCCATCAACGTTCTGCACCAGCAGCACCCCGTCTGCGACGACCGGCTGGGCCAGCAGGGCGTCGCCGCCACTTTTTGCCCGTGCCGCCATCGCACCATCGGACGCCTGCAACCAGTGCACGTATCCCTTGTAGTCGCCGACCACCACGTAGTCGCCGTGCAGCGCCGGGCCGGTCAGCGAACGACGGGCCAGCGCGGTCTGCGACCACATGGCCGCGCCGCTGGCCTTGTCCAGGCCGAACACGCCGCCCTTGTTGTCGGTGACGAACACGTTGCCCGACGACACCGCCACACCACCGGCACCGCCATGGTCGCGCGCCCACAGCGGGCGACCGGTCGGGCCTTCGATGGCCATGGTCTGGTTCTTGAAGCTGCTCACATACAGGGTGTTGCCCTCGAGCACCGGTGCGCCGTCGACATCGGCCATGCGCTCCAGTTCGGTACGGCCTTCGCCGTTGCCCAGGTTCTGCTCCCACAGGGTACGCCCATCCTGCTGGGCCAGGGCGGCAACCGAACCCTCGTCCTTGCCGATGAACAGCACGCCCGGGCCGGTCACCACCGGCGCGTTGCCACGCACGGTCAGCGCCGGCAGCTCGCTCGGGTTGAACCACTTCTGGGTGCCGTTGCCGGCATCGAAGCCGGTAACGCGGCCGTCGTTGCTGCGCACGTAGACCATGCCCTGGGCAACGGCCGGCGCGGCGATGACTTCACCCGGAACACGGGCGCGCCACTTCTCGCTGCCATCGTTGATATCCAGCGCGATGACCTGGCCATCCAGCGTGCCGATCACGACCAGGTTCTCACCGACACCCGGGCCGCCGGACAGGCGCAGCTTCGCCTTCTTCTTTTCCTTCTTCGGCTCCCAGGTCCAGACCTTCTTGCCGGTCTGCAGGTCGATGGCGTGCACGCCACCGGTGATCGCGGCAGCAAACACGTGGCCGTTGGCGACCGCCGGGCCCTGGCGCACGCCGATGCGGCGCTCGCCCTTGCCGAGGTTGACCGACCAGGCCTTGCTGACCTTCAGGGTCGGCTCGAACTTGACCAGCTCAGCCGGTTCCTGTGCCTTCTTCGCGGCCGCGTCCTTGCCGGCGAACCAGCCCTTCATGGTGCTGCAGCCGGTCAGGGCCATGCCCATCAGGAGCACGGTGGCGACGCGGGTGATCATGACCTTCTGACTCATCAAACCGACTCCGCAGGGGCGGCGACGGTGCCGCCGGCGTCCATAACCTTGGTTTCCAGCAGGCGCCGCTGCGGCGCTGCCACGTCCAGCGTCTTCAGCGCCTTCTCGTACTGTGCACGGGCCTCATCACGCTTGCCCTGCGCCATCAGCGCATCGCCATGGATTTCCAGGCTGCTGCTGTCGGTCGCGCTGCCCAGCAGCTTGATGGCCTCGTCGCTCTTGCCGGTGGCCACCAGCAGGCGGGCCACACGCTGGTCGACCACGCGCTGCAGGTCACCTTCGACCTTCACATTGCGCAGGGTTGCCAGTGCCTCTTCATTCTTGCCGGCGTCGACCTGGGCCTTGGCCAGCTGCAGCGCCGCGAGGTCGCCGTAGATGCTGGACGGGCCGGCTTCGAGCGCCTTGACCGCCTTGGCGGCGTCGTCAAGCTTGTTCTGCTGCAGGCCCTGCAGAGCCTTCTGGTACTCGACATTGGCCGAGGCCAGCTTGCCGCCCTGATCCTTCTGGTACCACTGCCAGCCGGCAATGGCACCGATGGCGATGACTACGCCACCGAGGATGCTGGCGCCATTCTTCCGCAGCCAGCTGCGGACGCGTTCACTTTGTTCGTGCTCGTCGAGCAGATCGTCGATCGCCATGCGTACTCTCGCCCCGCCCGTCGGGAGGGACCATTGGGATTATCGAAGGTGGTGAAACCGCGCCTCAGTGCGAAACCGGGACAACGGAGCCTTCAGAGGATACCTGAAAGCGTGCCACGTTGGCTCGCTGGTAGGGGGTCAGATCGACGATAGCGCCGTTCTGCTGAACCTGGACCGCCGAGGCGTTGCCCAGGGTCACCCGGGTCACCTGGCCCGGCGTGAAGCTGCGGGTCTCGCCGGACCTGATCAGCGCCTTCTCGACGGTGCTGCCGTCCGGGCCGCCGATGTCGACCCAGCTGTCGCCGCTGAACTGCATTTCCAGCGCGTTGCCGGCAGCCGCCGGAGCCGGCGCCGGGCGCGGCACCGGGGCCAGCGAGGCCACGTACGGGGTGGCCGCCGGCTTGCTGGCCGGGGCGGTGGTCGTTTCGGCCGGCGCGACAGCCTCGGCACCGGCCGTGGACGGGGTGACCGGCACAGCGGCCGGGATCACATCCAGCGAGGCGGTGCTCGGCGACGGGGTCGCGCTGCCGTCGAAGTGGCCACGGGTGGCGAACCACACCGGCACCGCCAGCACCGCGGTGATGCCGACATACAGCACGCGCCGGCCGAGGTTCTCGGCGATGCGGCGCGCACGCGGGGTATGGGTATGGCTGACCAGGGTGGGCGGAACCACCGGGCCGACCTGGGCCTGTTCCAGCAGCTGGCCGACATCCACGTCGAGCAGGCGCGCATAGCTGCGCAGCTGGCCACGCACGAACACCGGCGCCCCCAGCTTCTGCCATTGTTCCTCTTCCAGCGACTTGACCACCTGGACCGGCATGCGCAGGCGCGAGCCGACATCTTCGAGGGTCAGTCCGGCCGCTTCGCGGGCCTGGCGCAGGCGGGTGCCGCAGCCGGCCGCAGTCTCGAGAGCGCTCACAGTCTGGTCATCAATCACAATGCATCAACCCTGGAGTTAGGAGCCCGCGTCCTGCGGAAATTCCTGTCGAATCCGCTGCAGATAACGATCAGATGCCGCCCGATCGCCCAGCTTCACTTCGATTTGAGACGCAAGTTGTAACACGGAACGCGTTGCGGGTGCAGCCGCAATCCTACGTTCGGCGAAGGCCCGGGCCTCCATGTAGCGGCCCTGGCGGTAGCTCAGCTGGGCCATCGACTCCAGCGCGACCGGGTTGGCCGGGGCCGCCACGAGCGCCGCACGCAGGTCGCGTTCGGCACGTTCAAGCTGGCCCGCGTCCAGTGCGCAGCTGCCGGCATTGGCCTGGGCTTCGCCCGGGGTGGCATAACCCGGCGCCTGCAACGCGCGGTCGAACCAGACCAGCGATTCGACCGGCTGGCCCTGCTGGCACAGCCAGGCACCGTAATTGTTGAGCACGTCGCCGCGCTGCGGCGCCAGTTCGGCGGCCTTGCGGAAGTTCTCACCGGCCTGGCGGGTGCGGCCACGACGATCATCGATGCCGGCCTGCAGCACCAGCGCATCGGGCGCCTCGGGCGCCAGCTTCAGTGCTTCGCGCACCTTGCGCTCGGCGGCATCGAGATTGCCGACCTGCATGTCGCGGGTCGCCAGCGTCAACAGGTCGCGCCAGCGCACTTCGCGCCGCACGCTTTCCGGGTCACCCACCGAATAGACCGGCGCCTGGCTCGGACCGAGCTTGGCCTTGGGATGGGATTTGCAGCCGCCGACCGCAACGGCCAGCACGCCTGCGAGAAGCGCCAGCCAGAGGCGGTCAGGCCGCGGCATCGCTCCCCTTCCCCGCCTGCAGCGTCTTGTTGAACTCCGCCTGGCGGCGGGTGCGGTCCATCACCTGGCCCTTGAGCTGGCCACAGGCGGCGTCGATGTCGTCGCCACGGGTGCGGCGGACCATGGTCAGCACGTTGCTGTCGAGCAGGATCTTCTGGAAGGCGCGGATGTGCGCTTCTTCCGAACGCTCGTAGCGGGTGCCCGGGAACGGATTGAAGGGAATCAGGTTGACCTTGCCCGAATCCTTGGCCTGCACCGCGTTGTCGAACTGGCGCATCAGGCGGGCCAATTCGCGGGCATGCTCGGGCTTGTCGTTGATGCCCTTCATCAGGGTGTATTCGAAGGTGACCGATTCGCGGCGCTTGTTGGCGCGCAGGTAGCGTGCGCACGAGGCCATCAGCTCGGCGATCGGGTACTTCTTGTTGAGCGGCACCAGGGTTTCGCGCAGCGCATCGTTCGGCGCATGCAGCGACACCGCCAGCGACACGTCGCTCTCGGCGGACAAGCGGTCGATCTGCGGCACCAGGCCGGAGGTCGACAGGGTCACGCGCTTGTTGGCCAGGCCGTAGCCCAGGTCGTCGCGCATCACGCTCATGGCGCGCACGACGTTGTCGAAATTCATCAGCGGCTCGCCCATACCCATCATCACCACATTGGTGAGGCGGCGCATCTGGTGCGGCACGTTGCCCAGGTGGCGCGCGGCAACCCACACCTGGCCGATGATCTCGGCAGTGGTCAGGTTGCGGTTGAAGCCCTGGGTGGCGGTGGAGCAGAACGTGCAGTTCAGGCCGCAACCGACCTGCGAGGACACGCACAGCGTGCCGCGGGTCTTGTCCGGGATGTACACGGTCTCGATGGCGTTCTTGCCATCCACGCCCATCGCCAGCAGCCACTTGTGGGTGCCGTCGGCGGAGGGCTTGTCGAACACGATGTTCGGAACCAGCACCTCGGCATGGGCCTGCAGCTTGGCGCGCAGGACCTTGCCGAGGTCGGTCATTTCATCGAAATCGGTGACGTAGCGATGGTGGATCCACTTCATCACCTGATGGGCACGGAACTTCTTCTCGCCGAGAACCTCGACGAAGAACTTCTCCAGGCCCGCGCGATCGAGGTCGAGCAGGTTCTGCTTGCCAGCCGTGGGTGCCGACTTCGGCAGCGGCTGGATGGCGGGGGACTGTACGACCTCGTTCACGGCATTACTCTCAGCGCGAAACGACTTCGGTGGCGGCGAAGAAGTAGGCGATTTCAATCGCGGCATTCTCGACCGAGTCCGAGCCGTGGGCGGCGTTGGCATCGATGGATTCGGCGAAGTCGGCGCGGATGGTGCCCGGCGCGGCTTCCTTCGGGTTGGTGGCGCCCAGCAGGTCGCGGTGGGCCAGGACGGCGTTCTCGCCTTCCAGGGCCTGGATCATCACCGGGCCGGAGATCATGAACTCGACCAGCGCGTTGAAGAACGGACGCTCGCGGTGCACGGCGTAGAAGCCTTCGGCTTCACGGCGCGACAGCTGCTTGTACTTGGCGGCCACGACCTTCAGGCCGGCCTTCTCGAAGCGGGCGTAGATTTCGCCGATGACGTTCTTGGCAACGGCGTCCGGCTTGATGATCGAAAGGGTGCGCTCCAGCGCCATGGGATGTCTCCAATGGAATCGGGCCGCTGATGGCCCGAAGGGTAACATGAAAAAAACCCGCGTCGGGACGCGGGCTTAGCCTGATAAACGTAGGCGAATTGTAAAAGATAAAGCGGCGGCATGGTAGTGCCGGTCGCCGGCCGGCAAACCCTCATGGCAGGGGTCAGATCCCCACAGGGGCTCTGACCCCATTCCGCGCCCAGTGTCGGGGTCGGAGCCCCTGCGGGGATCCGACCCCTACCCCATTCACCCAGCTGAGTGGATTCTGACCGTCCGGGCCATTTTTGCTGCACTGCAAAATGCCATACGCTACCGTCTGGTCCTAGTATCAAACAATCGTTTGATTAAGGTCCGCCCGCCGATGGCCAAACCCGCCCACTTCTCGACCAAGGACCGCATTCTGGGCGCGGCCGAGGAGCTGTTCGCACAGCACGGCTTCGCCGGCACTTCGCTGCGCCAGGTGACCAGCCAGGCCGACGTCAACATCGCAGCGGTCAACTACCACTTCGGCTCCAAGGAGAACCTGGTCAACGAGGTGTTCCGCCGCCGCATGGACGAGATGACCGGCGCCCGCCTGTCGCAGCTCGAACGCGCCCGCAGCGAACATCCCGGGCAGCTGCGCCCGGTGCTGGCCGCGTTCGTCGAGCCGGCATTGGCGCTGGCCCAGGACCGCCAGAACGGCGGTGCCTTCGTGCGCGTGATCGCCCGCGCCTACGCCGAGAAGAACGACAACCTGCGCAAGTTCCTGTCCGACCACTACGGCCACGTGCTGCGTGCGTTCGGCAAGGCCATCGGCGAGTGCGTACCCGACCTGAGCAAGGAAGAGCTGTACTGGCGCCTGGATTTCCTGGCCGGCTCGCTCACCTATGCCATGGCCGACTTCGGGCTGATCAAGCGTCCCGCCGGTGTCACTGAAGCGGCGCATCGTGCCCATGCCGCCCACGAACTGATCCATTTCGCCGAAGCCGGGTTCCGCGCCGCCGCTCGCGCCAGCGCCCTGCCCGCTTCCCTTTGATTCCACCCAGTAACTGCTGACCAACAAAGGCCCTACACCATGTCCAATTCCCTGCTAGTCCGCCGCGCCGCCGTGCTGGGTGCCGGCGTCATGGGTGCCCAGATCGCTGCCCACCTCACCAACGCTGGCGTCGACACCGTGCTGTTCGACCTGCCCGCCAAGGAGGGTCCGGCCGACGGCATCGTGCTGAAGGCGATCGCCAACCTGGGCAAGCTGAGCCCGGCACCGCTGGCCAGCAAGTCGCTGGCCGAAGCCATCACTCCGGCCAACTACGAGTCCGGCCTGGAGCAGCTGAAGGACTGCGACCTGATCATCGAGGCCATCGCCGAGCGCATGGACTGGAAGCAGGACCTGTACAAGAAGATCGCGCCGTTCGTGGCCGACCACGCGGTGCTGGCCTCCAACACCTCGGGCCTGGGCATCAACAAGCTGGCCGACGTGCTGCCCGAGCAGCTGCGCCACCGCTTCTGCGGCGTGCACTTCTTCAACCCGCCGCGCTACATGCACCTGGCCGAGCTGATCCCGGCCACCACCACCGACGCCGCCGTGCTGGAAGGCCTGGAAGAGTTCCTGGTCACCACCCTGGGCAAGGGCGTGGTGTACGCCAAGGACACCCCGAACTTCATCGGCAACCGCATCGGCGTGTTCTCGATCCTGTCCACCATCCACCACACCCAGCAGTTCGGCCTGGGCTTCGATGAAGTGGACGGCCTGACCGGTCCGCTGGTCGGCCGCCCGAAGTCGGCCACCTACCGCACCTCCGACGTGGTCGGCCTGGACACCATGGCCCACGTCATCAAGACCATGGGGGACACCCTGCCGAATGACCCGTGGCATGAATTCTTCAAGTCGCCGAAGTGGCTGGACGCGCTGATCGCCAAGGGCGCGCTGGGCCAGAAGACCGGTGCCGGCATCTTCCGCAAGGTCGGCAAGGACATCGTGGTGCTGGACCTGGAGAAGCAGGACTACCGTCCGGCCGATCGCGCTGCCGCGCCGGAAGTGGTCGAGATCCTGAAGATCAGGAACCCGGCCGAGAAGTTCGCCAAGCTGCGCGAGAGCCAGCACCCGCAGGCGCAGTTCCTGTGGGCGACCTTCCGCGACCTGTTCCACTACAGCGCCTACCACCTGGCCGACATCGCCGAGACCGCGCGCGACGTCGACCTGGCCATCCGCTGGGGCTACGGCTGGTCGCTGGGCCCGTTCGAGACCTGGCAGGCCGCCGGCTGGAAGCAGGTGGCGCAGTGGATCGCCGATGACATCGTCGCCGGCAAGAGCATGAGCAACGCGCCGCTGCCGGATTGGGTGTTCGATGGCCGCGACGGCGTGCATGCCGCCGAAGGCAGCTACAGCCCGTCGCGCAACGCCAAGCTGCCGCGCTCGTCGCTGCCGGTGTACCAGCGCCAGCGCTTCCCCGATCCGCTGCTGGGCGAGACGTTCGCGCCGGGCGAGACCGTGTTCGAGAACGACGGCCTGCGCATGTGGCACGACGGTGATGGCATCGCCGTGGTCAGCTTCAAGACCAAGATGAACACCGTGTCCGACCAGGTGCTGGACGGCCTGCAGGAATGCGTGAGCCGCGCCGAGAAGGACTTCCAGGGCCTGGTGATCTGGCAGCAGAAGGAACCCTTCTCCGCCGGTGCCGACTTGGCCGGCGCGCTGGGCCTGCTGCAGGCCGGCAAGGTCGACCAGTTCGAAGAAATGGTTGCCAACTTCCAGCGCACCAGCCAGCGCATCAAGTACTCGCTGGTGCCAGTGGTGGCTGCCGTGCGCGGCCTGGCCCTGGGTGGCGGCTGCGAGTTCCAGATGCACAGCGCCAAGACCGTGGCCTTCCTGGAAAGCTACATCGGCCTGGTCGAGGCCGGCGTCGGCCTGCTGCCGGCCGGTGGTGGCCTGAAGGAACTGGCCGTGCGCGCCTCGCAGGCCGCGGGCCCGGGCGGCGACGTGTTCGCCGAACTGAAGAAGACCTTCGAGACCGTGGCGATGGCCAAGGTGTCCAACTCGGCGGTCAACGCCAAGGAACTGGGCCTGCTGCGCAGCACCGACAAGGTGGTGTTCAACAGCTACGAGGCCCTGCACATCGCCAAGGCCGAAGCACGCGCCCTGGCCGAAGCGGGTTACCGCCCGCCGCTGCCGGCACGCCGCATCCAGGTGGCCGGTGACGTGGGTATCGCCACCTTCAAGATGATGCTGGTCAACATGCTGGAAGGCCGCTTCATCAGCCCGTACGACTACGAGATCGCCGAGCGCATCGCTACCGTGCTGTGCGGTGGCAAGGTCGACCGCGGCACCCTGGTCGACGAAGAGTGGCTGCTGACCCTGGAGCGCAAGCACTTCGTCGAACTGGCCCAGCAGGAAAAGACCCAGGCCCGCATCGCGCACATGCTGAAGACCGGCAAGCCGCTGCGTAACTGATCGCCCATCCCTGCTTCCGGTGGGTGCCGGCCGTTGGTCGGCACTCCGGCTAAAAAATTCAAGAGATCACTGCAATGACCAAGCAAATCCAGGACGCCTACATCGTCGCCGCCACCCGTACCCCGGTTGGCAAGGCGCCCAAGGGCATGTTCCGCAACACCCGCCCCGACGACATGCTTGCGCACGTGCTGCGCAGCGTCGTCGCCCAGGCCCCGGGCGTGGACGTCAACCGCATCGATGACGCCATCATCGGTTGCGCCATGCCGGAAGCCGAGCAGGGCATGAACGTGGCCCGCATCGGCGTGCTGCTGGCCGGCCTGCCGAACACCATCGCCGCACAGACCGTGAACCGCTTCTGCTCCTCCGGCCTGCAGGCCGTGGCGCAGGCCGCCGACGCGATCCGCCTGGGCAACGCCGACCTGATGCTGGCCGGCGGCACCGAGTCGATGTCGATGGTGCCGATGATGGGCAACAAGATCGCCATGGCGCCGAGCGTGTTCGACAACGACCACGTTGCCATCGCCTACGGCATGGGCATCACCGCCGAGAAGGTCGCCGAAGAGTGGAAGGTCTCGCGCGAAGACCAGGACGCCTTTGCCCTGGCCTCGCACCAGAAGGCCATGGCCGCGATCCAGAACGGCGAGTTCAAGGACGAGATCAGCCCGTACGAGATCGTCTCGCACCTGCCGGACCTGGCCGACGGCCAGCGCATCATCACCCGCAACAAGATCGCCGACACCGACGAAGGCCCCCGCCCGGACTCCTCGGCCGAAGGCCTGGCCAAGCTGCGCCCGGTGTTCCGCAACGGCCAGTTCGGCGGCACCGTCACCGCCGGCAACTCGTCGCAGATGAGCGACGGCGCCGGCGCCGTGCTGCTGGCCTCGGAGCAGGCGATCAAGGATTACGGCCTGACCCCGCTGGCCCGTTTCGTCAGCTTCTCGGTGGCCGGCGTGCGCCCGGAAGTGATGGGCATCGGCCCGATCGCCGCGATCCCGAAGGCACTGAAGCAGGCCGGCCTGACCCAGGATCAGCTGGACTGGATCGAGCTCAACGAAGCCTTCGCCGCGCAGTCGCTGGCGGTGATCCGCGATTGCGGCCTGGACCCGGCCAAGGTCAACCCGCTGGGCGGCGCGATTGCCTTGGGCCACCCGCTGGGTGCGACCGGCGCGATCCGTACCGCAACCCTGCTGCACGGCCTGCGTCGTCGCCAGCAGAAGTACGGCATGGTGACGATGTGCATCGGCACCGGCATGGGTGCGGCGGGTATTTTCGAGGCGCTGTAAGGTTCAAGGCGTTGCCTCGTTGGGCTTCATGGCGCGGGTCGGGTTGGCAGGGCTGCCCGGGACACGCCGTGAACCCTTCCATGGGGGCTCGATGGCGCCATCCATGGCGCCAACGGTCCCGGGCAGCCCTGCCAACCCGGCCCTTCCAGCCTCCCCGCGGCGGAGGGATGAGCAAATGCAGGGTCAAAGGCTGGGGTCAGATCCCTTTGCTGCGCAAAGGGATCTGACCCCAACAAGCAGAAAAGGCAGCCTATGGCTGCCTTTTTTGCTTGTGCTTCTGCCTTTGATTCCGCCCTTCCCGTCCGCGCCGCACGGAAACTGTCGAGAGGGGGCGGATGGCCCTCTCCAAAACCGTTGGCGCCATGGATGGCGCCATCGAGCACCATGGAAGGGCTTTGGCGTGTTTTGGAGAGGGCCATCCGCCCCCTCCCCCACGTATCAATCAAGGCGCCGCACGGAGCGCTTGATAAAACCCTTATTCCGCCAGCATCGCCGCCAGCTTCTCCCGCGCCGGGCCAGCCAGCTTCGGGTTGTCCAGCGCGAAGCGGATCGTCGCCTCCACCAGACCCAGGTGCGTGCCGCAGTCGAAGCGGGTGCCCTCGAAACGATAGGCATCGACTTCTTCGGTCTTCAGCAGCTCGGCAATCGCATCGGTCAGCTGGATCTCGCCGCCGGCACCGGTCTGGGTCTGTTCCAGCAGCTCGAAGATCTTCGGGCTGAGCACGTAACGACCCACCACCGCCAGGTCGCTCGGCGCGTCCTCCGGCTTCGGCTTCTCGACGATCTGCGAAATACGGCCCTTGCGGCCATCGAACGCGTCGGTGGCGACGATGCCGTAACTGGCGGTCTTATCGTGCGGCACGTCTTCGACCGCGATCACGCTGGCGCCACTGGCTTCGTTGAGGTCGGCCATCTGCTTCAGCGCGCCCGCACCGCGGTTCCAGATCAGGTCGTCGGGCAGCAGTACGGCAAACGGCTCGTCACCGATCACCGACCTGGCACACAGCACCGCGTGCCCGAGGCCCAGCGCCTCGGCCTGGGTCACGAAGATCGCGCGCACACCATTGGGGAGCACGTGCCGGATCAGTTCCAGCTGCTCCTGCTTGCCAGCGCGCTCAAGCTTCTGCTCCAGCTCGTACGCCTTGTCGAAATAGTCGGCAACGGCGTGCTTGTAGCGGTTGGTGATGAACACCAGCGTGTCACAGCCGGCTTCGATCGCCTCATCCACCGCGTACTGGATCAGCGGCCGATCAATGATCGGCAGCATCTCCTTCGGCACAGTCTTGGTTGCTGGCAAAAAACGCGTCCCCAATCCTGCCACCGGGAAAACTGCTTTGCGAATTCGCTTGCTCATTGGTGCCTGTTGGCCTCACGTGCCGGAAAAGGCACGACTTTAGCGGATGAAATGTAAGCATCCTGTTCGATTGGCGAGAATTCCGGCATCGTCGCAAACAGGATTTCCTGGATGCGGGCGGTGTCGTAGCTGGCAATCGCCTCGCGCAGGCGCGGAACGTTGCCCAGCACCAGGTCGCGCGAGAACGTACGCACGCCGGCTTCAAGAATCTTCGGGTGCGCGGTGGAGCGGTAATCTTCGTCCGAATAGAACAGCGTCTCGTGCAGCTTCTCGCCCGGACGCAGGCCGGTATAGATGATCTGGATGTCCTTGTACGGCTGCTTGCCGGTCAGGCGGATCATCTGTTCGGCCAGCACGCGGATCGGCACCGGCTCGCCCATGTCGAGGGTATAGATCGCACCATGCGACGCCGATGCGGCCGCCTGCAGGATCAGCTGGCAGGCCTCGGGAATGGTCATGAAGTAGCGGCTGACTTCCGGGTCGGTGACCGTGACCGGGCCACCGCGCAGGATCTGCTCGCGGAACAGCGGCACCACGCTGCCGGCCGACGCCAGCACGTTGCCGAAGCGCACCGTGACGAAACGGGTATGCGTGGACTTCTGGTCCAGGCTCTGGCAGATCATCTCGGCGTAGCGCTTGCTTGCGCCCAGCGCATTGACCGGGTCGACCGCCTTGTCGGTGGAGATGAACACGAAATGCTCCACGCGGGCTTCCAGGCAGGCGCGCGCGACGTTCTCGGTCGCCAGGATGTTGTTGCGCACTGCTTCACGCAGCTGGCGTTCCAGCACCGGTACATGCTTGTAGGCGGCCGCATGGAAAGCGGTATCGACCGGGTGCAGCGACAGCGCGTGGCGGATCACCGCCGGGTCACCGCAGTCGCCCAGCACCGCCTCGATCTCGACATCGGGGAAGCTGCGACGCAGCTCGCCCTCGATGGTCAGCAGCAGCAGCTCGCTGATCTCCAGCAGGATGATGCGACCGGCACCATGCCGCGCGCACTGGCGGCACAGCTCCGAGCCGATCGAACCACCGGCGCCGGTAACCATCACGGTGCGCCCACCCAACCAGCCGCGGATCAGGTTCCAGTCCGGCATGATCGGCTTGCGCCCCAGCAGGTCCTCGATCGCCACTTCCTTCAGCTGGCCCGGCAGCGACTGGCCCTGCAGGATGTCACTGAGCTTGGGCACGGTACGGAACGGCACGCCGGTGCTTTCGCAGATCGCGACGACGCGCTGCATGCCTGCGGCGTCCAGCGACGGCATGGCAATGACCAGCAGCTTGGCAGCGGTCTCGCGGACCACCGTTGGCGCGTCATCCAGCGTACCCAGGATCGGCAGGCCCTGCAGCTTGGCACCCCGCAGGTGCGGTGCATCGTCGAGCAGGCCGACCGGCTCGAAGTTGCCGGAGCGGCGCAGGTCGCGCACCAGGGTCTCGGCCGCCTGGCCGGCGCCGAGGATCAGCACGCGGCGGGCGCTGGAATCGGACTGCAGTGCCTGGTAGTCCTTCCAGGCGCGGTACAGCAGGCGCGGCGCGCCGAGCAGTGCCGACAGCGCGAACGGGTAGATCACCAGCACCGACATGGGTACGCCGTCGAAGCGCTTCCACATCAGCACCAGGATGATGGCCACCATGCCGATGAAGCTGGCCTTGAAGATGTTCAGCAGGTCGCTGACGCTGGCAAACCGCCACAGGCCGCGGTACAGGCCCACGCGCCAGAACACCAGGCCCTGCAGCAGCAGGACCAGGGTGGTATCGACGTTCCACAGGGGCAGCGCCGGGGCGTTGGGCAGGATCGAGTAACGCCCTGCATGGAGCAGCTGCCAGCATGCCCAGACCATGAAGAGGTCGTGGCAGACGATGGCCGAACGCGGCATCAGGCCGAGGATTCTGTCCCGCCAGGGTGAAGCCATAATTCAGGTAATTCCTTGTCGGTGGCGCATTCCATTGCGCAGGAGGAGCCAGAGGACGCTCAGCGCGATGAACCACGCGATCGCCACGACAGCCTCCCACCTCGGCTGCAAATTGGAGCAGACATTGAACACTGTAATACTGAACAGACCCAAAGCAAAGTACATCCCTGTCACCTGCGGGTGACTGGCTCCTGCCTGCACCGCGCGCTGGTAGACATGCTGGGTATGGGGTTCCATCCAGCGTTGTCCGGAAATGATGCGCGCCAGCAGTGTGAAGCCCGCGTCCACGAGGAACGGCGAAACCGGTACCAGCAGCAGGATCCAGTTGATATCGGTACGCACACTGGCGATCGCCAGCACCACTGCGACCGCATACCCCAGCGCACCGCTTCCGACATCGCCCATGAAGATCCGGGCGCGAGGGAAGTTGAACGGCAGGAATCCAAGACAGGCCAGGCCCAGCGCCACGGCGGCCAGTGAATAGGGCCACGGCAGCACCGGCGCCAGCCCCAGCATCGCCACGACGGCCTGGCTGGCGGCGATGCCATTGATGCCGTCCATGAAGTTCCAGATGTTGATCAGCGACGCGGTGAACAGCAGCACCAGCACCGACAACAGCCAGCTGCCACCATTCACCTTGACCAGGCCGGCCAACAGCGCTGCGGCGATGAAATGCACCAGCAGGCGACGCATCGCCGGCAGGGGCTTGTGGTCGTCCCACCAGCCGATACCGGCCACCAGCACCAGCCCAAGGCTGGCCACCAGCACCGTCGGCGTGCTTTCGGGCCAGGCCCAGATGGCCACGCCGGCGGTCACCAGCAGGCTGATGACGATGGCGATGCCGCCACCGCGCGGGGTGGCAACGCTATGGCTGCGACGCTCGCCCGGCTGGTCCATCAACTGCTGGTGCAGTGCATAGCCCCGCGCAGCCCAGGTCAGCAACGCACTGAGCAGGGCGAGCCCCAGCAGCGCGCCCATCACAAGCCAGGGCATGGATCAGAGCACCGCGTAGTTCAGCAGCGGCTTGACCGTCCCCCACTCCTTGCAGCTCGGGCACTGCCAGTGGTGGGTACGCGCACCGAAGCCGCAGCGCGTGCAGCGATAGGCCGGGTTGCGCACCAGCAGCTGGTCGGTGATGTGCTTGAGGTCATGCAGGGTGGCGGTGGAATCGGCTCCCTCGGCGAGGGTCAGATCGATCAGCGCGGATTCGCCACGTACCGACGGGCGATCCTTGAGCTGGCGACCGAGGTAGGCACGGGCCGGCGCCACACCTTCCTGCTCTTCCATCAACCGGGTCAGCGCCAATACCGGGGCGATGCCGCGGTAGTGCTCGGTCATCTCCGACAGGAACGCGCGTGCACCTGCCAGATCGCCGACCCTGCGATAGTTCTGCATCAGTGCCGGCAGCAGTTCCGGCAGGTATTCGGGGTCGTTGCGCGCGGCGCGCTCGAAGGCGCGCACAGCGGCCTCTGGATTGCCCGCGTCGGTTTCCAGCCGGCCCTCGATGATGCCGGCGCGCACCGACATCGCGTCGGCCTGGTAGGCGCGGGCGATCGCTGCCCTCGCCTCTTCCAGCTTGCCGGCGCCACGGAAACGTTCGGCCAGTTCGCATTCGAACTGTCCGATCAGCTTGCCCATCGGCTCGCCGGTGACGTCCTCGAAACGGGTCGCGTTGTCGATCGCCTTTTCCCAGTCGCGCTCGGCCTGGTAGATGCCGATCAGGTGCTTGAGTGCCTGCGGTGCACGCTGATCCAGCTGCGCCAGCTCGGTGAACACGGTCTCGGCACGGTCCAGCAGGCCGGACTTCATGTAGTCCTCGCCCAGCGCCAGCAGGGCCTGCACGCGCTGTGCATCACTGAGGTCGTGGCGGTTGACCAGGCCCTGGTGCAGGCGGATGGCGCGGTCGACTTCGCCGCGGCGGCGGAACAGGTGGCCCAGCGCGACCTGGGTCTCGAAGGTTTCCTTGTCCAGCTCGGCGATGTGCAGGAACAGCTCGATGGCCTTGTCCGGCTGCTCGTTGAGCAGGTAGTTCAGGCCACGGAAATAGGTGCTCGACAGGCGGCTGACCTGGCTGTCACCGTGGCGTTGACCACCGCGCCGCCCGATCACCCACCCAGCCAGGGCGGCCAGCGGAACGAACAGGAAGAACCAGAACCACTCGGTGACGAAATCCATCTTCGATCAGCGTCCATCAAAAGATTGAGGGGAAGCAACCGGTGCCGGCGTGGCGGCAGCGGACTTGTTGGCGCGGCGCAGCTGGCTGTAGAGCGGAATGACCACGCTCACCAGCACCAGGCCAGCGCCAACGATGACGCCGATCAGCAACGCGGCAATGATGGCCACGCCGACCGAGGTCTTAAGCTGGGTGAACAGCAGGTTGATGGTCATCTCGTCCATGTTCATGGCACCGATGATCAACCCAAGAATGAGTACCGCCAGCAGGACCAGCAGACGAAAAACCTTCATGCGACAGCTCCAGTGGCAGGAGTCCGTAGCTTATCCGACTCGCGGCTGGATTCGCACGCGGTGGCGCGACGGAAGGCTCAGGCCGGATCGGCGTCCAGCGGCAGTACACTGCTGACCCGCTCGCGCAGTTCCTTGCCCGGCTTGAAATGGGGGACATGCTTGCCCGGCAGGGCAACCGATTCGCCGGTCTTCGGGTTGCGACCCAGGCGCGGCGGACGATAGTGCAGCGAGAAGCTGCCAAATCCACGGATTTCGATGCGATCCCCGGCGGACAGCGATCCGCCCATCATTTCCAGCAACGACTTCACCGCCAGATCGACATCATCGGCCTTCAGGTGCGCCTGGCGGCGCGCAAGGATTTCGATCAGTTCGGATTTGGTCATTACCGGCTCACATCAGGGGCATCTCAGCCTGAAACGGCCCGGGCAATGCCCGGGCCGTCCAGGAAACAACGAACAGCGTAAGGCCGATTACTCGGACTTGTTGCCGTTCAGCTGTGCACGCAGCAGCGCGCCCAGCTGGGTGGTGCCGCTGGAAGCCGAAGAGGACTGGTATTCCTCCAGCACTTCGCGCATTTCCGCGTCGTCCTTGGCCTTGATCGACAGCTGCAGGGTACGGCCCTTGCGGTCCATGCCCACGAACTTGGCTTCGACCTTGTCGCCGACCTTCAGGTGCTGGGTGGCGTCGTCAACGCGCTCGTTGGCGATGTCGCGGGCCGAGACGTAACCTTCGATGCCGTCAGCCAGCTCGATGATCGCGCCCTTGGCGTCGACTTCCTTCACCACACCTTCAACCTTGGAGCCCTTCGGATTGGCAGCCATGTACTGGCCGAACGGATCCTGCTCCAGCTGCTTCACGCCCAGGGAGATGCGCTCGCGCTCCGGATCGACAGCCAGGACGACGGCGTCCAGGGTATCGCCCTTCTTGAAGTTGCGAACGACGTCTTCGCCGGTGGTGTTCCAGCTGATGTCGGACAGGTGGACCAGGCCGTCGATGCCGCCGTCCAGGCCGATGAAGATGCCGAAGTCGGTGATCGACTTGATCTGGCCCGACACCTTGTCACCCTTCTTGTGGGTGGCAGCGAAGGTTTCCCACGGATTGGCGGCAACCTGCTTCATGCCCAGCGAGATACGGCGACGCTCTTCATCGACGTCCAGCACCATCACTTCGACTTCATCACCAACCTGGACAACCTTGGACGGGTTGACGTTCTTGTTGGTCCAATCCATCTCCGAGACGTGCACCAGGCCTTCGACGCCCGGCTCGATCTCAACGAACGCACCGTAATCGGTGACGTTGGAGACCTTGCCGAAGACGCGGCTGTTGGCCGGGTAACGACGGCCGATGTTGTCCCACGGATCCTCGCCCAGCTGCTTCAGGCCCAGCGAAACGCGGTTGCGCTCGCGGTCGAACTTCAGCACGCGGACGTCCAGCTCGTCGCCGACGTTCACGACTTCCGACGGGTGACGCACGCGCTTCCACGCCATGTCGGTGATGTGCAGCAGGCCGTCGATACCGCCCAGGTCCACGAACGCGCCGTAATCGGTCAGGTTCTTGACGACACCCTTCAGGATCGCGCCTTCCTGCAGCTTGTCCATCAGCTGCTCGCGCTCTTCCGAGTGCTCGCTTTCGACGACAGCGCGGCGCGAGACCACGACGTTGTTACGCTTGCGGTCCAGCTTGATGAGCTTGAACTCGAGTTCCTTGCCTTCCAGGTAGGCCGGATCGCGCACCGGGCGCACATCGACCAGGGAACCCGGCAGGAAGGCGCGGACATCCTTGATGTCCACGGTGAAACCACCCTTGACCTTGCCGCTGATGCGGCCGGTGATGGTTTCGTTCTTTTCCAACGCTTCTTCCAGCTCGTCCCACACCATCGCGCGCTTGGCCTTCTCGCGCGACAGGACGGTTTCGCCGAAGCCGTTCTCGATCGAGTCGAGGGCGACCTTGACGATGTCGCCTTCGGCGACGTCGATTTCGCCAGCGTCGTTACGGAACTGTTCGATCGGCACGATGCCTTCGGACTTCAGGCCAGCGTTGATCACCACGACGTCGCCGCGGACTTCAACAACGGTACCGCTGACGATGGCGCCCGGCTTCAGCTTGGCCAGATTGGCCTGGCTGGCTTCAAACAGTTCGGCAAATGATTCGGTCATTAGATTTACTCTGTTGGACACATGGGTCGGTGGCGTCCCCTTCAGGGGAATGGCGACCGCCCGCCTGTTGGTCGACCCCGGAAACGCAGGTCGTGTGTAGTAGGAAAACCGCCACGCATCATTGCGCGGCGGAGCTGGTACAGCACTGCTATGCGCGACCGCCGCCGATGCTGCTGGCAGCGCTCCCGCGCGAACGGATCAGGCAGCCGGAACCGGAAGCAGATCCATCACTCTGGCAACGACATCATCGATGCCGATGCCTGTGGTGTCGATGAGGACAGCATCGTCTGCCGGCTTCAGGGGCGCCACGGTACGCTGGGCATCACGGGCGTCGCGGGCCATGATCTCGCGCAGGAGGTCATCAAAGTTAACAGAAACCCCCTTGTCTTTCAACTGCTTATGCCGGCGCTCGGCGCGCTCCTCGGCACTGGCGGTCAGGAAGACCTTGTAGGAGGCGTCCGGGAAGATCACCGTGCCCATGTCGCGGCCGTCGGCGACCAGGCCCGGCAGCTCCCTGAATGCGCGCTGGCGCTCCTTCAGGGCAGCGCGTACCTCGGGAATGGCGGCAATGGCCGAGGCCAGCGCACCGGTGGTCTCCAGGCGCAGCTCGTCGGTGGCATCGGTGCCGTTGACCATGACCCGCATGGCATCGCCCTGCTCGACAAACTGAACGTGGGTGTCGAAGGTGCAACGCACCAGCGCCGAGGCGTCGGAGGTATCGATGTCGGCCCAGCTTGCGGCCACGCCCACCGCCCGGTACAGCGCGCCCGAATCCAGGTAATGCCAGCCCATCCGGCGCGCGATGATGCGGCTGATGGTACCCTTGCCGGCCCCGGATGGGCCGTCGATGGTCAGGACGGGAGCGAGTGGATTCATGGGGGTCCCAGAGCGTGTGAAGAGGCCATTCTAGCCCCTGCCAGACGCCCCCAGCGGGATCTTTTGTGCAACCACTTGAAACCACGAGGAAAAGCCCGGTAGAATGGCGGGCTTGAACGAGCGTCAACTGCCGATTGTCTTTCGCATATCGCGGCCACGCTCCACCCGAACAACTACTGTTTACGCCGAGGTATGCCATGAAAGTCCTGTCCTCCCTGAAGTCGGCGAAGGCCCGTCACCGTGACTGCAAGGTCGTGCGTCGTCGTGGCAAGATCTTCGTCATCTGCAAGTCGAACCCGCGTTTCAAGGCGCGTCAGCGCTAAGCCTCACAGCCTTCCGGCTGCGGCTGGCCCTACGCGGGGCCGACCCGATGCAAGAAACCGCCTTCGGGCGGTTTTTTGTTTATGCGGCTTTTTCCTGCCGTTTTTGCTGTAATCGCCTTTCTTGACCACTGGGGAGTAGATCGAGATGAAGCGTTACCTGTCCGCCCTGGCCGTGATGGCCACCCTGGCCGCCGCCACACCGGCACTGGCCGATACCCTGCTTGTCGACCGCGCCCGCGAGAAGCCGGCCGGTGCCCTGCCCGTGCGCGGCCAGAGCATGCAGCAGGTGCAGGCGCAGTTCGGCGCGCCCAGCGAGCAGCTGCAGCCGCGTGGCGGGCAGAAACGGCAATGGCCGACCATCAACCGCTGGGTGTACCCGCAGTTCACCGTCTACTTCGAGAAGCAGAAGGTGATCGACGTGGTGGCCAACCAGGCGGACCCGAACGAAATCGGCCCGAAACCGCCGATCCGTTGATCCCATTACCCGCCGTGGGCGGGCCTGTGTAGCGAGACCATGAACCAGACCCTTCGTTTTCCTGCCGAGTGGGAAGCCCAGAGCGGCGTCCTGATTGCCTGGCCCACCGCCGATACCGACTGGGCTGACCGCCTGGGCCAGGTGGAAGAGACCTACATCGCCCTGGTCGCGGCCATCACCCGCTTCCAGCCGGTGCTGATCTGCGTGGCCGACGACGATGTGGAGACCTACGCCGAGATGCGACTGCGCTCCAACCGCATCGACATGGACAAGGTCCACTTCACCACGGCGGCCTACGACGATACCTGGCTGCGCGACTCCGGCCCGATCACCCTGCGCCGTGCCGACGGCGGCTTCCAGCTGCTGGATTTCCGCTTCACCGGCTGGGGCGGCAAGTTCGACGCCACCCTGGATGACCAGCTGGTGGGCGTGCTCGACCAGGCCGGCGTATTCAACGATGCGCCGGTCCGCAGCATTCCGTTCGCGCTGGAAGGCGGCGGCATCGAGACCGACGGTGAAGGCACCCTGCTGACCACCTGGAAGTGCCTGCACGAGCGCCACCCGGACCGCGACCGCGCCAGCCTGAGCGCCGACCTGGCCGACTGGCTGCAGCAGGACCGCGTGCTGTGGCTGGACCACGGCTACCTGGAAGGCGACGACACCGACGCGCACATCGATACCCTCGCCCGCTTCGCCTCCGCTGACAGCATCGTCTACCAGGCCTGCGACGACGAGAGCGACTCGCATTACGCCGAACTGCAGGCGATGGGCAATGAGCTGGCCGCGCTACGCACCAAGGATGGCCAGCCGTACCGCCTGTTCCCGCTGCCGTGGGCCCGGCCGGTGATCGACGAAGGCCGTCGCCTGGCTGCCTCGTACGCCAACTACCTGATCGTCAATGGCGCGGTGCTGATGCCGGCCTATGGCGACCCGGCCGATGACCTGGCCCGCGACGTGCTGGCACAGGCGCACCCGGGCCGAGAGATCGTGCAGGTGCCCTGCCGCTCGCTGATCTGGCAGAACGGCAGCCTGCACTGCATCACCATGCAGCTGCCGGCTGGGCTGTTGAAGGCGTAACGGTCGTGCCGGCCGCTGGCCGGCAACCCTGCAATGCCTGATGGATCCACGGGATTGCCGGCCAGCGGCCGGCACTACCCGCTGCGCCATTCAGCGCGCGACACGCCGTCGCCGCCCATCCGCGCTAACATGCTGGTTTTCCCCCGCAGGAACGCCCCGCATGAACTCGCGCAGCCCCCTTACCGTCGCCCTGATCCAGGAGCGCAACCACGGTGATGCCGCCGCCAACCTGGCGGTGATCGAAGCACGCGTGGCCGAGGCGGCTGCGCAGGGTGCCAAGCTGGTGCTGCTGCAGGAACTGCATAACGGCCCGTACTTCTGCCAGCACGAATCGGTGGACGAGTTCGACCTGGCCGAGCCGATTCCGGGCCCGAGCACCGAGCGCCTTGGCGCGCTGGCGAAGAAGCATGGCGTGGTGCTGGTCGGCTCGCTGTTCGAGCGCCGCGCTGCCGGGCTGTACCACAACACCGCCGTGGTGTTCGAGAAGGACGGTACGCTGCTCGGCAAGTACCGCAAGATGCATATCCCGGACGACCCGGGCTTCTACGAGAAGTTCTACTTCACCCCGGGCGACATCGGCTTCACGCCGATCGATACCTCGGTGGGCCGCCTGGGCGTGCTGGTGTGCTGGGACCAGTGGTACCCGGAAGCGGCGCGCCTGATGGCGCTGGCCGGCGCCGAGCTGTTGCTGTATCCGACTGCGATCGGCTGGGATCCGGACGACGTGCAGGACGAGAAGACCCGCCAGCGCGACGCCTGGGTGCTGAGCCATCGCGGCCATGCGGTGGCCAACGGCCTGCCGGTGCTGAGCTGCAACCGCGTCGGCCACGAGGCCTCGCCGCTGGGCGCGTCGGGCATCCAGTTCTGGGGCAACAGCCACGTGCTGGGCCCGCAGGGCGAGTTCCTGGCCGAGGCCGGCACCGAGGCCACCGTGCTGCTGTGCGACGTCGACCTGCAGCGCAGCGAGCATGTGCGCCGCATCTGGCCGTTCCTGCGTGATCGCCGCATCGATGCCTACGGCGACCTGCTCAAGCGCTACATCGACTGAGCCGGAGCCCGCGCATGGCCGTCCTCATCCGTGATGCCGGCCCGGCCGACATCGACGCGATCACCGCGATCTACGCGGTGGAAGTGACTGACTTCGTCAACACCTACGAGTACGACATTCCGGACGCGACCGAGATGCTGCGCCGCATGCGTGACATCGTCGATCGCGGCTTCCCCTACCTGGTCGCCGAGATCGACGGCCAGGTGGCCGGCTATGCCTACGCCAACACCTACCGCACCCGCGTTGCCTACCAGTGGACCGTGGAAAACTCGGTCTACGTCGATGCCGCGTTCCAGGGCAAGGGCGTCGGCACCGGCCTGCTGCAGGCGTTGATCGACGCCTGCGTGGCGCGTGGCTACCGGCAGATGGTGGCGGTGATCGGCGAACCGACCAATACCGCTTCAATCAAGCTGCACGAACGCTTCGGCTTCGAGCTGGTCGGCGTGTTCCGTGGCCTCGGCCGCAAGCATGGCCGCTGGCTGGATACCGTGCAGATGCAGCGCGCGCTCGGCGATGGCGCCGACACCGCACCTTCCAATGAATGAACCCATGACCGAAACCCTTCCCGAGACCGGCGACGACCTGTTCGCCGGCCAGCCGGTACGCGTCGTCGAACGCGACGGCGTGCGCTACACCCTGCTGGGCACCGCCCATGTCTCACGCGCCAGCGTCGAGGCGGTGGAGAAAGCCATCGACAGCGGTCGCTTCGACGCCGTGGCCGTTGAACTGGACCCGCAGCGCCTGCAGGCACTGAGCGACCCGGACACGCTGGCCAAGCTCGACCTGGTCGAGGTGATCCGCAAGGGCCGCGTCGCCCTGTTCGCCGCCAACCTGGCCCTGTCCGCCTACCAGCGCCGCCTGGCCGAACAGCTCGACATCGAGCCGGGCGCGGAACTGAAACGCGCGGTGGAACTGGCGCGCGAACGCGACCTGCCGGTGCACCTGATCGACCGCGAGGTCGGCCTGACCTTCCGCCGGGCGTCGCAGCGGCTTGGGTTCTTCGGCAAGCTGAAGCTGGTTGCCGGGCTGGGCGCCGGCCTGTTCTCGTCCGAGGAAGTGGGCGAGAACGAGATCGAAAAGCTCAAGCAGGGCGACATGCTGGAATCGAGCTTTGGTGAGTTCGCCAGCGAGAGCCCGGCGCTGTACGAGACGATCATCGGTGAGCGCGACCGTTACATGGCCACGCGCCTGCGCGAGGAGCAGACCCCGCAGCAGCGTGAAGTGCTGGCGGTGGTCGGTGCCGGCCATCTTGCAGGTCTCGCGCGCTACCTGGAAACCGACACCGAGGCCCCGGCGCCGCTGCGCGACGAGCTGGAGGCGGTGCCGAAGAAGCGCAACATCCCGTGGTTCACGCTCGGCATCCTGGCGATCGTGGCGACCGGCATCGGCGTGGGCTTCTACCGCGGCGGCCTGGGCGTGGGTACCGAGCTGCTGGCGACCTGGGCAATGTATACCGGCGGCCTGGCGGGCCTGGGCTGCCTGCTGGCAGGCGGTCACCCGCTGAGCATCCTCACCGCGATCGCGGTGGCCCCGTTCAAGCCGTTCCGCCTGAGCATCCCGACCGGCGCATTCTCGGCGCTGGTGGAAGCGCGCCTGCGCAAGCCGGCCTATGAGGACTTCCTGAAGCTGCGCGACGATGCGCAGAGCCTGAAGGGCTGGTACCGCAATCGCGTTACCCGCGTGGTGCTGACCTTCATGCTGACCAACATCGGCAGCATGCTCGGCCTGTGGCTGACCACCTTCAAGGTGTGGGGCAAGGTGGCGGGGTAAGCCTCTCAACCGGCCACAGAATCTGTAGCGCCCGAGCCCATGCTCGGGCGATGCCGCGACGCGGCGAGCAGAAAAAAAGGGGGAGACCGCCCCACTACGACCGGCCTCCCCCACACCACAACACGTTGGCGCGCATTACAGCCGGGCAGCGCCCGGCTCCATCCTCTCCAGCCCGCGTGCACGGCGGATCAGCCGCGTCACGGCCGAGCGCAGGTCATCGAGCACCGCGTAGATGGTCGGCAGGAACAGCAGGCTGACCACCGTCGAGAACGCCAGCCCGCCCGCAATTGCACGCGCCATCGGCGAATACTCCGGGCCATTGCCGAACATCTGCGTATCGGTCAGCGAGATCGGGATCATCGCCAGGATCGCCGTGCCCATGGTCATCATGATCGGGCGCAGGCGTTCGCGTGAGCCTTCCACCAGCGCCTGGGTGCGGCCCATGCCGCTGCGCCGCAGGTTGTTGATGTGCTCGATCATCACGATGCCGTTGTTCACCACCACGCCCATCAGCACCAGGATGCCGATGAAGGACATGATCCCGAACGAGGTGCCGGTGATCCAGAACAGCCAGAACACGCCGAAGATCGAGAACAGCACGCCGCTCATGATCGCCGCCGGGAACAGCAGCGACTCGAACACCGCCGCCATCACCACGTAGATCATCACCAGTGCGATCAGCAGGTTGAACACCATCTGCTGCATGGCCTCGTCGTCGTTGCCGTAGTCGCCGCCGTCGAAGGTGAAGCCATAGCCGGCCGGGAAGTTCATCGGCTTGAGCACGGCTTCGATCGCCTTGCGCCCGTCCGGCGCGGTGACCTTCTCGGCCAGGTTGGCCTTGATGGTCAACGTGGTCTGGCGGTTGGTGCGGCCGATCTGGGTGGCCGACGAACCAACGTCCACGGTGACCAGGCTCAGCAGCGGCACGCTGCGGCCATCGCCGGTGCGCACGCTGAAACCGGCCAGGTCTTCCGGGCTGCTCTGCTCGGCGCCGGCAAAGCGCACCCACACCGGCACTTCGTTGTCACCGCGGCGGAACTCGCGCATCGGCGCGCCGCGCAGCGCCAGGCCGACGAAGCTGGCCACCTGCTCGGCATTGAAGCCGAACGCTGCGGCACGCTCGCGGTCGACGCGCACCTTCAGCTCGCCGCCCTTCTCGCCGTTGTCGATGCGCACGTCACGCAGCTCGGCACGCTGCGCCAGCAACGGCACCACTTCCTGGCCGATCTCCTGCAGCATCGAGCTGGAGTCGCCCACCAGCTGCACCTGCACGCCCTGGTTGCTGCCGCCACCGCCATCGCCGCCCTGGTTGCCGACGAAGTAATCGGTGCGGGCCGACTTCGGTAGGCCCTTGCGCAGTTCCTCCTGCAGCGACTTGATGTCCTTGGCGTACTTTTCGTCCAGGGTGACCACCGTGGAGCTGCCTTCCTGCTCGCTGTACCAGGAATACACCTGCTTCACGTGCAGGCGTTCGCGGTTCTGGTCGATCCAGTTCTCCACCCGCGCCACTTCCTCGGACATCTGGCGGTAGGTGTAGGCGCCCTTCCACATGTAGCCGATGAAGATGTCCTTGCCCCCCTCACCACCGAACATGTCGACCTTGGTCAGCTTCATCGGCACCAGGCTGACCAGCACCACGAGCAGGATGCCGAGCAGGCTCCAACCGCGGTGATGCAGTGACCAGTCCAGCAGCTGCGCATAGCGTCGCTGCAGGCGCGCGATCAGGCCGGTCTGCGAGTGCACCAGCTTGGGCGTGGCCATGCGCGCGGACAGCATCGGGATCAGGCTGACCGCCACCAGCCACGAGGCCAGCAGCGAGACCGAGATGGTGATCGCGATCTGCGCCATGAAGATGCTGATGTTGTTGGTCTCGCCGAACAGGTTCGGCACGAACACGATGCAGTGGCACAGCGTGCCGGCGCTGAGCGCGATGGCCACGTTGCGGGTGCCGATGATCGAGGCCAGCCGTGGCTGCCCCGGCATGCGCTCGCGCTCCTGGTAGATGCTCTCCACCACCACCACCGCGTTGTCGACCAGCATGCCGACGGCCAGCAGCAGGCCCATCATGGTCAGGATGTTGAGTGTCACCCCGACGAAGTACATGAAGCCGAGGGTGATGGTGAAGCAGATCGGAATGGCCAGGGTCACCATCAGCGTCGACGGCCAATGGCGCAGGAAGAAGAACAGCACGGTGACCGACAGGATCAGGCCGACCGCGCCGGCCTCGGCCAGCTCCAGCAGCGAGGACGTCACTGCCTTGCCCTGGTTGTCGATCACCTTGATCTGCACGTCGCGCATCGACGGCTGCGCGCGGATCGCCTCGACCTCGGCCAGTGCCGCACGCGAAACGTCCACCAGGTTGGCGCTGCGTTCCTTGAAGATGTCCAGGCCCACCGCCGGGTTGCCGTCCAGGCGGCGCCCGTAGTTCATCCGCGCCGGCTTCAGGCGCACGTCGGCGATGTCGCCCAGGCGCAGGCCCTTGGCGTTGATCACCAGGTCGCGCATCTCCTGAAGGTCGGTGATCTCGCCTACCGGCTGCACGCGCACGCGTTGGCCGTTGTCATCGATCTGCCCGGCCGAGATCGAGAAGTTCAGCGTGCGCAGGCGCTCGCTCAGCTCGTTGATGCTCAACCCATGCGCGTTGAGCCGGTTCGGATCGATGGCGATCTCCACCTCGTTCGGCGGCGCACCGGTGATATCGACGCGGGCCACACCGGGAATACGCTCGATGCGCCGCTTGAACTCACGATCGAGCATGTCATAGGCGGTGGTCAGGTCGGTGGTGCTGGCCAGCCGCACCTTCAGCACGGGCTGGTCGCTGCTGGACCACTTGAACACGTTGTAGCGCTGCAGGTCGTCGGGCAGGTCGCTGCGGATCGCGTCGATACGCTCGCGCGCGTCCGACGCGGCAATGGCGATGTCGCGGTCCCAGTCGCTGAACTCGATGTAGATCAGCGCCGCCTCGGAGGTGGCCGACGAGCGCATGCGCTTGATGCCGGTCATCGTCGCCAGCGATTCCTCGACCGGACGGATGATGGTCCGTTCCACTTCTTCCGGGGTCGAGCCGGTGTAGGGAATCTGCACGAACAGGAACGGCGCGGAGATGTCCGGCAGCGCCTCCAACGGCAGCCGGAACGAAGCGATCAGGCCGATCACCACCAGCGACACGAAACACATGATGGTGGTGACCGGACGGCGGATGGAGAACTCGGCAACACTCATGCCGGTTCCTCCACACCCGCTGTGCCGCCCTCGTCGCCATGCAGGCCCTCACCGGCGTGCTTGCGGCCGCGCTCACGGTAGTAGGCGTCGCCGCGACGATCCATCAGGTCGTACACCACCGGGATCACCAGCAGCGTCAGCAGCGTCGACACCAGCAGGCCACCGATCACGGTGATCGCCATCGGTGCACGCACTTCGGCGCCCTCGCCCATCGCCACCGCCAGCGGCAGGAAGCCGAACAGCGTGCACAGCGTGGTCATGATGATCGGGCGCAGGCGGGAACGCGCACCCTCCACCAGCGCCTCATGCTTGGCCACGCCGGCCTCGCGCAGCTGGTTGACCTTGTCGATCAGGATGATCGCGTTCTTGGTGACCAGGCCGACCAGCAGGATCAGGCCGATGAACACCACCACCGAGATGGGCTTTCCGGTCAGCATCAGCGCCAGGATCGCGCCGACCAGCGCCAGCGGGATGGTGAACAGGATCACGAACGGGTGCAGCAGGGATTCGAACTGCGAGGCCATCACCAGGTAGACCAGGAAGATCGCCAGGCCGAAGGCGAAGATCAGCGACTTCGCCGCCTGCGCCAGTTCCTCGCCCTGGCCGCCGATGTGCAGGCCGACGCCCGCGCCCAGCGGCTGCTCGGCCACCATCTGCTGCACTTCGCGCATGGCGGCGCCGAGGTCGATGTCGCGCAGGTTGGCCGATACCACCGCGACCCGGGTCTGGTCGGCACGATGGATCTCGCTGGGGCCGGTGGTGGCGACCACGTCGGCCACCGCGTCCAGGGTCACCGGGCGGGTGCTGCCCGGATTGACGATCAGCCGGCGGATGCTCTCCACGCTGGCGCGGTCACCTTCCTGGGCGCGCACCAGCACGTCGATCTTGCGGTCACGGAAGCTGTAGCGGGTGGCGACGTCGCCACGCACCTTCTTCACCACCACGTCGGCGATCTGGCGGGTGGTCAGGCCCAGCGCACCGGCGCGCTCCTGGTCGAAGCGGATCTGGATTTCCGGGAAGCCCTCTTCCACCGTCGACTTCACGTCGGCGTAGTGGGCGTTGCCGCGCAGCATCGCCGCCAGGCGCTGGCCGGCCACTTCCAGGGTCGCCATGTCCTGCCCGCGCAGTTCGATTTCCAGCGGCGTGGAAAAGCTGAACAACGCCGGCCGCGCGAAGTCGACCTGGGCACCCGGGTGCTGGCTCATGGTGCCGCGCAGGCGCTCGGTGATCGCCGCTTCAGTGTGCGCATTGCCGCCACCTTCCATCACCACGGTCAGCTTGCCGATGTTCTCGCCACTTTCGGTCGGGCTGGCATCCAGCCGGGTGCCGCTGCCACTGACGCCATACAGCGAGGCCACGCCTTCGCCCTTGCCATGCGCCAGCTGCAGCTCGCGCACCAGCGCATCGGTCTGCTTCAGCGGCGTGCCGGCCGGCAGCTTCACCGTCATTTCGAAACGGTCCTGCGCCAGCTGCGGGATCAGGTCGGCGCCAAGCATCGGCACCAGCGCCATGGTCGCCACGAAAATGATGGCTGCCACGCCCAGCACCTTGCCGGGATGCGCCAGCGCACTCGGCAGCAGGCGCAGATAGCCTCGCTCGGCGCCTGCATAGGGCTTCATCGCCAGGTCGCTGGCCTTGCGCATCACCGGGCCGACCACCGCCACCACGCCGCGCCACAGGCGCACCACGAGCCAGGCCAGCGCATAGAAGCTCCAGCGCACGCTGGCGAGCAGGCCACGGCGGCCCAGTGCAACCGGCTTCTGCCAACGCTTCTGCGGCTGCCATGCTGCGTTCGGCGCCTCTTCCGGGAACGCCAGCGGCGGCCGCCCCTTCAGCGAGCTCAGCATCGGGATCAGGGTCATCGACACCAGCAGCGAGATCGCGATGGCGATCGCCACGGTCAGCGCCTGGTCGCGGAACAGCTGCCCGGCGATGCCATCGACGAACACCAGCGGCAGGAACACCGCGATGGTGGTCAGGGTCGAGGCGACCACGGCCATGCTCACTTCACGGGTGCCGGCGATCGCCGCCTGCAGGATGCCCAGGCCACGCTCACGGGCCTTGGCGATGCTCTCCAACACCACGATCGAGTCATCCACCACCAGGCCGGTGGCCAATGCCAGGCCACCCAGCGACATCACGTTCAAGCTCAGGCCGAGCTGGCCCATGAAGAAGAATGTGGCGATGATCGAGACCGGCAACGACAGGCTGATCACGAACGTACTCCAGCCATCGCGCAGGAACAGGAAGATGATCAGGATCGCCAGCAGGCCGCCGATCACGGCATCCTTCTTGACGTCGGCGATGGCGTGCTCGATGAAGCGCGACTGGTCCTCGATGGTGGTCAGCTGGACATCGGACGGGAACGTGCCCTTGATCTGCTCCAGGCGCTTGCGCAGCGCTTCAGCGGTGGCCACGGTGTTGGCGTCGCCTTCCTTGTAGATGGCCAGCTCGACCGACTCCTTGCCGCCCAGGCGGATGATCGCTTCGCGCTCCTTGTAGCCCTGGCGCACGGTGGCCACGTCCTTCAGGCGCACCGGCACGCCGTTGGCAACCACGCTGGAGCCACCGCCGGACGATGCGCTCTGTGCCGCCGACGCCGCCGCGATGGCGGCCGCCGAACCGGTCGACGCGGCGATGTTGAACATCTGCTGCAGCGCCGAGTCCGCCGCGCTGCCATTGGCGGCCTGGGTGGTCACCAGCAGGTTGCGGATCTCCTCCAGGTCGGCGAACTGGTTGACGGTACGCACCAGGAAGCGCTGCGAGCCCTCCTCCAGGCGGCCGCCGGAAATGTTGATGTTCTCGTCCTTCAGGCGCTTGATGACGGTGTCGATCGGCAGGTTCAGCTGGGCAAGCTTCTGCTGGTCGATGTCGACCTGGATCTCGTCCTCCAGGCCGCCGCCCACCTTCACTGCCGCCACACCGGTGACCGGCTCCAGCTTCTTCTTGAGGTCTTCATCGGCATAGCGGCGCAGGCCGGTCAGCTCGCGCACCGCATCGGCATCGCTGGTCGGCGCCGTCTTGTTCGACAGCACCAGGCGCATGATCGGCTCGGTTGACGGATTGAAGCGCAGCAGCACCGGGGCCTTGGCCTCCAGCGGCAGGTTCAGCGCTTCCATCTTGTCGCGCACCTCCAGGCTGGCCTGGTCCATGTTGGTGCCCCAGGCGAATTCCAGCACCACGTCGCTCTGGCCGGTGCGCGAGACCGACTTCAGCTTGCGCAGGTTCTTGACCACGCCGACCGCTTCTTCGACCGGCTGGGTGATCAGGGTTTCGATTTCAGTCGGCGCTGCACCGGTGTATTCGGTGCGCACGGTCAGCGTCGGGTAGCTCAGGTCGGGCAGCAGGTTGACCTTGAGATTGCCCAGCGCGATCAGGCCGAACAGCAGCAGCGTGACCGTGCACATGGCGATGGTCACGCGGCGGCGGGTGGCAAACTCCACCAGGCCGCCGCGCATGCCGGCGGCGGCGCCGTCGCTCGCCGGCGAGGCACCGTGGTCGTGGCCCGGGGCGGTCATTGCTTGCTCCCGGCCTTGTCTGCGGGCTTGGCGGCCGCAGCGACCGTCTTCGCCTTCGGATCGGCAATCACCTGCACCGTGGTGCCGTCGCGCAGGGCGACCTTGCCGGCGGTGACCACCTGATCACCGGCCGCCAGGCCATCACGGATCTCCACCCACGGGCCCTCGGCGTAACCCAGCTTGACCGGAACGCGTGCGACCTTGCCTTCGCGCACGCGGAACACCGCCGGCTCACCGTCGTCGAGCAACGCCAGGCGCGGTACGACCAGCGCATCGGCACGCTGGTCGTAGTCGATGCGGATGCGACCGAACATGCCGGGCTGCAGCGCGTGTGCGGCGCCGTCGAAGGCGCTGACCACGCGAAACGTGCCGCTGCCCGAATCCACCACCGGCGCGATGCGATCAACGGTGCCGGTGAAGCTCTGCCCCGGCAGCGCGTCGGCCGCCAGCGTCACCGGCTGGCCGGCGCGCAGGGTGGCCAGTTCACGCTCGGGCACGTTGAGGGTCGCTTCCAGCCGCGAGTTGTCGACGATGCGGAAGATCGGCGTGTTGATCTGCACGAAGTTGCCGGTCTTGATCGAGCGCGATGCGATCACGCCGGAGATCGGCGCCACCACCGTGGTGTAGGACAGCTCCAGCGTGGCCAGCCGGTACTGCGCACGGACGTTTTCCAGGTCGTAGCGCAGCTGGTCGACATCGGCGGCGCTGACCATCTGCTGGCCGACCAGCTTCTGTGCGCGCTGGTAATTGTTTTCCAGCTTGCGCATCTGCGCTTCGCTCTGCGCAACGGCCAGCCGTGCACGATCCGGGTCCAGCCGCACCAGCGGTTGGCCGGCGGTGACCCGCTGCCCTTCCTCGACCAGCACCGCCAGCGCCACGCCGGAGGTCTTGGCGACCACCTGCGACTCGGCGCGTGGTTCCAGCGCGGCCGTGCCGGTGTAGCTGGCCGCGACGGCACGATGGCTGGCCACCGCCACTTCGACCGGGACTGCGTCTACCTTCTTCTCCTCCTTGGTTTCGGCAGCCTTGGCTTCGGAATTGGGCCCTGCGGCGCAACCGCCCAGCAGCAGGGAGGTGGAGATCAGCAGTGCGGCAGCGCAGATTCCGCTGCGACGGCCGGACAGGAAGGTTGGGTGCGACATCGTCGGGTCCCTGAAGGATGCGTGGACAGGTGTGGTAGCAAAGTAATGCACCACTTCACGGCAACACCATATCCCAAAGGTCATGGTGCCTTCACGCCGCCGGTCGGCCCGACCCCATTTCAGCTAGATGAAACCTGAGGCTATACTCGGGTCGTTCCGTACCCCACGCCGGAACGACCAGACCCGAATCCCCGGAAACGACACCATGCGCCCGCAGCCGCTCGCCGCTTGTCTCGCTCTGGCCGTCCTCCTGCCCCTTGGGGCCGCCGCACAGCCCGCTCCTGCTCCTGCCACACCCGCCCCGGCCCCGGCTCCCGCCGTTGCGCCAGCGCCTGCCGCACCCACCGGCAACTTCGACAATGGCCGCGTCCTGGCCTACACCTGCCAAGGCTGCCACGGGATCACCGGCTACAAGAACGCCTACCCCAGTTACCGGGTGCCGAAGATCGGCGGCCAGACCCAGCAGTATCTGGCCCAGGCCCTGACCGAGTACCGCCAGGGCAAGCGCCGGCATCCGACGATGCAGGCGCAGTCGATGAGTTTCAGCGAACAGGAGATCGCCGATCTCTCTGTTTACCTGTCCACCGTCAAGTAAGGCCCGCCCATGTCGAAAGCCGCGCATCCGATGCGTCACGCCATCGCCCTGTCCGTTGCCCTGCTGCTGGCCGCCTGCTCACAGTCGCAGGTGGAAAACAGCGAAAAATCGGCCGCCGACCCGGGCCATGCCAGCGGCGAGCACGGTTCATCGTCCTCCGCCGGCCTGCCCGCTGGCCGCGAGGCCGCCGGTGAAGCCCGCGCCAAGGTGAAGGGCAAGGCCACCAACCAGAGCTGCATCGACTGCCATGGGGCCGACGGCAATGCGCCGATCGATCCGACCTATCCGAAGCTGGGTGGGCAGTACGGTGACTACCTGGCGCACGCGCTGCAGGCCTACCGCGCCGGTGACCGCCAGCATGCGCTGATGACGCCGCAGGCGAAGGACCTGAGTGATCAGGACATCGCCGATCTGGCGGCGTACTTCGGCAGCCGGCCGAGCCAGCTGCGGGATCTGCACGGGGTCAAATGACGGCCGGCCCCCCGGTCGGTGCGGACCGTCGGTTGGTAGGTGCGGACCGTTGGTCCGCACAGATTCCGGATATCCACGCATGGCGTGGATCTGCTGAGCCGAGCGTGGGCTCGGCTCTACATCAATCGGCGCGATCGCTGGCGCCGGTCAACGCTCAGCCTTCCAGCTCTTCCCAGCGCGCGTAAGCGGCATCCAGTTCGGCCTGCACCTTGGCCAGCTGCTGGGTGTGCGCCGTCACTTCAGCACTGCTGCGGGTGTAGAACGATGGGTCGTTCATCGCCGAGGTCAGCCCTTCGACATCGCCTTCCAGCTTCTCGATGGTCTTTGGCAGCTGCTCCAGCTCGCGCGCTTCCTTGTACGCCAGCTTGCGCTTGGGGGCTGCGGGAGTCGCGGCCGCAGCAGCGGCCGGTGCAGCAGTCGCCGGCTTGGCAGCCGGGGCCGCGGCAGGCGCAGCCACGCTGGCCGCATAGCGCTGCCAGTCGCTGTAGCCACCGACGTACTCGCCGATCACGCCGTCGCCTTCCATCACCAGCGTGGAGGTCACCACGTTGTCGATGAAGTCACGGTCGTGGCTGACCAGCAGCAGCGTACCGGTGTACTCGCCCAGCAGCTCTTCCAGCAGCTCCAGGGTTTCCACGTCGAGGTCGTTGGTCGGTTCGTCCATCACCAGCAGGTTGGACGGCTGCGCGAAAAGCTTGGCCAGCAGCAGGCGGTTGCGCTCGCCACCGGACAGGCGGGTGATCGGCGCACGCGCGCGCTCGGGGGTGAACATGAAGTCCTGCAGGTAGGCATGCACGTGCTTGCGCTTTCCGTTGAACTCGAGGAAATCGCGGCCTTCGGCCACGTTCTCGATCGCGCTCCAGTCTTCGCGCAGCACCGCGCGGTACTGGTCGAAATAGGCGATCTGCAGGTTGGTGCCCGCATTGACCTCTCCCTTGGCCGGCTGCAGTTCACCCAGCAGCAGCTTCAGCAGCGTGGTCTTGCCGCTGCCGTTGGGGCCGATCAGGCCGATGCGGTCGCCACGCAGGATGGTGGTGGTGAAATCGCGGACCATGGTGCGCTCGCCGAAGGCGAACGAAATGTCCTTGACGTCGATGACCTTCTTGCCAGAGCTGACGCCCTGCGCAGCTTCCATCTTGACGTTACCGCTGAGGTCGCGGCGCTGCGAGCGTTCGGTGCGCATCGCCTTGAGGCGGCGCACGCGGCCTTCGTCGCGGGTACGGCGCGCCTTGATGCCTTGGCGGATCCAGACTTCTTCCTGCGCCAGCAGCTTGTCGAAGCGGGCATTTTCCTGCGCCTGCGCGTTGAGGCGTTCCTCGCGGCGGCGCTCGTAGTTGGCCCAGTCGCCCGGCCAGCTGGTCACCTGGCCGCGGTCGATCTCGACGATGCGGGTGGCCAGCGCACGCAGGAAGCGGCGGTCATGGGTGACGAACACCACGCTGCCGCTCCAGCCCTTCAGGAACGCTTCGAGCCAGTCGATGGCTTCGATGTCCAGGTGGTTGGTCGGTTCGTCCAGCAGCAGCACGTCCGGGCTGGAGACCAGTGCACGGGCCAGCAGCACGCGGCGCTTCATGCCGCCGGACAGGCGGCCGAATTCGGCATCGCCGTCCAGGTCGAGCTTGGTCAGCGTTTCGCTGACACGCTGGTCCAGGCCCCAGCCGTTGGCGGCATCGATCTTGGCCTGCACATTGCCGAGGGCTTCACCATCGAAGACCTCGGCATGGCTGAGATGGTGGAACTCGGCCAGCCACTGGCCCAGTTCACCGAGGCCATCGGCAACGACGTCGAACACCGAGCCGGCTGCGCCGTGTGGCACTTCCTGCTCCAGGCGGGTGACGCGCACGCCCTGCTGCACGCGGACTTCGCCGTCATCGGGCTTGTGGTCGCCCGACAGCAGCTTGAGCAGGGTGGATTTGCCGGCGCCGTTGCGGCCGATCAGGGCGATGCGTTCGCCCGGCTCGATCGACAGTTCGGCCTTTTCCAGCAACAACGGGCCGCCGACGCTGAAGTCGACGTTCTGCAGAGTAATCAGAGGCATCCGGATATTGTACGGGTTGGGGGCGTCGGCCGGGTTGCACCCGGCACCCGCGGTAGTGCCGGCCGCTGGCCGGCAACCTCAACGGCAACGTCAAAAGCTGGTTTCCTGTGGGATGGCGGGATGGGTCCGGTCGCGGGGGACGCCGTAAACCCGTCCCTGGGGGCTTGGCCGCGGCATCCATGCCGCGGACACCCCCGCAACCGGACCCATCCCGCCTTCGACAGATTCCTGCAATCTGTCGGAACTACATTCTGCTCTGGTGGGTGCCGACCTTGGTCGACTCGGTAGATCCACGCCATGCGTGGATGAGCGCTACAAGAAGGGTCGATGGATGGAGTCGACTGGAAATCTGATGGCTACCCCACCTCCCCCAGCAACGCCTGCAACCCCGGCAGCCATTGCTTGCCGGGGTGGCGCACCAGCCACAGGGTGCGCTGCAGGGCCGGCAGCGGAGTCTCGAGCACGCGCAGGCGGCCCAGGGCCAGCGGCTCTTCCAGCGCGTGGCGCGACAGGCAGGCCAGGCCGAGGCCGGCGATGGCGGCCTGCTTGATCGCTTCGGTATTGCCCAGCTGCAGGGTCTGCGCGAAGCCACGCAGGTGCGGCAGCAGGGCCTGTTCCACGGCTTCGCGGGTGCCGGAGCCAGGCTCACGCAGCAGCCAGCGTGCGCGGCGCAGTTCATCCAGCGACCAGCGTGCGCGGGCATCGGCGGCAGCCACGATCACCAGTGGGTCCTGCTGCCAGGCGGTCACCTGCAGGCCACGCTCATGGCACGGGCCTTCGATCAGGCCGGCGTCGACGTCCAGGCGCTGTACCGCGGCGACCACGCCGGCACTGTTGTCGATGCGCAGATCGACCTCGGCCTGCGGCGCCTGCCGCAGCAGTTCGGCGATGCGTGGCGGCAGCAGGTAGTTGCCGATGGTGGTACTGGCGGCCAGCACCAGCCGTAGCGGTGCGCCCTGCGACGGGTCGCCGCCGGCGGCCAGCTGCCGCTCCAGATCGGCGGCGTTGACCAGCAAGGTGCGCGCCGGCTCCAGCAGCGCGCGGCCGTGCCCGTTCAGCGCCAGGCGGCGGCCGATGCGGTCGAACAGCGGGGTGCCGAAGTGCGCCTCCAGCTCCTGCAGGGCGGCGCTGCTGGCCGACTGCGAGAGCGCGACGGCTTGGCCGGCGGCAGTGGTGGTGCCATGGTCGGCGATGGCGACGAAGACCTGCAGCTGGCGCAAGGTCAGGCGCATCGAATGTACCCGCTTTATAGGTAGGTTGCACCCATATTATTCGTTTTACAGGTCAGTGACACAGGCGCACGCTTGGCCCATCACTCCAGTCCTGTCGCGCCATGAACGCCACCGCTCTCTCCTCCTGGTCCCTGCCCGCCCTGCGCCAACGCTGGCAGCCTCGCCTGCCCGGCCTGCTGCTGGTGGGCCTGATCGCGGCGGCGTCGCTGTACCTGGCCCAGCTTCCCTGGCTCCAGGCGCATGGCCTGAGCGCGCTGACCGTGGCCATCGTCGCCGGCATCGTGGTCGGCAACACCCTTTACCCGCGGCTGGCGCCGAGCAGCGCGGCCGGTGTCGGCTTCTCCAAGCACTGGCTGTTGCGCGCCGGCATCGTGCTGTACGGCCTGCGCTTGACCTTCCAGGACATCGGCCACGTCGGCGTGGCCGGCGTGCTGATGGACGTGCTGGTGGTCGCCAGCACCTTCGGGCTGGCCTGCTGGCTGGGCATGCGCGTGTTCAAGATGGAGCGCGAAGCGGCGATGCTGATCGGCGCCGGCAGCGCGATCTGCGGCGCGGCGGCGGTGATGGCCGCCGAGCCGGTGGTGCGCGGCCGCGCTGCGCAGGTCACCGTCGCGGTCTCTACGGTGGTGGTGTTCGGCACGCTGGCGATGTTCCTTTACCCGGCGTTGTATGCACTGGTGCAGTCGCACGGCTGGCTGGCAATGGACGCGCGGCAGTACGGCCTGTTCACCGGTGCGACGGTGCATGAAGTGGCACAGGTGGTGGCGGCAGGCCGCGCGGTCAACGAAGCAGCGGCCGACACGGCGGTGATCACCAAGATGGTGCGGGTGATGCTGCTGGCGCCGTTCCTGGTCGCGCTGTCGCTGTGGCTGGCGCGTGGCGGCAAGGCCAGCGCCGACGGCAGCAAGGCGCGCATCGTGGTGCCGTGGTTCGCTTTTGGTTTCGTGGCGGTGGCCGGGTTCAACTCGCTGCATCTGCTGCCGGCGGGCCTGCAGGCGGGGCTGGTGCAGCTGGATACCGTGCTGCTGGCGATGGCGATGGCCGCGCTGGGCCTGACCACCCACGTCTCGGCGCTGCGCCAGGCCGGGCTGAAGCCGCTGCTGCTGGCGCTGATCCTGTTCGCCTGGCTGCTGTTCGGTGGCCTGGCGATCCATCAGGGTGTACTGGCGGTGCTTGGCTGAGCAGGAGCGTGCCGACCCAGGTCGGCATCCACCCGTAGATCCACGCCATGCGTGGACGCCCCCCGGGTATATTCACGCCCTGCGTGGATGACGACTCCGATGGGGTCGGAGCCCTTTCCTGCGGAAAGGGATTCGACCCCATCCGATCAGGCGGGACCGGCCGCGCAGGCAGGTACAATGCGCCATGACTGACTTCTCGACCCTGCCGCTGAGCCCGGCCCTGCAGCCCGGCCTGGATGCCCTCGGCTACACCACCCTCACCCCCGTGCAGGCGCAGAGCCTGCCGGCCATCCTCGATGGCCGTGATGTGATCGCACAGGCACCCACCGGCAGCGGCAAGACCGCCGCCTTCGGCCTGGGCCTGCTGCAGGCCATCGACCCCAGCCTGATCCGCGTGCAGGCGCTGGTGCTGTGCCCGACCCGCGAACTGGCCGACCAGGTCGGCAAGCAGATCCGCAAGCTGGCCACCGGCATCCCCAACCTGAAGCTGTTGCTGCTGGTGGGCGGCGTGCCGCTGGGCCCGCAGCTGGCCTCGCTTGAAGGCCACGATCCGCATGTGGTGGTCGGCACGCCCGGCCGCGTGCAGGAGCTGGCACGCAAGCGCGCGCTGAACCTGGGCGCGGTGCGCACGCTGGTGCTGGACGAGGCCGACCGCATGCTCGACATGGGCTTCGAGGAGCCGATCCGCGAGATCGCCGGCCGCACCCATAGGGACCGCCAGAGCCTGCTGTTCTCCGCCACCTTCCCCGACAGCATCCGCGCCATGGCGCGTGACCTGCTGCGCGACGCGGTGGAAGTGACCGTGGAAGGCGCCGACCAGGCACCGGCCATCCGCCACCTGTTCTGCGAGGTGGAACCGGCGCATCGCCAGAAGGCGCTGGCCGGCCTGCTGCTGAAGTACACGCCGGAATCGGCGGTCGTGTTCTGCAACACCCGCAAGGATGTTGACGAAGTGGCCAACTCGCTGCAGCAGTTCGGCTTCTCCGCACTGGCCCTGCATGGCGACATGGAACAGCGCGACCGCGAGGAAGTGCTGTTGCTGCTGGCCAACCGCAGCTGCAACGTGCTGGTCGCCAGCGACGTCGCCGCGCGCGGCCTGGACGTGGAAGAGCTGGCGGCGGTGATCAACTACGAACTGCCGACCGACGTGGAGAGCTACCAGCACCGCGTAGGCCGTACCGGGCGCGCCGGTGCCAGCGGCCTGGCGATCAGCCTGGTGGCCGGCCGCGAGAAGACCCGCGCCGACGCCATCGAAGCGCAGATGGGGCAGCCGCTGGACTGGCAGAAGACGCCGCTGGCAACCTCGCGCCCGGCCGAACTGCCGCAGGCCGCGATGCGCACGCTGCGCATCGACGGTGGCAAGACCGACAAGCTGCGCCCGGGCGACATCCTCGGTGCGCTGACCGGTGATGCCGGCCTGTCGAGCAAGTTCATCGGCAAGATCGCGATCTTCCCGACCCGCTCCTATGTGGCGATCGCGCGTGAGCAGGCCAACAAGGCCGTGGCCAAGCTGGAAGCCGGCAAGATCAAGGGCCGTCGTTTCCGCGTGCGGATGATGTGATTGAAGCAGCGTTGCCAACTACGGTTGGTAACGATCTGGCCTGGTAGCGGCCAACCTTGGTTGGCCCGTCCATGGCACCCGTCGCGAAAAGTGCTGCCAACCAAGGTTGGCAACGACCGGCTCCCGGCCATTCGCTCTGGTAGATGCCAACCCTGGTTGGCACCTGCCCTTCGATCAGAACACCAGTTCGGTGTGCAGCGGCAGGTCCGTTTCCCAGCGCGCACGGCCACCGAGGCCGTCCAGCTCGACCAGTACACCGGCGCCGACCACTTCAACGCCCAGGCGGCGCACCAGCGACAGCGCAGCGACCAGCGTGCCGCCGGTGGCCAGCACGTCGTCGATGATCACCACGCGGGCGCCGGCCGGCAGCGCATCGGCATGCACTTCGATGCAGTCGCTGCGGTATTCCAGCGTGTATTCCTCGCGCAGGACCTGGCCCGGCAGCTTGCCCGGCTTGCGCACCGGCACGAAGCCGACGCCCAGCTCCAGCGCCATCGCGGCACCGAGGATGAACCCACGCGATTCGATGCCGACCACTGCGTCCAGCTTCTGGTCGCGCCAACGGTCGGCCATCGCGGTGATCGCGCCGCGGAAATCCTCGCCATGGGCGAGCAGCGGCATGATGTCCTTGAACAGGATGCCGGGCTTGGGGAAGTCGGCGATGTCGCGCAGGCGGGAGGCCCACTGCGGAGCGACGATGGCGTCGGTCATGTCACATTGGCTATCTGATGGCGGCATAGGGTACCTGTTCCGGGCGCCGCCTGCCTGCTGGTGGTGTCCGGCCGGGCTGCGCCCGGCACCTGCCGTAGTGCCGGCCGCTGGCCGGCAACCTCAACAGCAACTGCAACTGCAACTGCCTGCATCGCGGGGGATGGCGGGGCGGGCCCGGTTGCGGGGGACGCCGTAGATACGTCCGCGTAGGCTCGGTCGCGCCATCCATGGCGTTCACGCCCCCGCAACCGGACCCACCCCGCCTTCGACAGTTTCCTGCGATCTGTCGGAATTGCTCATGGGGTCAGATCCGTTTTACGAAGGAAAACGGATCTGACCCCGGAATTTCATTCGATATCTGACAGATGTGTCGACCAAGGTCGACACCTACCCACAGCCGCGGGAATCTGTCGGAGGTGGGGCGGTGTCGGAGTGCGGGGTGTCAGCCGCATGGATGCGGCTGCCAAGCTTACAGGGACGTACTTGCAGCGTCCCCGCACTCCGACACCGCCCCGCCAAACCACGGAATCCGCTTTTGCTCTGGCTGTTGATCTGGCCTCTGCAGGTGCAGGGCTCAGCCCTGCCGAAACCCACCCTCAGGAACTGCAGGACAGCATCGAGCAACCGGCGCGATTGTCGGCCCACGCCGGGCGCTTGCCAGCGAAGTGTTCCAGGCCGGCACGCTCGGTGTACGGGTCGCGCAGCACGTCCTGCAGTGCATGGACGCCGCCGAGATCCCCCTGCTCTGCGCGGTCGATCGCTTCCTGGGCCAGCCAGTTGCGCAGCACGTACAGCGGGTTGGCCGCTGCCATCTTCGCCTGGCGTTCGCTGGCCGCCAGCGGATCGCGGCGCAGGCGCGCTGCGTAGTCCTGCAGCCAGTGCCGCAGCGGTGCCTGCACTGCCTGTCGCCGCGCCTCGTCGTAGTACACCGCGTCCAGAACCGTCGCATCTGCTGCCGCCGGGTCGATGCGCATCAGTGCGCGCCAAGCCAGGGTCATGTCCATTGCGCCCTCCTGCATCAGCTGTTGCCAGCGCTGGTAGAGCTGCAGGTCATCATCGTCGGCAGCAGCCAGCCCCAGCTTCGCTGCAGCATCGCGACGCGTGCAGGCCACGAACGTGGACTGGTAAGCCGCCAGGCCTGCCTGCAGCGGTTCGACATCGGCGAACAGCGGCGACAGCGCCTGCGCCAATCGGCTCAGGTTCCAGTACGCCACCTGCGGCTGGGTGCCGAAGCGGTAGCGGCGCCCCTGGGCGTCGGTGGTGTTCGGCGTCCAGTCCGGATCGAAGTCCTCGACCCAGCCATAGGGGCCGTAATCCAGCGTCACACCGAGCACGGACAGGTTGTCGGTGTTCATCACGCCGTGCACGAAGCCGACACGCATCCAGTGCGCGATCATCTCGGCGGTGCGCACCGCGATCTGCGCGAACCAGTCGCCGTACAGCGCCTCGCCCTGCCCCTGCAGTTCGGGGAAGTCGCGGGCGATGCAGGCATCCACCAGCTGCTGCAGCAGGGCGGTTTCACCGCGCGAGGCCGGCAGTTCGAACGAACCGAAGCGCAGGAACGACGGCGAGACCCGGCATACGATGGCGCCTGGCTCGGCACGCGGATGGCCGTCATAGAACATGTCGCGCACCACGTCCTCACCGGTGCCGACCAGTGACAACGCGCGCGTAGTCGGCACGCCAAGGTGATGCATCGCCTCGCTGCACAGGAATTCGCGGATCGATGAGCGCAGCACTGCCCGTCCATCGGCCCCCCGCGAGTACGGCGTTGGGCCGGCCCCCTTCAACTGCAGCTCCCAGTGCTGGCCATCCGGCGCAACCAGCTCACCCAGCGAAATCGCACGCCCGTCGCCGAGCTGGCCGGCCCAGTGGCCAAACTGATGGCCACCGTAGTTGGCTGCCCACGGTTGCATGCCGGCGTACAGCGCATTGCCGCCGAATACCTGCGCGAAACCTTCGCTTTCGACTTCAGCGGTATCGAAGCCAAGCATTTCGGCGACGTCCGGCGCCCAGGCCAACAGCGTGGGCGCCGTCACCGGGGTCGGCATCACGGGCGACCAGGCGGCGCCCAGCACTTCGCGCCTGCGCGGGCCGGATTCGGGGTCGCCCGGCAGGGTGTGCAGCAGGCGGTTGTCGAAACGGGGAGTGTCGGTATCCATGGTGCTGGAGATGAGGGCGACGGCCGCCCTCCTCAATTGCCGCCGAGCGCCTGCAGGTGGCCGCCGTGGGCCTCGGCACGCTGGTAGGCCGGGCGTTCACCGATACGCTTGAGGAAGCCACGCAGTGCCGGTTTGTCGTCCAGGCCACCACCGCGCGCGGCAGCGGCCTGGATCGGGAAGCTCATCTGGATGTCGGCCGCACTGAAACGCTCGCCGGCAAACCACGGGCTTTCGGCCAGACGGCGCTCCATCCAGTCCAGGTGCAGGCGCCGCTGCGGGCCGATGAAGCCGCGCTCGGCCTTGTCGGCAATGCTGCGTGCGATCGGGCGCGCGAAGAACGGCATCGGCGCGTTGCGTATGCGGCCCATCACCAGGGTCAGCAGCAACGGTGGCATCGCCGAGCCTTCGGCGTAGTGCAGCCAGTAGCGGTAAGCGATGCGTTCGGCCCCGTCTGCCGGCATCGGTGACGGCGACAGCTGGCGTTGCGTGTCGTAACGGTCAGCGAGGTAGTCGAGGATCGCGCCGGACTCGGCCAGTACCAGCTCACCATCCTGCAGTACCGGAGACTTGCCGAGCGGATGCACGCTGCGCAGTTCCGGCGGCGCCAGCAGCGTCTTCGGATCGCGCGGATAGCGGCGCAGTTCGTAGTCCAACCCCAGCTCCTCCAGCATCCACAGCACGCGCAGAGAACGGGAGTTTTCCAGGTGGTGGACGATGCGCATGGGGGTGATCCCTTGGGGAGACGCGCATCGTACCGCGCCGGCTGCATGTCCTTTGTAGAGTCGAGCCATGCTCGACTGTCTTTGGGCGCAGTCCAGCATGGCTCGACTCTACAAAAAAACGGCGGGCAATAAAAAACGCCGGAAGCTTTCGCTTCCGGCGTTCTGGCTACCCAACGGTAGCAGACGGATTAGACCGCCTGCACCTGGTCAGCCTGCATGCCCTTCTGACCCTGGACGGCGATGAAGGTAACCTTCTGGCCTTCCTGCAGGGTCTTGAAGCCGGTGCCCTGGATCGCGCGGAAGTGCACGAACAGGTCCGGGCCGCTTTCCGGGGTGATGAAGCCGAAGCCCTTGGCGTCGTTGAACCACTTGACGGTACCGGTCTGACGTTCAGACATTTTTACTAACTCCTGAAACACATGTTGAAAAAAATCGCAGCCACCGGGTATCGGGGCCGAGACTGAGTTGCAGGCGTTGGTAAAGCGGATCGATGAGCGGATCGTGAGATCAACTGCACCAGGCCACGATTCACGGTGACCCTAGCAAACACAGTGGGTCGCACGATACGCGTGTTTTCTGCAAAAAGCGATAGCCCCGACGTTCATGGGAATACGTCACCCGCTAGGCGTGACAAGGGTTGGCAGCCTCTCGCGGCTAACTCCGAGTCCCCATTCAGGTTTTTCCTACCCTACACTGGGTAAATGACTGAAGCTGAAACCCCCGCTGAACACGCCTCTCCCCGCATCTGGGTGGATGCGGACGCCTGTCCCACCGTCATCCGCGACATCCTGTTCCGTGCGGCTGAACGGGTCGGGATCGAACTGACCCTGGTCGCCAACCAGTGGATCCGCACCCCGCCCTCGCGCTGGCTGCGCTCGATCCAGGTGCCGCAGGGGCTGGACGTGGCCGACAGCGCCATCGTCGAGCGGGTCGCCGCGGGGGACCTGGTGGTCACCCAGGACATCCCGCTGGCCGCGCTGGTGCTGGAGAAGCAGGCCGTCGCGCTGAACCCGCGCGGCCAGTTGTACACACCGAACAACATGGCCGAGCGACTGTCGATGCGCAATTTCATGGAGGAACTGCGCGGCGCCGGGGTCCAGACCGGCGGACCGCCGCCCCTGGCCCCCCGCGACCGGCAGCTGTTCGCCGCCGAGCTGGACCGCTGGCTGGCGCGACGCCCGGCCCGCTGAGCGCCTGGCCGCCCTAAGCCGGAAGGCTCAGGCTGCGGCCGCTGCTGAACATCCGTCGTGCACCACTCAACGGGTCATCGAAAGCCAGGGCCCGCGCCAGCAGCTGCAGCGGCGCCTCGGCTACGTCCGGTGCCCGTTGCCGAAGCTGCGGGTACAGGTCGTCACCCATGATCGGCGCCCCCAGCATGGCCATGTGCACGCGCAGCTGATGCTTGCGGCCGGTTTCCGGCAGCAGCCGGTAGCGCCAGATCGGCCCTTCGGCCTCGATCAGCTCGATCCGGCTGCGCGCATTGGCCTCGCCGGGCACTTCGGCCATGCGGAAGAACGGCTCGCCCGGCACCAGGCGGCTGTACCGCTGCAGCGGAAACTCCCGCCCCGGCAGCGCCGGTGCCAAGGCCTCATAGGTCTTTTCGATGCGCCGCTCACGGAACAGGCGCTGGTAAGCATCGCGCGACGCACGCTGGGTCGAGAACAGCACCAACCCGGCCGTCAGCCGATCCAGCCGGTGCAGCGGCACCAGATCGGCATTGCCGGTGCGGGCGACCAGCCGCGCCAGCAGCGTCTCGCGTACATGCCCGCCCGCCGGTGTCACCGGCAGGAAATGCGGCTTGTCGGCCACCAGCAGGTGCGCATCCAGATGGACGATGGTTTCGGTGAAGGGGATCACCGGTTCGTCGGCCACCTCGCGGAAGTACTGGATGTCCAGCCCGACCTGCCAGGGCATGTCCGCAGTGAGCGCCCTGCCCTGTGCGTCCAGCACGCGGCCGCGCGCGAAGCGATCCTGCCATTGCGCGCGCGCGATGCGCGGAAAACGTGCACACAGGCCATCCAGCAGGGTGGCCCAGGGGCCGGGCGGCAGCTGCAACCGGCTGGGCAAGCTCATGGCGTCCACTCCGGCCACGGGAAAGAGCGCAAGAGTGCCACCGTTGACGGTGCGCAGACAGTCCGGCCACGGACACCCCCGGAGCAAACCTCTATCATTGTCCTCTTTAGTCCACGGATCCCCCATGGCTCTTACCGCCACCATCCGCAAGGCCGAACTGCAGATCAGCGACATGGATCGCGGCTACTACGCGACCCACAACCTGACCCTGGCCCAGCATCCGTCCGAGACCGACGAGCGCCTGATGGTGCGCCTGCTCGCCTTCGCGCTGAACGCCGGCGATCGCCTGGAGTTCGGCCGCGGCCTGAGTACCGATGACGAGCCCGATCTGTGGGAACACGACTACACCGGCGACATCCTGCAGTGGATCGACCTGGGCCATCCGGACGAATCGCGCATCCGCAAGGCCAGCAATCGCAGCCGCCAGGTGCAGGTGGTCAACTACGGCGGCAACGCCTCGGAGATCTGGTGGGGCAAGCAAGGCAAGGGTCTGGCGCGCTTCGACAATCTTTCGGTGGTTGATCTGGACGGCGAATTCGTCGAGCGCTGGGGCCAGCAGATCCAGCGTGCCATGCGTTGGAGCGTGCTGATCCAGGACGGCGAAGTGCAGCTGCTCAACGACCAGATCCAGCTCGACGTGATCCCGGACTGGCGCAAGCGCGCCAAGGCATGAGCACCATCCGTTGCGATGTGGTGGTCATCGGTGCCGGCGCAGCCGGGCTGATGACCGCGATCACTGCCGGCCAGCGCGGCCGCCAGGTGCAGGTGATCGACCATGCCAACAAGGTCGGCAAGAAGATCCTGATGTCCGGCGGTGGCCGCTGCAACTTCACCAACACCGGCACCACCCCGGCCAACTTCCTGTCGGCCAACCCGCACTTCTGCAAGTCGGCGCTGGCCCGCTACACGCCCTGGCATTTCATCGAGCTGGTGCACAAGCACGGCATCGCCTATCACGAAAAGGAACTGGGGCAGCTGTTCTGCGATATCTCGTCCAAGCAGATCGTGAAGATGCTGGTGGACGAGTGCCAGGCGGCCGGCGTACAGATCCGTACCGAGTGCAGCGTGCAGCGCATCGAGCACGGCAGCGATGGTTTCCGCGTGCACACCACCCAGGGCCTGTTCCATTGCGCCTCGCTGGTGGTTGCCACCGGTGGCCTGTCGATTCCCAGCATGGGGGCCAGCGGCTTTGGCTATGAGGTGGCCCGCCAGTTCGGCCACCAGGTACTGCCGACCCGCGCCGGGCTGGTGCCGCTGACCCTCAGCGGCAAGCACCAGGAGCGGCTGGCCGACCTCAGCGGCGTCGCACTGCCGATCGAGGCGCGCTGCAACGGAAAGAGTTTCCAGAACTTCATGCTGCTGACCCACCGTGGCGTAAGCGGCCCGGCCATCCTGCAGATTTCGTCGTTCTGGCAGCCCGGCGATGCGCTGGAGCTGGACCTGTTGCCGGGCCAGGATGCCGGCGAGTGGTTGCGCCAGATGAAGCGCGACCGCCCGGCCGCCGAGCTGCGCACGGTGCTGGGCGAGGTACTGCCGAAGCGGCTGGCGCAACGCCTGTGCGAGCACTGGCTGCCCGACCGGCCCGTGCGCCAGCTGGACGAGCCGGTGCTGCGCCAGGCCGCGCAGCTGCTGGGCGCATTCCCGCTGGTGGCCAGCGGCACCGAAGGCTACCGCACCGCCGAGGTCACCCTGGGCGGCGTGGACACCGCCGAAGTGTCATCCTCGACGATGGAATCCAAGCGCGTGCCCGGCCTGCACTTCGTTGGCGAGGTGCTGGACGTGACCGGCTGGCTGGGCGGCTACAACTTCCAATGGGCCTGGGCCAGCGGCCACGCAGCGGGCGGCGTGGTGTGAACCACTTCGCCGTTCGACGCGCGCCAGGGGTGCGCGCATGGACGGTTCGCCGCGCATCGTGTATCTAGATTCGCAGATTGGGGAGCAGTGCATGCAGAACGCGAACGACATCACCATCCGCCTGCTGATCGTCGATGACAGCGGCGAGAATGCCGAAGCCATCGTCAGCACCCTGCGCAACAGCGGCATCGCGGTACGCCCGTGGCGTCCGCAGGATGCGGCCGAGCTGGCCCAGGTGCTGGCCAGCCAGGCCATCGACCTGGTGCTGGCCTCGCCTTCGCAGGGCATCCCGCTGCAGCTGGCGGCCCAGCACATCGCCGCCAGCGGCAAGGACATCCCGCTGGTGCTGCTGGCCGAGCGCATCGACGAGGACGAACTGGTGCAGGCCAGCAGCCATGGCATCCGCGCCCTCGCCCTGCGCCAGCGCCCCGAGCATCTGCTCGCCGTGGTCCGTGACCAGTGGGTCGACCTGCAGGCGCGTCGCGGCCTGCGCCGGATCGAGGCGCAGATGCGCGAGACCGAGCGCCGCTGCGACGCGCTGATCGCCTCCTCGCGCGACCCCATCGCCTATGTGCATGAAGGCATGCACATCCGCGCCAACGACGCCTATCTGGAGATGTTCGGCTACGATCATTTCGAGGACATCGAAGGCATTTCGCTGCTGGACATGGTCGCCGCCCAGCACGTGGAGGGCTTCAAACAGCTGCTCAAAGGCCTCAGCCGTGGCGAGGCGCCGCCGCCGCAGTACCAGCTCGACGCGCGCCACGAGGACGGCAGTTCCTTCCCGGCGACGATGGAATTTGCCGCGGCCACCTACGAGGGCGAGTCCTGCCTGCAGGTGGTGCTCCGCCGCCGCATGGAGTTCGACCCCGAGCTGGCACGCGAGGTCGAGGACCTGCGCCAGCGCGACCAGGTCACCGGCCTGCTCAATCGCCCGACCTTCATGCTGCAGCTGGAAAGCGCGGTGGCCCAGGCCGGGCGCAGCGAGGGTCAGTTCGGCCTGCTGCTGATCGAGCCTGACCACTACGCGCGCCTGCTGCCGGATATCGGCCTGGCGTCGGCCGACATCCTGATCGGCGCTCTCGCCGCCCTGCTGGCCGAGGTGGTCGGCGAGGACGCGCAACTGGCCCGCTTCGGCGAACACAATTTCGCCGTGCTGCAGGCCGGGCCCTACGCGCAGACCGTGGCGCTGGCCGAGCGCATCCGCGAAGCCTATGCCGCACATGTCTTCAGCATCGGCGCACGCTCGGCCACGGTGACGGTCAGCATCGGTGGCGTGCAGGTGGGCGAGAAGATCGCCAGCATCGGCCAGGTGCTGGCGCGCGCCAGCGACTGCACCCAGGCCGCCGCCGAACTGGGCAACACCTGCCGCATCTTCGACCCGGCTGCCGCCGACCGTGTCGAGGAAGAACGCGTACAGCGCTGGGTTGCGCGCATCCGCGAGGCGCTGGCCGGCGACGGCTTCCAGCTGCACTACCAGCCGGTGCTGAACCTGCAGGGCGAGCCACTGGAGCTGTACGAGGCCTACCTGCGCCTGGAGAACAATGGCGAGCTGCTGAGCCCGACCGCGTTCCTGGGCATCGCCGAGGAACACGGCCTGTTGGCCGACATCAACCGCTGGGTGGTCTCGCAGGCCATCGCGGTGCTCGGCCAGCGGGCACGCGAGGGCAACGCCACCCAGGTGCTGGTGAAGGTGACGCCGGAATCGTTCGACGACCCGCAGATGATCGCCACGCTGCGCCGCGAACTGCAGGCACAGGGCGTGCCCGGCGAACGGCTGTGGCTGCATGCGCCGGAAGCGAAGGTTTTCACCCACCTGCGCAGTGCGCAGCAGTTCCTAGCCGAAGTGGCGCCGCTGGGCTGCCGCATCGGCCTGGAGCAGTTCGGTTCGGGGCTGGATTCATTCCAGCTGCTGGCCCACTTCCAGCCGCAGTTCCTCAAGCTGGACCGGGGCTTCACCAGCGATCTGGCCGCCACGCGCGAGAACATCGACCGCATCAGCCAGATCACCGCGCGCGCACAGGAAGCGGGTATCCGCACCATTGCCGAGTTCGTCAGCGATGCCAACTCGATGACGCTGCTGTTCAGTGCCGGCGTGGATTACGTGCAGGGCGACTTCGTCGGCCCGGCGCTGCCGGAGATGGGCTTCGAGTTCGGGTGACGCCTCTCTGTAGAGCCGAGCCACGCTCGGCTGCGGGACTCAAGCGAAGAGCAGCCGAGCATGGCTCGGCTCTACACAAACGAGAAGGCCGGCGTTCGCCGGCCTTTTCGTTGATCAGGTCATGTCGACCAGATTTTCGATCTTCACGTCCGGATTGACGTCGGCCTCGTAGTCCACGCCCTCCACGCCGAAGCCGAACAGGCGCAGGAAGTCGGCCTTGTAGCCGGCCAGATCGCTGATCTCGTACAGGTTCTCGTTGGTCACCTGCGGCCACAGCGCGACCACCCTGCCCTGCACATCTGCGGCCATTTCCTTGTAATCGGCGCGCAGGCGGCCTTCCTCATCGATCAGCGCAACGGTGCGGCCATCGCCATCGACCAGGTCGTGGCGCAGGCGATCGATCGCCACGCCGTCGGCCTTGCCGCCGTAGAGGATGTCGTACAGCACGTCCAGCTGTTCGATGCAGCCTTCGTGGGTGCCCTTTTCCTTCATCACCTTGAACAGCAGCGACAGGTACAGCGGCATGGTCGGAATGGCCGAGCTGGCCTGGGTCACCACCGCCTTCAGCACCGATACGCGTGCATCGCCACCGATCTTGGCCAGCTTCTCGCGCAGGCCCAGCACCTTGGTGTCCAGGTCCTTCTTGGCCGCACCGATCGAGCCATTCCAGTAGATCGCCTGGGTGATCTCTTCGCCCACGTAGGTGAAGGCGGTGGTGGTGCAGCCGTTGGCCAGCACGCCGGCATCGGCGAGCGCGTCGATCCACATCTGCCAGTCTTCACCGCCCATCACCGCGACGGTACCGGCGATCTCTTCCGGGGTAGCCGGCTGCAGGTGGGTCTCGGTCAGCACTTCCTTGTCGGTATCCAGGCCACGCAGGGTGATCGGCTCGCCGATCGGCTTCAGCGAGGAGCTGATGATCTCGCCGGTCTTCGGATGCTTGCGGCGCGGCGCCGCCAGGCTGTAGACAACCTGGTCGACCTGGCCGAGATCGGCCTTGATCATTTCGATGGTCTTCGCCTTCACTTCATCGGAGAAGGCATCGCCGTTGATGCTCTTGGCATACAGGCCGGCTTCGTCGGCGTACTTGTGGAACGCAGCCGAGTTGTACCAGCCCGCCGTGCCCGGCTTGGTCTCGCTGCCCGGCCGTTCGAAGAAGATGCCGAGGGTGGCGGCGCCACTGCCAAAGGCAGCGGTGATGCGCGCGGCCAGGCCGTAGCCGGTCGAGGCACCGATCACCAGCACCCGCTTGGGACCGTTCTGGATCGGTGGGCGCGCGCGGATGTAGTCGATCTGCTGCTTGACCGCGGCCTCGCAGCCGGTCGGGTGGGTGGTGACGCAGATGAAGCCGCGGACGCGCGGTTTGATGACCATGGATACCTCGGGTTGGCAGATGCGGCGCACGGGGCGCTCAGCAGGAATACGGGCGCGCGCCTGCGCGCGCGAACCGCAGGATCGTAGTGCGCGGGGGACGATTGCACAACCGACGCTGGCGTAGGGTGGGGTTTCTCTTTGCAGGGCTGCACCCTGCACCCGCGGTAGTGCCGGCCGCTGGCCGGCAACAGCAACGGCGGGCTATCCGTGGGTTGGCGGGGCGGGTCCGGTTGCGGGGGACGCCGTAAACCCGTCCCTGGGGGCTTGGCCGCGGCATCCATGCCGCGGACACCCCCGCAACCGGACCCACCCCGCCTTCGACAGATTTCCGCGACCTGTCGGGACAGCATTCTTCTCTGGTGGGTGTCGATCTTGGTCGACACGGTAGATCTGATTCCAGTTTGATTATCGATATCTGACAGATGTGTCGACCAAGGTCGACACCTACCAACAGCCGCAGGAATCTGTCAGAGGCGGGGCGGTGTCGGAGTGCGGGGTGTCAGCCGCATGGATGCGGCTGCCAAGCCTACACGGACGTACTTGCGGCGTCCCCGCACTCCGACACCGTCCCGCCCAACCACGGAATGCACCCTGTTGCTGTTGCTGTTGCCGGCCAGCGGCCGGCACTACCGTGGGTGCAGGGCTGCAAGCCCTGCACACAAAAAACCCCGCTTGCGCGGGGTTCTCTGTGTGCCGCATGCAGCAGATGCTTACGGGCGACGGGCCAGGGCCTCGACGTCCTTCGCCTTCGGCAGCAGGTCCTGCTTGCTGACGCGCAGGAAGCCGATCGTCAGCATCGGCACCGCGACCAGGATCGAGGACAGCACCACGATCACCGCACCGATCATGTGCGTCTCGGCCAGGCCTTCCATCGACGCACCGCCGTACAGGTACAGGGCAAGCGCCGACAGGAAGAACATCACCGCGGTGATCACCGTACGCGACAGCGTCTGGTTGATCGAACGGTTCAGCACCTCCATCGAGTCCACGCGCAGGCTGCGGAAGTTCTCGCGGACGCGGTCGAACACCACGATGATGTCGTTGATCGCAAAGCCCATCACCGACAGCAGGCCGGCCAGCACGGTCAGGTCGAACTCACGGCCCAGCAGGGACACGTAGGCGACCGTCACGATCAGGTCGAACATCGCCACGATGCTGGCGGTGACCGCGAACTTCCATTCGAAGCGCACCGCGATGTAGATCAGGAAGCCGGCCAGCATGAAGATGGTGGCGTACAGGCCGTTCTTCGCCAGGTCCTTGCCGATCTGCGGGCCGACGAATGCGGTACTCATCACCGTGGCCTGGTTGTCGGCGCTGGACAGCACCTTCACCACGGCCGCGGCGGTGGCCTTGTCCTCGGCAGCGGCATCACCGGTGCCCGGCGCATGCTCGCCGTGCGGCGCCAGGCGGATCAGCAGGTCGGTATTGCCACCGACGCTCTGCACCTGGGCACCGTCGAAGCCGTTCTGCTCCAGCTTGGCGCGGACCTGCTCGACGTCCACGGCCTTCTCGAAACGCGTTTCGATCAGGGTGCCGCCGGTGAAGTCCAGTGCGTAGTTGAAGCCCTTGATGCCGATGATGGCGACCGAGGCCAGGAACACCACGATGGTGACTGCCATGGCGACATGGCGCCAGCGCATGAAGTCGATCTTGGTGTCGTTCGGGAGGATGTGCAGCGGAAACAGTTTCATTGTGCGTGTCGTCCCGTCAGATGGCCACGTTCTGGAGCTTCTTGCGACGGCCGTAGATCAGCGTCGCCAGCGCACGCGACACGGTGATCGCAGTGAACATGGAGGCGAAAATACCGATGATCATGGTCAGCGCGAAGCCCTTCAGCGGACCGGTACCGAATGCGAACAGCGCCACGCCGACGATCAGGCCGGTCAGGTTGGCGTCGAGGATGGTGCCCGAGGCACGCTCGTAACCGGTCACGATCGCGGTCTTGCCCGGCACGCCGGCGCGCAGTTCTTCACGGATACGCTCGTTGATCAGCACGTTGGCGTCCACCGACAGGCCCACCGACAACGCCAGGCCGGCGAAGCCCGGCAGGGTCATGGTGGCGCCGAACAGCGACATCACCGCCACCACGATCAGCAGGTTGAACAGCATCGCCGCCGAGGTGATCACACCGAACATGCGGTAGTAGATGCTGAAGAACACCAGGGTGAACAGGAACGCGAACACCACCGCGCGCATGCCGTTCTTGACGTTCTCGGCGCCCAGGCTCGGGCCGACCACGCGCTCTTCGACGAAGTCCATCGGCGCGGCCAGCGAGCCGGACTTCAGCAGCTTGGCCAGGTCCTCGGCTTCCTTCTTCTGCAGGCCGGTGGTCTGGAAGTTCTTGCCGAACACGCCGTTGATGTTGGCCACCGAGATCACTTCCTCGTTGACCTTGAAGCCACGCACTTCCTGGCCGTCGACGACGGTCACGGTCGGCACGCGTTCGGTGTAGACCACCGCCATCGGCTTGTTCACGTTGGCGCTGGTGAAGTCGAACATGCGCTGGCCGCCGACATTGTTCAGCGTCACGCTGACGGCCGGGGAGCCACTGTTCGAATCGGTCACCGCCTGCGCGCCGACCATCTGGTCACCGGTGACGATCACGCGCTTGTTCAGCAGGATCGGGCCGCGGCCATCACGCTGCTGGTAGACCTTCGCTTCCGGCGGGATGCGGCCGGAATTGATGGCGTCCTGCGCATTGCCCTCGACCACCGCGCGGTACTCCAGGGTGGCGGTGGCGCCGATCATGCGCTTGGCTTCGGCGGTGTCCTGCACGCCCGGCAGCTGCACGACCACACGGTCGGCACCCTGGCGCTGGATGATCGGCTCGGCCACGCCGAGCTGGTTCACGCGGTTGCGCAGGGTGTTGATGTTCTGCTCGATGGCGCCGTTGGCGATCTGCGTGATCTCGGTCTCCGGCACGGTGACCGTGATGCGGTTGCCGCTGACGTCATAGCCGAGCGTCGGCTGTGCCTTGACCAGGGCGGCACGGGCACGCTGCGCGGCGTCGTCACCGGCGGACGGGCTCAGGTTGGCCACGATGCTGTTGTCCGCACGGCGCTCCACCGACTGGTAGGCGATGCGGGCGTCACGCAGGGTGCTGCGCACGTCTTCGGTGTAGGCATCCAGGCGCTTGTCGAGGGCGGCCTTCTGGTCGACCTGCAGCACGAAGTGCACGCCACCCTGAAGGTCCAGGCCGAGCACCATCGGGCGACCGCCCAGCCGGGCCAGCCAGTCCGGCACGGTCGAGGCCAGGTTCAGGGCCACCGTGTACTTCTCGCCGACGGTGTCGCGCAGGGCATCGCTGGCCGCAGACTGCGACTTCAGGTCCGGCAGACGGACGATCAGGCTTTCCCCTTCCTTTTCGGCACCGATGGCAGTGACCCCGGCCTTCTTCAGGTCGGCCAGCACACGGTCGCGCAGCGCATCGTCGATCTGCCCGCCACGGTTGGCGGTGATCTGGATGGCCGGGTCCTTCTGGTAGATGTTGGGCAGCGCGTACAGCGCACTGAGCGCCAGTACGATCAGGATGACGACGTACTTCCAGCGTGGAAATTCGAGCATTGCTTGGGTCCCGCGCGGCGCCATCCCCGGCGCCGCGGTTGTGCTTCGGAAAGGGAGTGGCTTACTTGGCCGAATCCAGGGTGCCGGTCGGCAGTACGCTGCCGACAGCGCCCTTCTGCACGCGGATGCGCACGTTCTCGGCCACTTCGATGGTGATGAAGTTGTCGCCGATGTCGGTGACCTTGCCGGCGATGCCACCGTTGGTCAGCACTTCGTCGCCACGCTTGATCTTCTCCAGCATGGACTTGTGTTCCTTCTGCCGCTTCATCTGCGGGCGGATCATCAGGAAGTACATGATGGCGATCAGGATGATCGGGAACAGCAGCGTGGTCAGGCCCATGCCCTGCGGTTGGCCGCCGGCGGCCTGGGCGTGGGCGGCGGGAATCAGGAAAGCAAGCAGGTTCATCGTTGGTCCTTTGGTTGGGCGGCGCTCCCGTCCCTTCAGGGACGGGGGTGTCGACCGCGGATCTGGGTCAGCCTTGAAGTATGCCACGGCCCCGGGCGTTCGTCCTTGGGCCGTTTGGCAGGGGGCGTTCGGGTTACAGCGGCGGGGCCACCGCCCCGCGTGCCGCGTAGAAGGACTCACGGAAGGCCAGGAAGGTTCCCGCCTCGATCGCCGCGCGGATGTCGGCCATCAGCTTTTCGTAGTAGAACAGGTTGTGCAGGGTGCCCAGCATCGGCGCCAGCATCTCGTTGCAGCGGTCCAGGTGGCGCAGGTAGGAACGGGTGTAGCCGCCGGTGCAGGCCACGCAGCCACAACCCGGCTCGATCGGGTCCATGTCGCGCGCGTACTGGGAGTTGCGGATGCGGACGGTGCCGAACGAGGTGAAATAGTGGCCGTTGCGGGCGTTGCGGGTCGGCATCACGCAATCGAACATGTCCACGCCACGTGCGACACCCTCGACCAGGTCCTCCGGCCGGCCCACGCCCATCAGGTAGCGTGGGCGGTCGCCCGGCAGCTCCGGGTCCAGGTGGTCGAGCATGGCGTTGCGCTCGTGCTCCGGCTCGCCCACGGCCAGGCCGCCGATGGCGTAGCCGTCGAAGCCGATCGCCTGCAGGGCATCGGCCGAGCGGCTGCGCAGGTCGGTATGCACGCCGCCCTGGACGATGCCGAACAGGGCCGCGTCGTTGCCCAGTTCGTCATGCGCGTTGCGGCTGCGCTGCGCCCAGCGCAGGCTCAACTCCATCGAACGGCGGGCAACGTCCTCGGTGGCCGGGTACGGGGTGCATTCGTCGAAGATCATCACGATGTCCGAATCGAGCACCTTCTGGATCTTCATGCTCTCCTCGGGACCGAGGAAGACCCGTGCGCCGTCGGTCGGCGAGGCGAAGGTCACGCCCTGCTCGGTGATCTTGCGGCGGTGCGCCAGCGAGAACACCTGGAAGCCGCCGGAGTCGGTCAGGATCGGGCCATCCCAGCGGCAGAAGCCGTGCAGGCCGCCGTGGTCGGCGATGATGTCCAGGCCCGGGCGCAGGTACAGGTGGAAGGTATTGCCGAGGATGATCTCGGCGCCCAGCGCGCGCACCTGGTCCGGCAGGATGCCCTTGACCGAGCCATAGGTCCCCACCGGCATGAAGGCCGGCGTTTCCACCGTGCCACGCGGGAAGGTCAGGCGGCCACGGCGGGCACGGCCGTCGCGGGTCTGGAGCTGGAACTGCAGTCGGGACATGGAGCGGTCATTGGGGCAAATAGTTGCCTATTGTCTCCCAAGAAGGCGTGCGCACCAAGGTGCGCACCCACAGGGGGCTCCTGCCCTCCCGGGGCGCGCTACCCCGCCTGCGGGAACAGCAGCATCGCGTCGCCGTAGCTGAAGAAGCGGTAGCGCTGCTCGATCGCGTGCTGGTAGGCCTCGAACACGCGCTCCTTGCCGGCAAACGCGGAGATCATCATCAGCAGCGTGCTTTCCGGCAGGTGGAAGTTGGTCACCATCGCGTCCACGCTGCGGATGCGGTAGCCGGGGGTGATGAAGATCTGCGTCTCGCCGGCGAACGGCAGCAGCTCGCCATCGCGCATCGCGCTTTCCAGCGCGCGCACCACGGTGGTGCCGACGCCGATCACGCGGCCGCCAGCGGCGCGCGTGCGCCGCACCTGCTGCACCAGTTCGGCACCGACATTCAGCCACTCGCGGTGCATCACGTGGTCCTTCAGGTCTTCGGCACGCACCGGCTGGAAGGTGCCCGCGCCCACGTGCAGGGTGACGTGGCCGAACTCCACGCCCTTTTCCTTCAGTGCGGCCAGCAACGGTTCGTCGAAATGCAGGCCCGCGGTCGGTGCCGCCACCGCGCCCACTTCACGCGCGAACACGGTCTGGTAGCGCTCGCGGTCGTCCACGCCCGGCTCGCGCTGGATGTACGGCGGCAGCGGCAGGCGGCCGGCATGCAGCAGCCACTGCTCCAGCGACTCGGGCACGTGGAACTGCAGCACGTAGAACTCGCCATCGCGGCCCAGCACCTCGGCTTCGCCACCGGCATCCAGCGCGATGCGGCTGCCGGCCTTCGGCGACTTGCTGGCGCCCACCTGGGCACGGGCCTGCTGGCCGCCGAGCAAGCGCTCGATCAGGATCTCCACGCGGCCGCCGCTGGCCTTCTGCCCGAACAGGCGCGCCGGGATCACCCGGGTGTCGTTGAACACCAGCAGGTCGCCCGGCTGCAGCAGCGACGGAAGGTCACGCACCTGCAGGTCGGTGAACGCGGTGGGGGCTTGCGGCACCAGCAGCAGGCGGCTGGCGGAACGCTCGGCCAGGGGCGCCTGCGCGATCAGTTCGGCCGGCAGGTCGTAGTTGAAATCGGACTTCTTCAAGGCAGTGGGCGGCAACAGGTCGACAATGGCGCGCATTGTACGTCCAGCGTCTGCGAGCCGGCGCGCTTCGCGGCGAACGTCGCGCAAAATGCTGCTATGCAGCAGGTTTTTGCGGGGTTATCGCGCAAAAAAACAAGTGCTAGCATCGAGTCGGAAGTCCGCTGCACGAGCCTGCCCCCAAGCGCGCGTTGACGCGCGTTTTGCTTTTGAAGGCCCGTGCGACCCATCGTTTCAGGAGATCTGCAATGAGCTTCATCGAACGCCTCGCCCCCCTGCGCACCCAGCCCGGCACCCGCCTCACCACCGGCCTGGACGACGCCACCCTGACCGCCCTGTCCGTCCGCCACCCGCAGCTGATCGCCGCAGTGGATGCCGCCGCCGAGGAGTTCGCGCGCGTGCAGGCCGACCTGGGGCCGCTGCTGGCGCAGGACGAACAGGCGCAGATCGACGCGATGCAGGACGGCTTCGTCAATTTCTACGCCGATGATGCAGTGACCCCGTACGTGGCGCTGGCCGCGCGTGGCCCCTGGGTGGTCACCCTGAAGGGCGCGGTGCTGTACGACGCCGGCGGCTACGGCATGCTCGGCTTCGGGCACACCCCGGATGCCGTGCTGGAGGCGATGGCACGCCCACAGGTGATGGCCAACATCATGACCCCCAGCCTGTCGCAGCAGCGCTTCATCACGGCCCTGCGCGCCGAGATCGGCCACCGCCGTGGCGGCTGCCCGTTCGCGCGCTTCATGTGCCTGAATTCCGGCTCCGAGGCGGTTGGCCTGGCCGCGCGCATCGCCGACGTCAACGCCAAGCTGCAGACCGACCCGGGCGCGCGCCACGCCGGCGCCACGATCAAGCGCGTGGTGGTCAAGGGCAGCTTCCATGGCCGTACCGACCGCCCTGCCCTGTATTCCGATTCCAGCCGCAAGAGCTACATGCAGCACCTTGCCAGCTACCGCGGCGAGGATTCGGTGATCACCGTGGCGCCGTACGACGAGACCGGCCTGCGCAAGGTGTTCGAGGACGCCGCACGCAACCAGTGGTTCATCGAGGCGGTGTTCCTGGAACCGGTAATGGGCGAAGGCGACCCGGGCCGTTCGGTGCCGCCGGCGTTCTATGCCGTGGCCCGTGAGCTGACCCGTGCGCACGGCAGCCTGCTGCTGCTGGACTCGATCCAGGCTGGTCTGCGCGCGCATGGCGTGCTGTCGGTGGTCGATTACCCGGGCTTCGAAGGCCTGGATCCGCCGGACATGGAGACCTACTCCAAGGCGCTCAACGCCGCGCAGTACCCGCTGTCGGTGCTGGCGGTGACCGAGCACGCCGCGCAGCTGTACCGCAAGGGCATCTACGGCAACACCATGACCAGCAACCCACGCGCACTGGACGTGGCCTGTGCCACCCTGGCGCAGCTGACCCCGCAGGTGCGTGCCAACATCGCCGAACGCGGTGCCGAGGCCGTGCGCAAGCTGGAACAGCTCAAGAGCGAACTGGGTGGCCTGATCACCAAGGTGCAGGGCACCGGCCTGCTGTTCTCCTGCGAGCTGGCCCCGCAGTTCAAGTGCTACGGCGCCAATTCCACCGAGGAATGGCTGCGCCAGCACGGCATCAACGTGATCCACGGCGGCGAGAATTCGCTGCGCTTCACCCCGCACTTCGGCATGGACAGCGATGAGCTGGACCTGCTGGTCGGCATGGTGGGCCGCGCCCTGCGTGAAGGCCCGCGTCGCGAACAGGCGGCTGCCGCGTAAGCCTGCTTGGCGTTTGTAGAGTCGAGCCATGCTCGACTCAGCCTTTGCCGCGATCTGAACGAAGCGCAGCCGAGCGTGGCTCGGCTCTACAGAAGGCCTGTCAAGGCCTCATAATCCACCGACACCCCGTCCCTGACCGCCCTGCGGTTGGCGACGGGGCGTTTTCGTTTCCGGCCAAGAGACAGGAAGATCCATGAAATCGATCTGTGTGTACTGTGGTTCCAACGCTGGCAGCAAGCCGGCCTACACCGAACGCGCCATTGCCCTGGGTGATCGCATCGCCCGTGACGGCCTGCGCCTGGTGTATGGCGGCGGCAACGTCGGCCTGATGGGAACCGTGGCCAATGCCGTGCTCGCCGCCGGCGGCGAGGTGACCGGCGTGATCCCGCGCCAGCTGGCCGACTGGGAAGTGGCCCACCGCGGCCTGACCGAACTGGAGATCGTCGGTTCGATGCATGAGCGCAAGTCGCGCATGTTCGACCTCGCCGATGGCTTCGTCGCCCTGCCCGGCGGCTTCGGCACCATGGAAGAGATCTTCGAGATGCTGACCTGGCGCCAGCTGGGCATCGGCAACAAGCCATGCGCCTTCCTCGACGTGGAAGGCTTCTACGCCCCGCTGATCGGCATGATCGATCGCATGGTGGAAGAGCGCTTCCTGCATCCGGACCAGCGCCAGGACCTGTGGTACGGCTCGGACATCGAGGAAATGCTGGAGTGGATGCAGAACTACCAGCCTGCCCAGGCTTCCAAGTGGATCGACGAGAAGCGTCGCTCCGCCCTGCGCTGAGGCGACCCGGCGCGGTGGCTCAGGCCACCGCGCCCTCCCACGGCGCCGGACGGCCCAGCAGGTAGCCCTGGCCGTAGTCGCAACCAAGTTCGCGCAGCGTCTGCCGCTGCGCTTCGGTCTCGATGCCTTCGCCGATGGTTTCGATGCCCAAGGTGCGGGCCAGTGACAGCACGCCCTCGACCAGCGCGCGCGTGCTCTGCACTTCCGGCCCATGCAGGCCGGCGATGAAGCTCTGGTCGATCTTCAACGTGCTGATCGGGAAGCGGTGCAGGTAGGACAGCGCCGAGAAGCCGGTACCGAAATCGTCCAGCTGCACCTGGATGCCACGCTCGCGCAGGCCCTGCAGGATGCGCAGCGTGTGCGGGCCATCGTCCAGCAGCGCCACCTCGGTAATCTCCAGGCGCAGCCGGCGCGGGTCGGCACCGCATGCATCGAGCAGGCCGAACAGGCGGCCACTGAACTCGGCCGAGCGGAAATGGCGTGGCGATACGTTCACCGAGACATAGCCGCGGCCGCCTTCGGCCAGTCCCGCGATGACCTGTTCGTAGATCAGCCAGTCGACCTGCTCGATCAGGCCGCTTTCCTCGCCCAGCTCCAGGAACGCCCCGGGCAGCAACAGGCCACGACGCTCGTGCTGCCAGCGCAGCAAGGCCTCGTGCCCCACCACCTCGCCATCGGACAGGCGCACGATCGGCTGGTAGAACGGCACGAAGTCGCGGTTGTTGATCGCACGCCGCAGATCCGCTTCCAGGTCCAGGCTGCGCATCGCTTCTTCGCGCATGTCTTCGTCGAAGATCGCGCAGCGGTCATGACCCTGCGCCTTGGCCCGGTACATCGCCGCGTCTGCGTCGCGCAGCAGTTCTTCACCGGTCCGGTAGCGCGGGTTCCACAAGGCGATGCCCAGGCTGCCGGACGGGAACAGTTCGCGCCCGGCGATCCACATCGATTCCTGCAGTGCCAGCAACAGCCGCTGGCCGAACTCCAGCGCCTGTGCCAGCCCCTGCGGACACTGCAGCAGCACCGCGAACTCATCGCCGCCCAGCCGCGCCACCACGTCATCGGTGCCGGCCATCGATACGATGCGCTTGGCCACCTCCACCAGCATGCGATCGCCGGCAGCGTGGCCGATGCTGTCGTTGACCAGCTTGAAGCGGTCCAGGTCGAGGAACAGCACGGCGAACACCGGCCCACCCTCGCGCTTGGCCAGCGCCAGCGCATCCTGCAGGCGATCGAGCAGGTGCAGGCGGTTGGGCAGGCCGGTCAGCGCATCGTGCATGGCCTGATGGGTCAGGCGCTGCTCGGCACGCAGGCGCTCGCCGATCTGCCCGAGCAGCTTCTCGTTGACCTCGGCCAGCTCGCGGGTACGTTCCTCCACGCGCTTTTCCAGCTCGGCATGCGCCGAACGCAGCTGCTGCTGGTCGCGCTGGCGCGCCAGCCCGGTTCCGATGTTCTGTGCAACGAAGGTCAACAAGCGCTGATCGTGCACGCTGAACGTGCTGTTCTCGCTGTAGCTCTGCACCACGATCGCGCCGACCACCTCGTCATCGCGCAGCAGCGGCACACCCAGCCAGCAATGCGAACGTGCGCCCGATTCGCGCACTTCGCCGCTGGCCAGCAGTGCGTCGATCTGCTGCCGCGAAGCCAGCAACGGACGCCGGTTGCGCACCACGTACTCGGTCAGGCCGCGGCTGAACGGGCGTGGCGCGCGGCTGGCGTTGTGCTCGTCCACCGAGTAGACGAAGTCCAGGCCGCTGCCGGCCCCGTTCACCAGCGCGATATAGAAATTGCGCGCGTCAAGCAGGCGCCCGACCACGCCATGCACCTGCCCGTAGAACTGGGCCAGGCTGTCGGCCGACATCGCCATCTCGGCGATGTTGTACAGCGCGGTCTGCAGCTGCTCTGCGCGGCGGCGCTCGGCCACTTCATCCTGCAGGCTGTGGTTGGCACGCTGCAGCTCCAGCGTGCGCCGCTCCACCTGCTGTTCCAGCCGGACCTGCGCCTGGCGCCGGTCCATCGCGGTCTGCACGTGCTGCGCGACAAAACCCAGCAGCGCCCGCTCGGCCTCGCCATAACGGGCCGCCAGCTCATAGCTCTGCACCACGATGGCGCCGCATACCCGGCCATCGCGCAGCATCGGCACGCCCAGCCAGTCCAGGCTCTCCGGTCCACGCTGCGGGTCGTGCTCCTGCTCGACCACGCGCGCCAGCAACTCGCGCGAGGGGCCGCTGAGCGGCTTGCCGTGGCGCAGCAACGCCACGGTCAGGCTGCGCGGCATCTCATCGGCGTCATGGCTCTGCGACGGATCGGCGACGAAGTCATCGACCTGGTCGGCGAAGTACAGGAAGCGGATCTGGTCGCGGACATCGTCGTACTCGACGATGTAGCAGTTTTCCGCGTACATCAGCGTACCAAGCACGCCGTGCACGTGACGCAGCATCTCCGACATCTCGAGGTCGGCGCCAGCCAGATCGGCGATCTGGAACAGCGCCTGCTGCAGCCGTTCAGCTTCTTCCAGCGCCTTGATCTGCCCGGCCTGGCGACCGCGCTGCAGCGCCAGCTCCATGGCCTGCCGGGCCAGCCCCCACCACGCCGCTGAAGGCACGGCACCTTCGACCGACAACTGCAGGCGGGCACCGTCATATTCCCAGCCATGGCAACCGTTGCCCACGCCGGGCACCGTCAACGCGTCGGCCGCCGCGACAGCCGGCCAGCCGCCCTGTCCGCGGCCCAGCTGCGGGTCATCCCAGCCAACGCGGACCACGGCCGAGTCCGGCAGCAGCGCATGCAATGCGCGCACCAGCGCCGCGCTCAGCACGGCCTCGTGTGGTGGCTCTTCCGCCGGTTCAACGTGCGTGGACAAATGACAATCTCTCGGCGCCGTCTGTGCGTCGCCTCCCCTGAGCCGCCGAGCATAGCGCGCCACCCGGGGGGCAATGGAAGCCCGTAAACCCCGAATCGTGCGCCCGTACGTTTTTCCTCCTGCCCGTAGCCGCTTCCACGCCATGAACCTCGCCCTGCCCGCCCCCGTCACCGGCTATGCGCCACCGCCTGCAGGCCTTACCCTGTACGCCGTGGAAGCCAGCGCACCAACCGATGAAGCCTTGATGCTGGCCTGGGCCGGTGGCGATCTGCGCGCGTTCGAAAGCCTGTATGCACGCCATCGCAAGCGCCTGTTCGGCTTCCTGCTGCGGCAACTGCGCGACAACGCGCTGGCCGAGGAGATCTTCCAGGATGTCTGGCAGCGGGTGATCAGCGCGCGCGCGGGCTGGCAGCCTGACGCTGCATTCAGCACCTGGCTGTTCCGCATCGCCCACAACCGCCTGAACGACCACTGGCGGGCCGCTCGCCATCGCCCTGCCGCACCGGCCGACGCCGACCTGCGCCTGGCCGCGATCGAGGACGGGCAGACCCCGGAAGCCGAGCTTTCCGAATTCGAACAACGTCGCCGCATCCAGCTGGCGATGGAGCAACTGCCGCCCGAGCAGCGCGAAGTGCTGCAGCTGCGGCTGGATCAGGAACTGAGCCTGGAGGAGATCGGCCAGATCACCGGCGTAGGCCGGGAAACCGTGAAATCGCGGCTGCGCTATGCGATGGACAAGCTGCGTGCGGGATTGAACGCATGAACCGAGACGAACCGCTGACGCCGGAAGAACGCGAGCTGGCGCGCCTGCTCGGCCGTCGCGTCGAACAGGCCCCGCCGGCCGCGCTGGACGCCACCATCCTGGCCGCGGCGCGCGCTGCCGTGCACGCACCGGCGGCCGATGCTGCTGTCCCCGCCGAGGCGCCGCGCAGGCAGCGCACACGTCCGCGTTGGCCGGCGGTGTTCGGCATCGCCGCCTCGATGGTGTTCGCCATCGGCATCGCCTGGCAGCTGCGCCCGGAACCGCCGCCGATTCCGGCAGGCGAGGCCGCTGTTGCCGCGGCGCCCGCTGCGGCAGACGTCGCGGCCGCCGATCAGGCCGCGGGGAGCAGTCCAGCCGACAGCGCGGTTGCCGCATCGGAAACGGCCACCGAACCTGCAGCACCCGAGGCGGCCCCTGTTGCCGCTCCCCCGGCGCCGTCCGTCGCGCGGGTAGCCAAGCCTGCGCCGACCGAGACTGCTGAAGCTCCGGCCCAGGCTGCACGATCGATGGCGGCGGATGCGGCCGCCGATACGTCCTTTGCGGCGCTCCCGCCTGGTCCGGCCACCGCACCGGCAGCGGCACCGCCCGCGCCTCCCGCACCGGCTGCCTATTCGGCACCTGCACCGGCATTGGCGCCGGCCCCGGCAGGGGCGCTGAAAGCACGCACCGCCGAGGCGCCAGTGGCCAACGCTGCCGATGCAGAACGGGCGCAGGCACTGGATCGGGTAGAGATCACCTCGATGAAGCGGCAGGCCCCGAGCCGCTCCGCGCCCGGCGTCATGCGCCGCGGCGCCGACGCGCGGCTCAGTGCGGATGCCGTGCAGGCCGAGGTGGACGCCGATGCACAGCTGCCGCGACGGCAGTGGCTGCAGAAGATCCGCGCGCGCCGCGATGACGGCCAGCGCGACCTGGCCCGCGCCAGCCTGGAGCGCTATGTGCAGCAGTATCCGGAAGCACGCCTGCCGCGCGACCTGCGCCCGCTGCTGGACGACTGAAGCGGGCAGTGACCTCCGGCGACCCCGTAGAATGGCGGGAATGCCCGATACCCTCGCCCAGCCGGTAAGCCACACGCTGGAAGTCAAACACAGCCGCTTCATTGCCCATGCCGCGCCGATCGATGGCGCCGCGGCAGCATTGGCGTTCCTGCAACAGGTGGCCGTAGCCGACGCAACCCACAACTGCTGGGCCTACCGGCACGGCCAGGACTACCGCTCCAGTGACGATGGCGAGCCCGCCGGCACCGCTGGGCGGCCGATCCTGGCTGCGATCGACGGCCAGGGCTTCGACCGGGTGATGGTGGTGGTGACGCGCTGGTTCGGCGGCATCAAGCTGGGCGCCGGTGGACTGGTGCGCGCCTACGGTGGCGCGGCCGCCGAATGCCTGCGTACCGCCCCGCGCTTGCCGCTGGTGGCGATGGCCCGGCTGCAGCTGTTGGCCGGCTTCGAGGATCTGGGCACCCTACATGCCACCCTTCCCAGCTTCGGCGCCGTGAAGCGCGATGAACAGTTCGATGCCAACGGCGTGTGCCTGCGGGTCGAATTGCCGGCCGATCAGGTCGATGCATTGAAAATCCGCCTGCGCGACGCCACCCGTGACCGTATCCGCATACAAGACGACGACCAGGATGACTGACAAGGACGACGCCCCCGCCTCGGCCCCACCGCTGCGCCGCCTCGGCAGCCTGAGGACGCTGTGGCCGTTCGTGCGCCGCCACAGCGGGCTGTTCACCGCCTGGCTGCTGGCGCTGGCGGTCTCTTCGGCCGCCACGCTGAGCCTGCCCCCCGCCGTGAAGCAGATGATCGACCACGGCTTCACCAGCGGTGGCCAGATCAACCGTGCCTTCGCCCTGCTGATGCTGGTGGCGGTGGTGCTGGCACTGGCAACGGCCGCACGGTTCTTCTTCGTGTCGCTACTTGGCGAAAAAGTCGTGGCCGACCTGCGCAGCCGCCTGTACGCACACCTGATCCAGCTCGGTGCCGGTTTCCATGACCGCAGCCGCAGCGGCGAACTGGTCTCGCGCCTGACCGCTGACAGCGAACTGCTGCGCAGCGTGGTCGGCTCGACCATGTCGGTCGCCCTGCGCAGCAGCGTCACCGTGGTCGGCAGCCTGGCCATGCTGTTCGTCACCAGCCCCAGGCTGGCGGCATGGTCGCTGCTCGGCATCCCACTGGCGGTACTGCCGATCATCATCGGCGCGCGGAAGCTGCGCACGGTTGCACGCAGCAGCCAGGACCGCATCGCCGATGCCAACAGCCTGGCCAGCGAGACGCTGGGCGCCGTGCGCACGGTGCAGGCACATGCACGCGAGCCTTACGAGCGCGGACGCTTCGACAAGGCACTGGGCGATGCCATCGGCGCCGCGCGCCGACGCATCGGTGCGCAGTCGCTGGTCACCGCCAGCGCCATCCTGCTGGTGTTCGGCGCCATCGTTGGCGTGCTGTGGCTGGGCGCGCACGATGTCATCGACGGGCGCCTCAGTGCCGGCACGCTGGGGCAGTTCGTGCTGTACGCGCTGATCGGCGGCGGCTCGGTGGGCGCGCTGGCCGAAGTGTGGAACGAACTGCAGCGTGCAGCCGGTGGCATGGGCCGCATTGGCGAGCTGCTGCAGGAAGACATCGAGATCCGTGCGCCGGCGCAGCCGCACGTTCTGCCGCAACCATTGCGCGGCGAAATCCAGTTCGACGACGTGGTGTTCCACTATCCGCAACGTCCGGACCAGGCCGCGCTGGACCACTTCAACCTGCATGTCCGCCCGGGCGAGACGGTGGCCCTGGTCGGCCCGTCGGGCGCGGGCAAGAGCACGGTGCTGTCGATGCTGCTGCGCTTCCACGATCCGGCCAGCGGCCGCATCTGCGTGGATGGCATCGACGTTCGCCAGGTCGATCCGGCCGAGCTGCGCGCGCAGCTGGCGCTGGTGCCGCAGCAGCCGACGCTGTTCGCGGCCAGTGCGCGCGACAACATCCGCTATGGCCGCCTGCAGGCCAGTGACGCCGAGGTCGAAGCTGCCGCGCGTGCGGCCGAGGCCGATGGCTTCCTGCGCGCGTTGCCGCAGGGCTACGACAGTGAGTTGGGCGAACGCGGTGCGCGCCTGTCCGGTGGCCAGCAGCAGCGCGTGGCGATTGCCCGCGCACTGCTGAAGGACGCGCCGATCCTGCTGCTCGATGAAGCCACCAGCGCGCTGGACGCACAGAGCGAGCACAGCGTGCAGCAGGCGCTGGAGCGGCTGATGGCCGGTCGCACCACGCTGGTCATCGCCCACCGCCTGGCCACCGTGCTCAAGGCCGACCGCATCGTGGTGATGGACCAGGGCCGCATCGTGGCCGAAGGTACCCATGCCCAGCTTCTGGCCGAAGGCGGACTGTACGCTGAACTGGCACGACTGCAGTTCATCGATTGATGACGGCCGGCTAACATCGGCCGGACCAAGCTGGCCTCGCATCAGCAGCATCCGCTGAAGGAGGTACGCGATGTCGTTCCGTCAGTTCCCTGCAGTCGACAGCAATGGCGAAAGCCACATCATCATCGAGTTCAAGCCCGAGGCGAATGGCAGCGGGCATCACTCTGAATCCACGCCGCGTTACGAGCTGGATGACGGGCGTCATCTGGTTCGCAATGGCCGCGAATTCACCACCAGCGGTGGCGAACTGCGGTTGATGATCTAGCGCTGCCCACCTTGGTGGGCACTGGCCGTGTCGCCCTGCTCTGGTAGGCGTCGACCTCGGTCGACACGCGCTTTGCCAAGGGCAGTCGAGCACGGCTGGACTCCACAAGAAGGCGTGATCAATTTTTCACCAAGCATCTTGACAGCCTTGCCTGACAAGGGCTGCGCAGGGTTATCCACACGTTTGCTCAGAAACCATCCACACCGCCTGTGGATGAATTCAGCCCAGCACCCGTCCGATGCCGCTGGCGTCCACGTCGGCCGCGGCCCGGGTGATCGCCGCCGGATCGCTGCCGGCCACAAATCCGATGCGGAAGTGCACTTCACCGCCGGGCGTGCGCGAGGAATGGATCGAAGCCAGGCTGATGCCATGCTGCTCGAACACGTTCAACAGCTCGCGCAGCGAGCCAGGCCGGTCCTCCGGCAGGTGCACCGACAGCGCGTTGCGCTCGGTCAGATCGGCCAGCAGATACCCCACGCGTTCGAACGTGTAGTTGCCATCCGCCAGGGCCTGCTCGCCGAAGGCACTGCGATTGGCTGACAGCAGCTGCTCACGGAATGCAGCCCGTGCGCCGTCGTCGCCCTGTCCGACCTGCACCTGCAGGGCCTGCAGCTGCCCCACCAGCCGCTCCAGCATCGGCGCCACGTACGGGTTGCCGAACTGGATGTCTTCGTAGATCGCCGGATTCAGCGACAGGATGCGCGAGATGATCGCCGTGTCCAGCTCGAACGACGCCGAACGGTACGGCATCATCGCGGCCAGATCGCCCAGCTGCGGCTGGTACTGGCGCAGCACGCCTGCCTGCGCCAGGTGGGTGGCATGCACCATCGCCTGCACCAGCGCCATCATCTGGTCGTGGTGCTGCGGCGTCGCGCGCACGCACTCGGCCTGCAGCGCGGTGCACAGCGTATCGACCCATGCCCGCCAGTGCTGCAGCCGCGCTTCGCAGACCACCATCACCCGCCCCTTCAGGGTCGGCGCCTTGGGTGGCGCGGTCATCGGGTGCAGTCCGACCACTTCGGCCTGCGAGGCCAGCATCGCCTGCACCGGTGCCTCCTTTACCGAGGTCACATCCAGCCACAGCCTGCCCTGCTCGCGGCCCGCCGATTGCCGCACGTACTCGGCGATCAACGCCGGCGTGTGCCGGATCGGTGCCGAGAACACCAGTACATCGGCCTGCGCCAGCAGGTGTTCCGGCGTGTGCGAGTCCGGGTCGGCCGGGTCATGGCCGATCACCTGCAGCTGCAGGTGCTGCTGGAAGAAGCGGCACAGCCAGCGCCCATAGGCACCAGCACTGCCGACGATGCCGACCGTGCGCGGCGTGCGTGGATCCAGGCCGCTCATGCCACGCGTTCAGCGCGGAAGCGCGTTCCTCCGGCCAGCGCCGCCGGCGCGGCAGCGATCACGTCGAACTCCTCGAAGCCGTTGTCCAGGGTCGCCTCCAGCGCCGCATGGGTGCCGGCAATCGCGCGCGAAATCGCCTGCTGCATCGACTCACCGCGCAGCAGGAACGACACCACCAGCGACATCAGCACGTCACCGGTACCGGCCACGTCCACCGGCAGCAGCGGTGAGGTCCAGCGCCAGGTTTCCTCGCGCCCGACCGCCAGGGTGACCAGCTCACCCGGGTTGCCGCCTACGCTGTGCGCGATCACCCAGTGCGGGCCACGTTCCAGCAGCGTGCGCGCGGCGGCGATGGCATCGGCCTCGGCCAGTGCCGGCATGCCGGTCAGGCGATTCAGTTCGAAGGCATTGGGCGTCACCAGCCAGGCGTGCGGCAGCAGGCGCTCGGCGAAGATCGCTTCCAGGCCCGGTTCCACGTAGGGTCCGGTATGGGTATCACCGATCACCGGGTCCAGGCAGTAACGCAGCTGTGGGCAGGCCGGCAGGATGTTGTCCAGCCAGTCGGCGAAGGCCGCACCGTTGGCGGTGCTGCCGAAGTAACCGGACACCAGCATCTTCGCCCGCTGCGGCAGGCCACGCTCGTGGGTACCCAGCAGCAGGTCGGCAAACCAGTCGGCGGGCAGCACGCGGCCCCGCGTAGTGTCGTAGAACGGCGCATTGCTCAGCAGCACGGTCGGGATTTCGGCGACGCGCACGCCCAGTGCGCGCATCGGCGGGACGGCGGCACTGTTGCCGGCGTGGCCGTACACAAGTTGCGACTGGACCGAGATGACATCGATCGGCGACGGCCCATCCGGCCGCTGGCGGCGGCCGTGGACCAGGTGGTTATCAAGGGATTCGCTCATGGCCGCATTCTACGCCCAAGGGAGTTTTCGGCAGGGCTTGCAGCCCTGCACCTGCCGAAGGCGAAGCCGAAGCAAGATCAAGAGCCGCATTCCGTGGGATGGCGGGGCGGTGTGGGTGGTCAGGACACGCCGTAAACCCCCCTCCGGGGTCCGGCCCAGCCGCTGGCGGCTGTGCGTTCGGGCGCTTGCGAAGCAGTGCTTCGCAAGCGAAGCGCCCTCACCCATGGGGGCTCGATGGCGCCATCCATGGCGCCAACGGTCCTGCCCACCCACACCGCCCCGCCTCTGACAGATTCCCGCGACTGTTGGTGGGTGCCGACCGTTGGTCGGCACATCTGTGGGATACCGAAATAAATCGGGGTCAGATCCGTTTTCCTTCGGAAAACGGATCTGACCCCAAGAGCCGTTCCGACGGATCGCAGGAAACTGTCGAAGGCGGGGTGGGTCCGGTTGAGGGGGCGTGAGCCGCATGGATGCGGCGACCGAGCTTACATGGACGTACTTGCAGCGTCCCCCTCAACCGGACCCACCCCGCCACACCAGGGATAGCGCGCTTCGGCTGTTGCCTCTGCAGGTGCAGGGCTGCAAGCCCTGCAAACCCAAGCCCCTCAGTGAGCAGCAGGCCGCGACGGTGGCAGCCACGCTGCGACGATACCGAGCAGCGGCAGGAACGCGGTCAGCTGATAGACGAATTCAATGCTGGTCCTGTCTGCCAGCATGCCCAGCACGGCCGCGCCAAGCCCGCCCATGCCGAATGCAAAGCCGAAGAACAGGCCGGACACCATGCCGATGCGGTGCGGCATCATCTCCTGCGCGTACACCACGATGGCCGAGAACGCCGAGGAGAGCACGAAGCCGATCAGCACTGCCAGCACTGTGGTCCATAGCAGATCGGCGTGCGGCAGCATCAGCGCGAACGGGGCCACGCCGAGGATCGAGGTCCAGATGATCGGCTTGCGGCCGATGCGGTCACCCAGCGGGCCGCCGAGGAAACCACCGGCGGCAGACGCCACCAGGAACGCGAACAGATGCAGTTGCGCCTGTGCCACCGGAATGCCGAAGTGGTGGATCAGGTAGAAGGTGAAGTAGCTGCCGATGCTGGCCATGTAGAAGTACTTGCTGAAGATCAGCACCAGCAGGATCGCCAGCACCTTGGCCACGGTGCGCGACGAATGCCGCGGGGCCATAGACGCGGTGCTGGCCGGACGCGGTGTGCCCAGGTGCAGTGCATACCAGCGGCCAACATAGGTCAGCAGCGCGATGCCGATCAGCGCGGCGCCGGCAAACCATGATGCGGCACGCTGGCCATACGGCACGATCACGGCCGCAGCGATCAACGGCCCCAGCGCGGTACCGAAGTTGCCACCCACCTGGAACACCGACTGCGCGAAGCCATGGCGACCGCCCGAGGCCAGCCGGGCGATGCGCGAGGCCTCCGGGTGGAAGATCGCCGAACCGATGCCGACCATGGCCGCAGCCATCAGCACCACCGCGTAGTTCGGCGCAAAGCCGAGCAGCAGCATGCCGCACAGGGTCGAGGCCATGCCGATCGGCAGCGAGTACGGTGCCAGGCGGCGGTCGGTGGCCATGCCGATCAACGGCTGGAAGATCGACGCGGTGAGCTGGTAGGTCAGCGTGATCAGGCCGATCTGGGTGAAGCTGAGGTTGAAGCCGCCCTTGATCACCGGATAGATGGCCAGGATCAGCGACTGCATCATGTCGTTGACGACATGCGAGGTGGAGATGGCGGCCAGCACGCCGGGAGCCACCGGGCGTGAGGTCGTTGCGGGAGAAGCCAGGGTCGACATGGACACAGTCAGGTTGGGGGCGAGCCACGCATGCTACGGTGGGGCCCCACTCCCTTCTGCCGCGTTCGGGTCATGGCCTATCGCAAAAAGGACACTCCCTGCCCAATCCGCGAGACCGCGCCGTGGAACGAAGTGCCTGTACACCGCCCGGTGACCAGCCGCGCCCGGCACTACCCGCCCGGTACCCACATCGCGCCACACCGGCATCGCCGTCACCAACTGGTCTTCGCCATGTCCGGCCTGATGGTGGTGCGCGCGGACGGTGGCCGCTGGGTCGTGCCCTCCACCCGCGCGATCTGGGTTCCGGCCGGCATGGTGCATGCGGTGGACTGCATCGCCGAGGTGCACATGCGCAGCCTGTACGTGGAACCGGACTTTGCACCGCAACTGCCGGATGGGGCGTTCGCAGTACAGGTGGCGCCGCTGCTGCGCGAACTACTGCTGGCGGCCAGCCTGATCGAGTCCGCGCACGTGGACGACAGCCGCGACGGTCGCGTGGTGCGCCTGCTGCTGGACGAGCTGCACCGCATGGACGTGCTGCCGCTGCACCTGCCCTCGCCCACCGACCCGCGCCTGCAGAGGATCTGCCAGCACATCCAGAAGCATCCCGCCGACGACGCCACGCTGCAGGACTGGGCCCAGGCCCTGCAGGTGGACGTGAAGACCATCCAGCGCCATTTCGCCGGCGAACTGGGCATGACCTTCGGGCAGTGGCGGCAGCAGGCGCGCCTGCTGGCCGCCCTGGAGCGGCTGGCAGTCGGCGACAAGGTCATCGATGTGGCGCTGGCGATGGGCTACGACAGCCCCAGCGCGTTCACCAGCATGTTCAAACGCCAACTGGGGCAGACGCCCGCGGCGTTTTTCCGCTGATCGCAAACGAAAACGCCGGGCATGGCCCGGCGCTACCGCTCAACGCTTCGGTTGAAAAACTCAGGACGTCATCCGGTCCCAGAAGCCCTTCACGCCATCCATGAACGTCGCCGACTTCGGCGAATGCTTGCGTGCTTCCTCGCCGACAAAGGTGGCTTCGAACTGCTCCAGCAGCTTGCGCTGTTCGTTGGTGAGGTTGACCGGGGTCTCCACCACCACGCGGCAGTACAGGTCGCCCTCGCTGCGGCTGCGCACCGAACGCACGCCCTTGCCGCGCAGGCGGAACAGCTTGCCGGTCTGGGTCTCGGCCGGGATGCGGATTTCCGCTTCGCCGCCGAGGGTCGCCACGCGTACGGTGTCGCCCAGCGCTGCCTGCGAGATGCGGATCGGCACTTCGCAGTGCAGGTCGTCGCCATCGCGCTGGAAGATCGCATGCTCGCGCACGCGCACTTCCACGTACAGGTCACCCGGCGGCGTACCGGCCGGACCGGCCTCACCTTCACCCTGCAGTCGGATGCGGTCGCCGGTATCGACGCCCGCCGGCACCTTCACCGACAGCACCTTGTCTTCCTCGACACGGCCGTTGCCGTGGCAGGTCTTGCAGGGCTTGGCGATGATCTGGCCACGGCCGCCGCAGTTGTGGCAGGCCTGCTGCATGGCGAAGATGCCGCGCTGGATGCGCACCTGGCCGCGGCCATGGCACACATTGCAGGTTTCGACCTTGCCGTCTTCGGAGCCACTGCCATCGCAGTCGCCGCACTCGGCCAGGGTCGGGATCTCGATGCGGCGCTCAACGCCGCGTACCGCTTCTTCCAGGTCCAGCTCCATCACGTAGCCGATGTCGGCGCCGCGACGGGCCTGGCGCGGCCCACCGCCGCCCCCGCCAAAAATGTTGCCGAAGATATCGCCGAAGATATCGTTCATGTCCGGGCCGCCCGGACCACCACCGCCCATGCCGTGCTCGAACGCGGCGTGGCCGTGGCTGTCGTACATGCGGCGCTTGTTGCCATCGGACAGCACTTCGTAGGCTTCCTTGCACTCCTTGAAGGAGGCTTCGGCCGCCGCATCACCCGGGTTGCGGTCCGGGTGGAACTTCATCGCACAGCGACGGTAGGCCTTCTTCAGCTCGTCGTCGGTGGCGGTGCGGGCAACGCCCAGCACTTCGTAGTAATCGCGCTTGCTCATATGGTGAATCTGGTTCCGGAAAGTCGGGATTCGTCAAAGCGGAAGAGCGGAACCAGGTCCGCTCTTGCGTCGGGCGCCCCGACACGCCGGTGGGCGGTCAGGACCCTGATGCGACAACGGGACGCTGATGGCCAGCGTCCCGTGTCGGTCCGGATCAGGACTTCTTGTCGTCCTTGACTTCGGTGAACTCGGCGTCGACCACGTCGTCCTGCGCCTTGCCGGCGTTGCCGGCGTCGGCACCCGGGGCACCGCCCTGGTCGGCCGAAGCAGCGGCGAACAGCGACTGGCCGGCTTCCTCCAGCACCTTCGACTTGGCTTCGATCTGTGCCTTGTCGTCACCCTTCATCGCGGTTTCCAGGTCGGCCAGGGCCGCCTCGACCTTGCCGATGACATCGCCGCCGACCTTGCTGCCGTGCTCGGTGATGGCACTGCGGGTGCCGTGGATCAGGGCATCGGCCTGGTTGCGGGCCTGCACCAGCTCCTGGAACTTCTTGTCTTCTTCGCGGTTGGCTTCCGCGTCGGCGACCATGCGTGCGATCTCTTCCTCGGACAGGCCCGAACCGGCCTTGATCTCGACCTTCTGTTCCTTGTTGGTCTTCTTGTCCTTTGCCGACACGTGCAGGATGCCGTTGGCGTCGATGTCGAAGGACACTTCCACCTGCGGCAGGCCACGCGGGGCCGGCTCGATGCCGGACAGGTCGAACTTGGCCAGCGACTTGTTGAAGCGGGCCTGCTCGCGCTCACCCTGCAGCACGTGCACGGTCACGGCCGACTGGTTGTCCTCGGCGGTGGAGAACACCTGCGAGGCCTTGGTCGGGATGGTGGTGTTCTTCTCGATGATCTTGGTGAACACGCCGCCCATGGTTTCGATACCCAGCGACAGCGGGGTCACGTCCAGCAGCAGCACGTCCTTGACGTCGCCGCCCAGCACGCCGCCCTGGATCGCAGCGCCCAGTGCCACGGCTTCGTCCGGGTTGACGTCCTTGCGCGGTTCCTTGCCGAAGAACTCGGTCACCGCCTGCTGCACCTTCGGCATGCGGGTCTGGCCACCGACCAGGATCACTTCGCTGATGTCGCTCGAACGCAGGCCGGCATCGTTCAGGGCGACGCGGCACGGCTCGATCGACTTCTTGATCAGGTCTTCCACCAGCGCTTCCAGCTTGGCGCGGGTCAGCTTGATGTTCAGGTGCTTCGGACCCGAGGCGTCAGCGGTGACGTACGGCAGGTTCACTTCGGTCTGCTGGGCGCTGGACAGCTCGATCTTGGCGCGCTCGGCAGCGTCCTTCAGGCGCTGCAGGGCCAGCGGATCCTTGCGCAGGTCGATGCCCTGATCCTTGTTGAATTCTTCAACCAGGTACTCGATGACGCGGTTGTCGAAGTCTTCGCCGCCCAGGAAGGTGTCGCCGTTGGTGGCCAGCACTTCGAACTGCTTCTCGCCGTCAACGTTGGCGATCTCGATCACCGAGACGTCGAAGGTGCCGCCGCCCAGGTCGTACACCACGATCTTGCGATCCTTGTTGTCGCCCTTGTCCAGGCCATACGCCAGCGCGGCCGCGGTCGGCTCGTTGATGATGCGCTTGACGTCCAGGCCGGCGATGCGGCCGGCGTCCTTGGTCGCCTGGCGCTGGCTGTCGTTGAAGTAGGCCGGCACGGTGATGACCGCTTCGGTGACCTTCTCACCGAGGAAGTCCTCGGCGGTCTTCTTCATCTTTTCCAGCACCTTGGCCGAGATTTCCTGCGGCGCCATCTTCTTGCCGTCGCTGGTGGCCACCCAGGCATCGCCGTTGTCATGGGCCAGGATGCTGTACGGGACGTGGGCGATGTCCTTCTGCACTTCGGCGTCGGTGAACTTGCGGCCGATCAGGCGCTTCACCGCGTAGAAGGTGTTCTTCGGGTTGGTGACGGCCTGGCGCTTGGCCGAGGCGCCCACCAGGACTTCGCCGTCCTTGGTGTAGGCGACGATCGACGGGGTGGTGCGATCGCCTTCCGAATTCTCGATGACGCGGGCCTTGCCGCCGTCCATGATCGCCACGCACGAGTTGGTGGTGCCGAGGTCGATACCAATGATCTTGCCCATGGGGGAGACTCCTGAGGATGCTTGTTGGGGTCAGTCCAGCCGTTCGGCCGGTGGATGAATACGATGTGGGGGAGGCTCGTGGAACATTCAAGCCATCTCCCGAACGCTGTGTTTCCGGTCGCCCGGCGCGTTCAGCGTCGGGCCGGGTGACGGGACATTCCCGCCTTCCGGCCCTGGAGGGGTCAGTCGGCGGCCACCACCACCAGCGCCGGCCGCAGCAGGCGCTCGTTGAGCAGGTAACCCTTCTGGAACACGGTCACCACGCTGCCCGGGGCGGCGTCTGGGGCCGGCACCTGGCTGATGGCCTGGTGGTGTTCCGGGTTGAACGGCTGGCCGATCGGGTCCAGCAGGACCAGGCCGTTGTCGGCGGCAACCTTCAGCAGCTGCTTGTAGGTCAGCTCCAGGCCCTCGCGCAGCGGATGCGGGTCATCGCCGGCCGCCTTCAAGCCGGCATCCAGGCTGTCGAACACCGGCAGCAGCTCGCCCAGCAGCTTCTCGTTGGCGAACTTGCGGGCCTGCTCGATGTCACGGGCAACGCGCTTGCGCTGGTTCTCGAGGTCGGCGCGCTCACGCAGCGCATCGGCCTTGATCTGCTCGACCTCGGCGCGCAGGCGCTCCACTTCGTCGTTGACGCCGGCGGCGGCGGCCGCATCGGCGGCAGTCTGCTGGGATTCGATATCTGGATGTTCGTGGTTCATGTCTGGGTCCCTGGCGGTCAGTCTCCGCCTCCACCCACCCTAGTGTGGGCGGGATGCTGCGTTTCAAGCGTCGGATGTTCCGGGAGTGCGCCCGGCTGGCGAAAACGCCGCGCCGAGTACATCGGCAGTGGCCTGGACCAGCGGGATCATCCGGTCGTAGGCCATCCGCTTGGGGCCGATCACGCCCAGCACGCCCAGCACCTGGCCATTGGCCGTGTAAGGGGCAGTGACCAGCGAGACGCCCTGCAGCGGCATCATCCCGGTCTCCTCACCGATGAAGATGCGCACCCCCGGGGCCTGGATGGTGCGCTCCAGCAGCTGCAGGATCTCGCGCTTGCTGGAGAACAGCTCGAACAGCTCGCGCAGCCGCTCCAGGTCGGACAGGTCCTGCACCCCCATCAGGCGGGTCTGCCCGGCCACCAGCATGTCATCGGCCGCCGGCTGCAGGGCCTGCTCGGCCAGCTCGATGCTGTGCGCCAGCAGCTGCTCCAGCTCCGAACGGGCATCACGCAGTTCCAGCAGCAGGCGGGTGCGGATCTCGGCCATCGGCAGGCCGGCGAAATGCGCGTTGAGGTAGTTGGCGACCTGTTCCAGCTGGCCCGGCGCGAACTCCTGGCGGGTCTCGATGACCCGGTTCTGCACCTCGTTGTCGGCGAACACCAGGATCGCCAGCACCCGGCGCCCGTCCAGCGCCACGAAATCGATCTGGCGGAACGCGAACTGCTCGCGCCGCGGGGCGCTGACCACGCCGACGAAGTGGCTCATCGCCGACAGCAGCTCCGAGGCGCTGCCAAGCAGGGCCTGGGTGCTGCCGCCGCTGGCCAGTTCCTGGCGCAGCCGGGCCAGCTCGCCTTCGCCCGGCGGCTGCATCTGCAGCAGGCTGTCGACGAACACCCGGTAGCCATGTGCGGTCGGGACGCGCCCGGCCGAGGTGTGCGGCGAGGCCAGCAGCCCCAGGTCTTCCAGGTCACCCAGGATGTTGCGGATGGTGGCCGGACTGACCTCCAGCCCGGCCACGCGCGCCAGCGTCTGCGAGCCGACCGGCTCACCGTCCTGGATGTAACGCGCGATCAGCGTGCGCAGCAGATGGCGCGCACGCGGGGCAAGCTGGTCGGGAGAACCGTGCATGGAATCAACCTGTGAGACACGGACACTAGATAATGGCGGCGGATCACCTTGGCAAGTCATTGGACCTCCCGCGCCCGCGTGCTAGCGTTGCGCGGCTGCTGACACCCCCTTACCCATGCTCAGACATCTTTCGATCAAGGATTTCGCCGTCGTCCGCGCCACCGAACTGGAGTTCGGGCCAGGCATGACCGTGGTTTCAGGCGAGACCGGCGCCGGCAAGTCACTGATGGTCGACGCGCTGGGCTTCCTGTCCGGCCTGCGCGCCGACAGCGGCGTGGTCCGCCACGGCGCCGCGCGCGCCGAGCTGTCGGCCGAGTTCGCGCTGGACCAGCTGCAGGCCGCGCGCCAGTGGCTGGCCGACAACGAGCTGGACGACGAGGAGCAGTGCCAGCTGCGCCGCGTGATCCGTGCCGATGGCGGCTCGCGGGCCTGGATCAACGGCCGCCCGGTGACCCTGGCCCAGCTGGCCGACCTGGCCTCGCTGCTGGTGGAGATCCACGGCCAGCACGAGCAGCAGGCCCTGCTGGCACGCCCATCACAGCTGGCCCTGCTGGATGCCTATGCCGGCAACGAGGACGAGCGCCGCCAGGTGCGCCGCGCCGCTGCGGCCTGGCAGGCCCTGGTCGATGAATCACTGGCGCTGTCGCAGCAGGGCGACGTCAGTGACCGGATCGGCTTCCTGGAGCACCAGCTGCGCGAACTGGACCGCGAGGATCTGGAACCCGAATCGATTGCCGCACTCGGTGCCAGCCACCGTCGCCAGGCCCACGCCAGCGCCCTGCTGAGTGCCTGCCAGGCGGCCAGCAACCAGCTCAACGGCGACGACGGCAGTTCCGCGCTGGACCTGCTGCAGCAGGTGCGCCACGAGCTGTCGCGCCTGATCGAGCACGACCCGCGCCTGGGCGAGGTGGACGGGCTGATCGAGAACGCCTCGATCCAGCTGCACGAAGCCCTGTCGCTGCTGGACCGCGTGCATGACGACCTCGACGCCGACCCGGAACAGTTCGAGGAGAACGAGCGTCGCCTCGGCCGCCTGCACGACCTGGCCCGCAAACACCGCGTGCCGATGGACGAACTGGGCGCGCAGCGCGAGCGCATGCACGCCGAAGTGGAACAGCTGCGTGGGGCTGACGAACGCCTGCAGCGCCTCGCCGGCGAGATCGACAAGGCCGCTGCGGCCTGGCGCGTGCAGGCCGGGCTGCTGACCGCCAGCCGCCGCGCCGCCGCTGCCGAGCTGTCGGCCACCACCACCGGCATCATCGCCGAGCTGGGCATGGGCGGCGGCCAGTTCCTGATCGAGCTGGAACCGCAGGACGCCGGCAAGCCCGACCCGCAGGGTGCCGAGCGCGTGGAATTCCTGGTGGCGGCCAATGCCGGGCAGCCACCGCGTGCCCTGCGCAAGGTGGCCTCGGGTGGCGAACTGTCGCGCATCTCGCTGGCCATCGAAGTGGCCGCGCTGGACCTGGATGCAGTGCCGACCATGGTGTTCGACGAAGTCGACTCCGGCATCGGTGGCGCGGTGGCGGACATCGTCGGCCAGAAGCTGCGCGCCCTTGGCGAGAAGCGCCAGGTGCTGTGCGTGACCCACCTGCCGCAGGTCGCCTCCAAGGGCCATGCCCATTACCGGGTCAGCAAGGCCCCGGTGGAAGGCATGACCCAGAGCGCAGTGGAAAAGCTGGACAGCAAGGCGCGCGAGGAAGAACTGGCGCGCATGCTCGGCGGCGTGGAAGTGAGCAAGGAAGCGCGCGCCGCCGCACGCAAGCTGCTGCAGGTGTAACGCCGGCCGAGCCGAGCATTGGCTCGGCTTCCGCACGGTAGTGCCGGCCGCTGGCCGGCACCCCGATGCGGGTGGATGAAGATCATGAGGTTGCCGGCCAGCGGCCGGCACTACCCCTGTGGCTGCGTCAGATCGACGTTCTCCACCAGGAAATCAAGAAACGCGCGCACCCGCAGCGGCAGGTAGCCGCCCTGCCCCAGGAACACCGCGTGCACCTCTTCCAGGTCACCGGGATTGGCGTCCTCCAGCACCGGCAGCAAGCGCCCGGCGGCAATGTCCTGCTGCACCTGGAATGCTGCCAGCCGCGCCATGCCCAGCCCACCCAGCACCAGCTGGCGCAGCGCATCGCCGTTGCTGGCGCGCGCGTTGCCACTGGGCAGCAGCATGCGTTCGCGCCCGTCCTGCAGCAACGGCCAGCCCTGCATCGCGCGCGCATGGCCGATATCCAGCCGGTTGTGCGACTGCAGCTCCTCGGCAGTGCGTGGCAGCCCGTGCCGCTGCGCGTAGGCCGGTGCAGCCACGATCATCATCCGCGTCGCACCCAGCCGCCGCGCCACCAGGCTGGAGCTCTTCAGTGGACCGGCCCGCACCGCCACGTCGGTGCGCTGCTCAAGCAGGTCGATCACCTCGTCATTGAGGGTCAGGTCCACGCCTACCTGCGGGTTGCGTTCGAGGAATGCCGGCAGCAGCGGCAGCAGGAAATGCTGGCCGAACGGCACGTTGGAGTTTACCCGCAGCCGTCCGCGCGGCTCGGCATGGGCACTGGCACAGCGCTCGGCCTCCTCCAGGTCGGCCAGCACGCGCAGGCCGCGCTCGTAGAACGCGCAGCCTTCCGGGGTCAGCTGCAGCTGGCGGGTGGAGCGTTGCAGCAGGCGCGTACCCAGCCGCTGCTCCAGCCGGGCCACCAGCTTGCTCACTGCTGACGGCGTCATGTCCAGGGTGCGTGCGGCGGCGGAGAAGCCACCGGTCTCGATCACCCGCACGAACACTTCCAGTTCGCCGGATCGGTTGATGTCGGGTCGCGCCATGGCGATGAATCCAGTTCACAGATGATTGTCCATACTCAGTCTAGTTCACAGATGACCCCGGAATCACCATGGCGTTCCCTCCCACCTGGATTGCCCGATGAACCGCTTGAGCCAGCTCACCGCCACCGCCCTGCTCGCCCTGTCCGGCGTCGCCAGTGCCGCATCCGCCCCGCACTGGGTCGCCAGCTGGCAGGCCAGCCCGCAACCGGTCTGGGACGCGGATTTCCTGTTCCCGACCCTGGTTCCGGCCACGCTGCAGGACCAGACCTTCCGCCAGACCGCGCGCATCAGCCTGGGCGGGTCCCGGCTGCGGGTGCGGCTGAGCAATGCCTACGGCACCCAGTCGCTGCGGATCGGGGCGGCCAGCGTGGCCGCGGGCGCGGGCGCCACCCCGCAACCGCTCAGCTTCGACGGCCAGCCCGGGGTGTTGATCGGTGCCGGTCAGGAACGGCTGAGCGATCCGCTGGCGGTGGCCACGGAAGACCACCAGGCGCTGCAGGTCAGCGTCTTCGTGCCGGGGCCGACGCCGGTGCAGGCGTTCCATTGGGACGGCCGCCAGACCAGCTGGATCGCCGGCGGCAATCAGGCCCGGGCGCGCGACCTGCAGGGTGCCAGTTCCACTACCGCACGCCTGTTCCTCACCGGGATCGAGGTCGAGGCCGCCGCCAGTGCGCGTAGCGTGGTGGTGATTGGCGACTCGATCACCGACGGCGCCACCGCCAGCCTCGACCAGGACCAGCGCTGGACCGACCATCTGGCCGCGCGTCTGGCACCGCGCGGCGTCGCGGTGGTCAACGCGGGCATTTCCGGCAATCGGCTGCTGAGCGACGGCATGGGAAAGTCCGCCCTGGCCCGCTTCCAGCGCGATGCACTGGATCAGCCCGGCGTCGCCAGCGTCATCGTGCTGATCGGCATCAACGACATCAGCTGGCCCGGTACTGCCTTCGCCCGCGCGCAGCCCCGGCCCAGCCTGCCCGAGCTGCAGGCCGGCTATCGTGCCCTGGCCGAACAGGCCCACCGGCGGGGTCTACGCATATTCGGCGCCACCCTGATGCCGTTCGCGGGCGCCCTGCCCTGCACGCCGCTGGACGACTACTACCACCCGGACAAGGAGGCCCTGCGCCAACAGCTCAATGCATGGCTGCGCAGCAACAGCCCGTTCGACGCGGTGATCGACCTGGACGCGGCGCTACGCGACCCGGCCGATCCGTCACGGATGGCCGCCGCCTACGACTCCGGCGACCACCTCCACCCGGGGGATGCCGGCAACCGGGCGATGGCCGAGGCGGTGGACCTGGAGATCCTGCTCGGTTGCAAGGGGTCAGAGCCCTTTGCTGGCGCAAAGGGATCCGACCCCGCAGAGCGCCCGGGGCCGGCCCCCTTTCCTGGAGGGAAAGGGCCCTGACCCCGGCAACGAAAAACCCCGGGCAAGCCCGGGGTTTCGTCGCTAGCGGCTGGCCGGAACGGCCTACTTGCGCTTCTTGCGCACGTAGAGCACCAGCGAGTGTTCTTCCAGCTCATAGCCGTGATCGGCCGCGATCTTGCGCTGCAGCTCCTCGATCTCATGGCTTTCGAATTCGATGATCTTGCCGCTGTCCACGTCGACCATATGGTCGTGGTGGCCACCACGGTCCAGCTCGTAAACGGCCTGGCCACCCTCGAAATTGTGCTTGAGCACGAGGCCGGCGGCCTCGAACTGGGTCAGCACCCGGTAGACCGTCGCCAGGCCGATCTCGTCGCCATGCTCGAGCAGCTGGCGGTAGATGTCCTCGGCGGTCATGTGGTGCTGGTGGTGCTGGGCATTGCGCTGTTCGAGCAGCGCAAGGATCCGCATCCGCGGATGGGTCACCTTCAGGCCGACTTTACGCAGGTCGTGGGTTTCCATAGGTCTCCGTTCATTGGCGATTTAGCGCCAGCTGCCTCGGATTGGGTCGCGGTGGCACGCCGGGAGTGTATCATCGGTTTGATTTCCCCAACCGCCAGTCCCGATGCGCAATCTCCTGTTGGTCGCCGCCGTCGCCCTGTCCACCACCGGGTGCGGCATCATCTACAAGCAACCCATCTATCAGGGCAACCTGATCCGGGAAGATGCCGTGGCCAAGCTCCAGGTCGGGCAGAGCAAGCAGCAGGTCACCGCGCTGCTGGGCACCCCGTCCATCCCCGACCCGTTCCACGCCCAGCGCTGGGACTACACCTCCAGCCAGCGCGTGAACCGCCTCGGCCGCACCGAAGTGAAGAACTTCGTGGTGTTCTTCGAGAATGACGCCGTGACCCGCTGGGAAGGCGACTACTTCCCGGGCAACGACAAGGCCCTGGCCCAGCAGACGGTGCGCCAGTTCGGCCGCAACCTGCCGAAGGACAAGAAGAAGAAGGGCCGCTGAGGCCTGCCCCTCCGCAGGGACGGGTTGCCGGGATCAACCGCCGAGCGCGCGACGCCGGCGGTTGTCCTTGGGGTCAGCCAGCAGCGGGCGCAGCAGCTCGATGCGGTCCCCGTCCAGCAGCGCCTGCTGTGGACGGGCCAGCACGCCATGCACCGCGGCGGCCGGACAGTCGGCACTACCTTCCAGCGCAGCGGCGGCGATGGCGTCGGCCACGGTCGCTCCCTCTTCCAGCTGCAGGTGGCGCGACAGCACGCGCTCCGGCCAGGCCAGCACCACCTCGACCTCGATCATCGCTCAGCCCTCGTCGGCGACGCGGACGAAATCATTGACCATGCGATCGGCCAGTCCCTGGAAGCCGATCGCCAGGGCCGGACCGAGCAGGCGCGAGCTGGGTTCGAACTCCAGGGTCAGGGTGACCTTGCACGCATCCTCGGCCAGCGCATGGAATTCCCAGCGGCCGTGCAGCTGCTTGAACGGGCCATCGCGCAGCTGCATGTCGATGCTGTGCGGGCGCTGCAGGGTGTTTTCAGTCTGGAACCAGGTACTGAACGACCCCAGGCCCAGGTCCAGGCGCGCCACCAGGCGGTCCTCGCCCTGCTCCAGGATCTGGGCAGCCGAGCACCAGCGGAAACGGCGCGGATAGGCCTGGACGTCGTTGACCAGGTCGAACATGCGCGCGGCCGAATGTTCGACCAGGGCGCTGCGGCGGATAGTAGGCATGAATACAGGACGTTTCGGCAATCGACCGGGCGGGCCCGAATCGGAGACAATACGGAAATGAGCAAGAACAGCGGCAAGGATAAAGCAAAGAGCGCGACGGCCAACAAAACCATCGCGTTGAACAAGCGTGCCCGCCACGAGTACCACATCGAAGAGCGCTTCGAGGCCGGCCTGGCCCTGCAGGGCTGGGAGGTGAAGTCGATCCGCGCTGGCCGCGGCAACATCATCGACGCCTACGCCTATGTGAAGCACGGCGAGATCTTCCTGATCGGCGCGCAGATCACCCCGTTGATCCAGGCCTCCACCCACGTGGTGGCCAATGACCGGCGCGAGCGCAAGCTGCTGCTGCACCGGAGCGAGATCGACAAGCTGGTCGGCAAGGTCGAGCGCGATGGCTACACGATCGTGCCCACTGCGATGTACTGGAGCAAGAACAAGATCAAGCTCGAAGTCGCGCTGGCCAAGGGCAAGCAGACCCACGACAAGCGCGATGCCGCCAAGGACCGCGACTGGGCGATCGAGAAGCAGCGTGTGATGCGTCGCGGCAACCGCGACGCATGACCGCCCCCATCGGCGCCATGGTGACTGCCAGCGCCGATGAAACGCGCACGTTGTGCGCGCGCCTGCTGGCCTTCAACCAGGCCCACGGCGGCGATTCACTCGATGAGACTCCAGTCCGCCTGGCCTGGCATGACGAGCGCGGCGCGCTGCGCGGTGGTGTGCTGGCCGACGTCTGTGCTGGCTGGCTGCAGGTACATGTGCTGTGGGTGGATCCGGAACTGCGCGGGCAAGGCATCGGCCAGCGCCTGCTGGCGGAAGCAGAAGCCGCCGCGCGCCAGCTTGGCGCCCGCAACGTGATGCTGGATACCTTCGACTGGCAGGCCGAAGCTTTCTACCTGCGGCAGGGCTACACCGTCTATGGGCGGCTGCCCGATTGCCCGCCCGGGCACGAGCGGATCTACCTGCGCAAGCCATTGTCAGGTTCCTGACCGCGGCCGCGGAAACCGCCGACCGGTCACCCTGCCAGCACGCCCTGCCCGCGCATGCGCGGTGCCAGCGCTGCGTGCATCACGGCCAGCTGCATCACCACTGCCAGTTCCGGCGCATGCCGGTCATCGCCGGCGCGCCACCGCTGCGCCAGCTGGGCCGCGTCGGCCGGCAGCAGGGCCAGCAGCTGGGCGTCATCCAGCGAATCGGCCGCGCCCTGGAGCTGCCGCGCCATCTGTCGCGCCTGCCATACATGCACGCCGATGCTGAGGCTGGCCAGCGACATCAGGACCACGGCCAGCCCGTGCTCGAACCATTGCGACAGCACTTCCGGCCCCCACAGCAGGGCCGCCAACACGGCCAGGCCCGGCAGGCGCCAGCCCAGCCAATGGATGCGACCGCGCTGCGACCAGTGCACAACCACCGCACTGGCCACCAATGCCGCGGCCGCAGTCGCCGGCAGCTCGGTCAGTGCGGTGGCCGCAAGCAACACCGCCAGCACCACCCAGACCCAGCCGGGCGGCAGGGCGCGCCGCTGGTAGTCGGCACCGACCGGCCCGATCAGCTGCCGCAGGCTGCGTTGTTGGCTTGCATCGGTCACCCACAGTCTCCGTGTCTGTCCTGGCCCGGATGGTCGCCGCCAGTGTGTCGCAAATTCGTGCCAGTGACGTTACCAATCCGCTATGCCGCTGGCTCTACAACATGTTGTGGATTGCCACGGTGACTGTTCAGCTGTTTTGGCGTAGCATTGGCAGCGTTGGGCAGGCACTGGCCGTGGCGACACGAAACAGGCCTTGTACCTTGCAGAACTTGAAGAAACCGGGGGTGCATTGGTTTCGACGGGGGTTGTGAAGTCGCCTGGCGCATGCCGAGGGGGTAGCTTTCCTCGTAAATCCAGCTGCAAAACTCTAGTTGCCAACGACGACAACTACGCTCTGGCCGCTTAAGGCCTAAGCCTCGAAACCGCTTGTGTCCATGCTCGCGGTGTAGAGTCACTATCATGGAATCGCGCTGGATGGCTGCCTGTCAGTCCGGCACTAGAACACAACAGGCTGGTTCCCGGATGCGCTTTGCGCACCGTGCTGTTCGGGGACGAGATCCAACGGTGAGCTAAGCATGTAGTGCTGGGGATGGAGTGCCTTCGGACGGCGGTTCAATTCCGCCCACCTCCACCATCTGTATGGCCTGTCGAGGCCGCAAGAAGCCGGATCTCCCGTCGAGGGGGTTCCGGCTTTTTTGTGCCTGCTCGTCGTGCGGGAAGCGTGGGGCATAATCGGGATGGAGCGTTCGCTCCATCGCTGCATTGCCCCGGCCTGCTGCCGCCAGAAGGATCTGCAATGAAAACCGCCACAACCACGCTCGTCCTGCTCCTCACCACCCTCGCCTCAGCCTCAGCCTCGCTCGCTGCGGCGCCGGCCATCGCGCCCCCCGGCACCGCCACGCTGGAAGCGCTGCTGGCCTGCAAGGCCGGCTCGAACTTCAGTGCGGCCGACGCCATCGATGCGCTGCAGGCCGCCGGCCTGGCCAAGAAACCGGGCGGCACCTTCGAGCCGGAGGACAAGCCGGTCGCGCTGTTTGGCGGCACGGTCACCAGTGCCGATGTAAACGTGGCCGAAGGCGAGAAGAGCCTCTTCGTGTACTTGAACGGCGTCGATTCCAAGCGCCTGGCCAAGGCCTGGTCGGTGACCGAGGTCAACGAGCATGCCAACACCGAAGAGCCGTCGTACGTGAAGCGCATCGACAAGCGCCACACCCTGCACGTGATCGCGGGCGACGACTACGAGGGCTATTCGGCTGCGGTGAAGTGCCAGATCAGCCGCTGATGGCGTAGCCGACGCTACAGCCAGCGCGGCACGCGATGACGGTATTGCGCGTACGCCTCGGGAAAGCGGGCCATCAGTGCCCGCTCCTCCGGCAGGATCTGCAGCCGGGTGATGTACACCAGGAACAGCGGCACCACCAGCAGCGCGATCAGGTTCTGCAGGTACACCATGGCGCCAAGCAGGACCAACGCCTGGCCCAGATACATCGGATTGCGCGTGCGGCGGTAGATTCCGCTGGTAACCAGCGCGCTCGACGCCGAAGGTCGCAGAGGATTGACGGTGGTACCGGCGCGCTGGAAAGACAGCTTGGGCAGCAGATTGAGCACGACACCCAGCGTCACCGTCACGCCTGCGAGCAGAACCGGCACCGGCACCCGAAGGTGGAAACCGGGCCACAGCCAGCGTGCTGCAAAGCCCGCAGCGGCGCACAGCAGCATCACCACGGGCGGGGGAATGCGGGTTTCCAGCCAGGCCATCGCGATCACCGTGTCCCTTCCATTCGCCGCAGTGTCACACGGGAATGGCTGAATCGCCCACGGCGGCCAGGCCCAAACCGACCGTTCGGTCTATTCCGCTTTGACAGGCCGGCCGCTAGAGTGACGCCACCGCGCAGGAGCATCGTATGGCTACCACGGGCATGGGCTTCATCGGCCGCACGACCCTCATCATCACCGTGCTGCTCACCCTGGGGGGCTGCGCGACGCTGCGCCAGTTCGGACCGTCGGTGCAGGTCGCCTCGGTCACGCCCGGCCAGTACATCGCGCTCAAGCGCGGTGACATCCTCACCTCCGGCAAGCTCAGCGCGGCGACCACCGAGACCCTGCGCGTGGCCGGGCTCGATGAGGGCGTCTGTGCCAAGCCCGGCCTGCCCTGCATCGAGGCCATGGAAAGCAGCATCGTGGTGCGCGAGGAAGACAAGCGCTCCAGCCTGGCCGAGTTGTGGCTGCAGCATGCGATGACCCTGCCGGCACCGAAGCGCGAGTACTCGGCATCCGGCCGCGCCAAGACCGCGATCACCGAACTGGATGCCGACTTCCAGCCGCGCCTCGATGCGTGGATGCAGGTCGCGCGCCAGGCCTATGCCTATCTGTTCTTCACCGAGCGCACCGCCAACCAGCGTGGTTTCGAGGACCGCCAGACCCAGGTGCGCGACTACTACAACCTGGCTGTGCAGGAAGCCTCGGTGCAGCTGTACAACGCGTACGCCACCGGGCGCGTGCACAGCCAGGCCAGCCATTTCCAGCTGGGCCGCTGGACCTTCGTGCTGGCCCCTTCGGGCGAAGCATCGCCGCTGGACACGCGCACCCCCACCGAGCTGGTACCGGCGGCCTCGCTGTCGTTCACCGGTACGCTGCGCAGCGTGCATCGCCGCGATGGCTTCGGTGCCGAGCTGGTGGCGGTGATGGACGATCCGGCTGGCAGCACGGCCACCCCGCCTTCGGCAGCGACGCCCGCCGCGCAGGCAAGCACCCCGGCCGCGCAGAGCTGGAGCGAGATGCCCTCGCCTTCGATGACGGTGCTGCTGCGCTTCTCGGGAAAGAACCTGTGGGAAGTGCTGCACGACGACGAGCCGGAACTGGAGATCCACGATCCCTACCAGGTCTCGGAAGTAACCCTGCACGGCCAGCAGGTGCCGTTGGCGGCCAACTTCACTGCGGGCTACGCACTGTGGCTGGCGCGCTCCAACTTCAGCCACCAGTCGCTGCGCTCGCTGTTTGGTGGCAAGGGCGGCATCGACGCGCCGCATCTGTACATGATGCAGCCCTACGACCCGAACCGCCGCGTGCTGTTGATGATCCATGGCCTGGCCAGCAGTCCCGAGGCCTGGGTGAACGTGGCCAACGAACTGATGCGCGACGACGAGATCCGCCAGGACTTCCAGGTCTGGCAGTTCTACTACCCGACCAACATGCCCATCGCGATGAGCCACGATGCGATACGCCACACGCTGGCCGAAGTGCTCAAGCACTTCGACCCCAGCGGCAAGGCGCAGGCCTCGCATGACATGGTGCTGGTCGGGCACAGCATGGGCGGGGTGATCGCGCGGTTGATGGTCTCTTCCTCCGGCGACCACCTGGTCGACACCCTGCTGGCCACCGCGCAGATGACGCCCGCCCAGCGCGAGCTGCTGCGCACCAAGGGCGCGCCGGTACTGACCTTCCTGCCGGAACCGGAAGTATCGCGGGTGGTGTTCATCGCCACACCGCATCGCGGCACCGACGTGGCCGGTACCCGCCTCGGCCGCTGGATCGGCCGCCTGGTACGGCTGCCGCTGACCGTGCTGGAGGACGTGGCGACGCTGGCCAACGACGGCCAGATCGATCGCAACGATGGCAAGCACGGCTACCAGATGAACAGCATCCAGAACCTGGACAAGGACGACCCGTTCGTCCGCGCCGTGGCCGACCTGCCGATGTCACCGAAGGTGCACTACCACTCGATCATCGCCCGCGCCAAGGCCGATGGCCCACTGGAAAAAACCGATGACGGGCTGGTGCCCTATTGGAGCTCGCACCTGCCACACGCCGTTTCGGAGAAGGTGATCGTGTCCGGTCACAGCGTGCAGGAAGCCACGCCGGCCATCGTCGAGCTGCGGCGGATCCTGCATGAGGACATGCAGGAACACGGGCGTACGGCAAAGTAAGCCGCCCGCCCCTGCAGATCAGGCACCGGCCGTATGGCGCGAGAACGTGCCGTGCAGCGCCGCGGGAATCGCGAAGCCTTCCATGCGCACCTCGGGCCGGTAGTCGGCGCTGGGGGTGAAACGGAATTCGCGCGCCAGCAGCGCACACAGCAGTACCAGTTGCGCGTTGCCCACCGCCGATCCCACGCACGAGCGCGTGGGGAAGCCATAAGGCACATAGATGCCGGCGGTGCGCTTGCGCCTTTCGGGCAGCCAGCGATCGGGATCGAACAGCAGCGGGTCATCCCAGTATTTCGCCGAGCGATGCTGGATGAACGAGCTCAGCTCGAACACCGTGCCCTCGGCGATGGCCTGCCCTTCCACCTGCAGATCGCAGGCGGCCACCCGACGGTTGTTGAAGGGTGTGGAATACAGCCGCATCACTTCCTTCAGGAAGCGCATCGTGCAGGGAATCCTGGCCATCGGCAGCGCATGGATCTCCGCATCCGAGAGCGGCGCGAATTCCTCCTCGATGCGCTGGCGCCAGTGTGGATGCATCTGCATCGCCAGCAGCAGGCAGGCGGCCATCATGCCGGGCACCCCGGAAATGGCGATCAGCTGCACGGTGACCAGGTAGGTGACCTTGTCCAGGCCGATGCGCTCGCGAAGGGTCAACAATGACTGCGCGTAGTCCAGCGGCGAACGTCCGCTGCGGACCCGGCGCCTGAGTTCGGCGGCGATCGCCCGCGATTCGCCACGACCGATGAGGAAGTTGCGCAGCAGATGACGCCGATGGATGACCTGCTCGACCTGGGTGGTGTAGCGCAGATGCAGGGCGCGTTCGATGGCCGCGGTACCGCGCGCGTCGAGCCCGTCGATCACCAGTGGCACCAGCGGATGCGCCATCACCTTCCACACGGCTGGCGTGGCATCCAGCTCGCGCCCGCACAGTGCGTCCAACGCCTGCCGCATGCGCGACTGCAGCGCCTCCAGGGTCTGCGCTCCGGTAAGCTCAGCACTGCGGGTCGCGATCAGGCTGCGCACTTCGGTCCAGCGCACGCGTTCGTGCCGGCGGAACAGGTCGGCCAGCGACTCGACCACGAACAGGTGCTCGGAATTCTCCTTGTCGACCTTGCCGGCCAGTTCTGGGCAGAACACCCCGATACCGCCGGTTTCCAGTTTCAGCACCGGTCCTTCGCGCTCCACGCGCGCAGCCAGGCGCTCGGCAGCAATGGCGCTGCCTTCATTCGACATCCCTTGCATGCAGTGCGTCTCCGGCAGGAAGGGACTCGAAAGACGAGTCCCTTCGTCTTGCTACCGCTCAATCGCGGGGTTGCCCCGCAGGATCAGAACTCGACCCAGAGCGGCCAGGTATTCCACACACTGCTCTTCTCGTTCGGATGGATATTCAGAGTGACGCGCAATGCTCGGGCGAATCTTTTCATTTTCATTCCTTTGCTTGCTGTGTGGTTATGCCGGGATTATCCCGGCACCGGCTAGATAACACGACATAATCCCGCTGTCCAACCGGGCCGGTGGCGCGATGCAGCATCCGGGTGGTGGTCCATTGAGGGGAATCCCTCATCGCGCCTGCGCACGCGGCCTCCTATGCTGGGCTCACTTTCCCCCAACGGAGGTCCGCATGAACACGCAAGAGCCCAGCCGCCAGCCCACCCCCGATCCGGCCGAGCGCGATGCCTTCTTCCCGTCGCCGTACTCGCTGTCGCAGTTCACCTCGCCCCAGAGCGACCTGTCCGGGGCCGACTATCCGGATGCACGCCGCGATGGCCGCTGGAAGGTGCTGATGATCGCCGCCGACGAGCGTTATCTGCCGACCGCCAATGGCCACCTGTTCTCCACCGGCAACCACCCGGTGGAAACCCTGCTGCCGATGTACCACCTGGACAAGGCCGGCTTCGACATCGACGTGGCGACGCTGTCCGGCAACGCCGTGAAGTTCGAGTGGTGGGCCTTCCCGCGCGAGGACCGCGAGATCGGTGCCCTGTACGAACGCTATGAGGCGCGCTTCCGCCAGCCGTTGCAGCTGGATGAGGTGGTGGCCGGCCTGGGAGCCGATTCGGACTATGCCGCCATCTTCATTCCCGGTGGCCACGGCGCACTGATCGGCCTGCCCGGGAGCGCGGCGGTGAAGGCCACGCTGCAGTGGGCCATGGCCGGGCAGCGCCACATCATCACGCTCTGCCATGGCCCGGCGGCGCTGCTGGCGGCGGGCGTCGACGAAGCCGACGGTGGCTCGCTGTTCCGTGGTTACCGCATCTGCGCCTTCCCCGACGCAATGGACCGGCAGACACCGGAGATCGGCTACATGCCGGGGCAGCTGCGTTGGTTCTTCGGTGAACGCCTGGCGCAGCAGGGCGTGCAGATCGTCAATGAGGGCATCGATGGCAGCGTGCTGCAGGATCGCCTGCTGCTGACCGGCGACAGTCCGCTGGCCGGCAACGCGTTGGGCAAGCTGGCCGCGCGTACGCTGCTCGATGCACTGGCGGGGCGCTGAGCTAATGCCTGCGCTGGTGCCCGCGCTGCTGGAACTGGAACAGGCGCGGTCACTGCCCGCGGTGGGCGGCGTGCTGCGCGCCGCCGCCTCACCCCTGGGCTACGATCGACTGCTGGTGTTTGCCACCGGGACCGGGCTGGAACGCGACGCGCAGCGCGTGTACTGGATCGAGGGTGACTGGTTCGGCGACGGCAGCGATACCGGACTTGCCCGCTACCTGCATGCCTGCCCGGTCAACCGCCATGTACTGGACGGCAATGCGCCGTTCTTCTGGAGCAAGCGCCAGGGCGTGCGCGGCGAACGCTATCAGGTGGTGAAGCAGCCGCGCGGCGATGGCCTGCATGGGTTGCAGGTGCCGGTGTTCGGCCCGACCGGCCTGGAGGGTGCGGTCAGTTTCGCCGGCACCTCGATTGATGCATCCGCCAGCGCGCGCCTGCTGCTGGAAATGGTCGGAACGTCAGCCTTCCGTGCGGCGCGCCAGTTCGCCGAGGCGCCCGCGGATGTTCGCGCAGGCGCGTTGAGCGCACGCGAACGCGAGGTGCTGCGCTGGGTCGCTGCTGGACGGCGCCAGGCGGAGATCGCGGCCACGCTGGGGCTGTCTGCACGCACGGTGGAGAACCACCTGCGGCGAGCGCGACAACGGCTCGGCGTGGCCACCACCGCGCAGGCGGTGCGCGCGGCAGGCCGCCGTGGCGAGATTGAAGACTGAGCCAGGCAGTACAGATGCTGTCAGGCGTGCCGCGGCGTCAGCGTACCGATGAAATCGACCGGAATGGCAAAGCCTTCCAGCTGCATCCACGGTGTGGGCTCATCCTGTACCGTAAACTCGAAATCGCGGGTCACCAATGCGCAGAACAGCAGCAGCTGCGCGTGGCCGACCGCACTGCCGATGCAGGCCCGCGAGGAAAATCCGAAGGGCACGTAGGCGCCCTTGTTGGCCTGGCGTCGCTCCGGCAACCAGCGATCAGGATCGAAGCTGTCCGGGTTCTGCCAGTACTCCGGCGAATGATGCTGGAAGTAGGACGACAACTCGTATGCCCCGCCCTTGCGGATGCACACGCCCTCGATGTCGATATCATGCGAGGCCGGACGATGCAGCGCGAACAGTCCCGGCCACAGCCGCAGGGTTTCCTTGACGAAACGCGACGTGCACGGCAGCGACTTGATCGGCAGCGCATACAACTGCTCCAGGCTCAGCGCCGAGGTTTCCTCGCGGATGCGCGCCTGCCAGTGCGGAAATCGATGCATCGCGTACAGCAGGCTGGCCGCCGTGATGCCCGGCAGGCCCGACATGCCGGCCAGCACCATCGACACCAGATAGGCCACGCGGTCCACCCCGACCCGCTGCACCAGCGGCAGCAGGGATTGCAGGAAGTCCTCGCGTGGCACGGTCTGGCGCGCACGACGCCGGATGTGCCGCGACACCGTGCGCGCCGCGCGGCGGGAAAGATGGAAGTCGATGATCCGCCGCCAGAACGAGAAGTTCTGCAGCACGATGGCGTTGTATCGGGTCTTCTGCTCACCGATGAGCGCATCGACGTCGGATCGACTGAGGCCGTCGATCAGCATCGGCAACAGCGACTGCGAGATCGTCCACCAGCTCAGTTCGCTGAGGTCATGCGGCCTGTCCGCGCGCTGGGCAAGGAAGCCGTGCATGCGCGTGTAGAGGTCGCGCATGTGGCCGGGACTGGCCAGCCGCCCGGCCTGCTCGCTCAGCAACGCCCGCACCTCGCGCCACGCAACAGGGTCCCTGCCACTGCGCAGCCCGAGAAAATCAATCAGTGAATCCGGTACGGTGTGCTGGTCGGTGTTGGCCTTGTCGATCCTGACCGCCAGGGCCGGATCAAAGATGCCGACGACATCATTGTTGAAGCGCAGTACCGGCCCTTCGCGACGCACGCGTTCGAGCAGGTCGTCGATGGAAACCACTTCCGCATCCGCTGCACGCTCATCCATGCCCTGCCTCCAATGCCAGGGAAGATCATCGACCCTCCCTGGCGATGTCATCGTATACGTGGAGTCCTTCCGGTCAGAAGATATTCCAGTAGCGATACTTGGAACGGATGCACTGCGTGGAATTGTCCGAACGCAGGTTCAGCGACACCTGCAGGGCGCGAATCAATCGTGTCATGGCACAGCTCCTTGTGGTTCCGTTGATGGTTGCTGCGGTGCCGGGTTCAGTGGCCGGCAGCGCCGTTCTAGCACGCAGGCCCGCGCGGGCGGGTCAATGCGCTGTCAAAGGCCCTGCTGAATACGCCGCGGCGACCGGCGGATACCGCCAGCGCGCGCACAGCCATGAACAGGCAATCCGTGCGATGCTCCAAGAAACCGTTTTCATGGAATGGAGGGATTCCACGATGTTGTCGCGTTTCCGTCGCCCTGTACTGTCTGCGCTGCTGGCGCTTGCCCTGCCTGCGACCAGCGCCTGGGCCGCAGCCCCCGCGCCGTTGAAGGTGATGTCGTTCAATGTGCGCACCCCGGCCGATACCGAGCCGGGCAAGCGCTGGCCCGACCGTCGCGACGCGATGGTGAAGGTCATCCTCGATGCGCACCCGGCGGTGATCGGCACCCAGGAACTGGTGCAGGAGCAGGCCGAGTACCTGGCAGGACACCTCCCCGGCTACCGCTGGTTCGGCGAGGGCCGCCGCGGCGGCAGCGGCGACGAGCACATGGGCGTGTTCTACGACAGCAAGGTGCTGGCGATCGAGGAATCAGGCAACTTCTGGTTGTCCGATACGCCCGATGTGCCCGGCAGCATCACCTGGGGCAACCTGTATCCACGCATGGTCACCTGGGCGCTGTTCCGCCGCATCGACGACGGCCGCCGCTTCTACTTCATGAACACCCACCTGCCCTACCGCGACGAAGACGAGCCGCGGCGGGTCAAGGGTGCCGAACTGATCGGCAAGCGCGTAGCCAACCTGCCGGCCGATCTGCCCGTCGTGCTGACCGGCGACTTCAACAGCGAACCCGGCGGCGACACCTACAAGGCATTCACCCGCGTGCTGCAGGACACCCGTACCCAGGTGAAGGCTCCGCAGGGCCCGCGGCTGACCTTCCACGATTTCACCGGCAAGGCCACCGTGCAGCTGGACTGGGTCCTGGTGCGCGGCTTCCATGCGCGCAGCTTCCTGACCGATGACCGCCGCATCGGTGGCGTGCTGCCTTCGGATCATTTCCCGCTGGTGGTCGAACTGGACTGGCCCAGGCACTGAGCAGCCACGGCAGCCGCCGCTACGGCGGTGGCTGCCGCGACAGCAGGCGATACAGCGCCTGATGCTGGTCGCGCGCCTGGCAGATGCGGGCCCCGATCGCCAGGAACACGGCCACGCCAATCAGGCCCAGCCCCAACATCGAATCCTGCAGGCGCAGGAAACCGACCGCCGCCGCCATCGTCGCCAGCACCAGCAGCACCACGACCGCCACTGACAGACCCGCACCGGGTGGACCCGGATCGCCGAACAACATCCGTTGGGTATCCCGCCTTCCATCCGCCATCGCCTGTCCTCCCGAGTGCCTGACCCACTTGTTACACGTCGGGCCGGCATTCCGGCAGAGTCAGAAACGTCACGAAGGTGAAGATGTACGCGGAACGCATCGCGTTACCCTGCCTCCTCCCCCGAACTGCGGAGCAGGACATGGCCCACCAGAGCCGGCTGGCTGGATTCATCATCGACTGCCAGGACCTTCCCGCCGACGCAGGTGCCGGCTTCTGGGCCGCCGCGCTCGGCCTGCAGGCACAGGCGGCGCGTGTCGAAGGGGGCGCCGAGTATGCCGACCTGCTGGGTGCACCGGCGGGCTTGAACGTGGAAGTCCAGCGGGTCGATCACCCGTCACGGGTGCACCTGGACATCGAGAGCGACGACATCGATGCCGAGGCCGACCGCCTGGAGAAGCTCGGCGCGCGCCGGATAGGCTTCGTCAAACGCTGGTGGGTGATGGAAGCACCGACCGGCCATCGCTTCTGCATCGTGCGCATGCGCGAGCGCGAGGTGCCGGCCAATCAGTGGCCCTGAAAGCAGGAGGGGACGGAAGCCACTGCCTCCGTCCCCTGCGGTTACTGCACCTGCGCCACGCTCGGTTGCTGCGGTGATTGCCCCCAGCCGCCCAGCGCCTTGTACACGCCCACCACGCTGACATTGACTTCGGACTCGGCCGCCGCCAGGGCGTCATCGGCCGCCAACTGCGTGCGCTGCGCATCCAGCAGGGTCAGGAAGTCTTCCGAGCCTTCGCGATAGCGGATCTGTGCCAGTGATTCGGCACGCCGTGCGGCCTGTGCCTGCTCGACCACGATCGCCAGCCGTGCCTGCTGCTTGGAATAGCGGGTCAGCGCGTTCTCGGTATCTTCCAGCGCCAGCAGCACGGCCTGCTCGTACTGCGCGGCCACGCCTTCGGCTTCAGCCTTGCTGGCACGCAGGCGTGCACGCACGGTACCGAAGTCGAATGCTGCCCAGCTCAGCGACGGGGTCAGCGACCAGGCCTTGTTGTTGCCATTGACCAGGCCACTGGCATCGCCGCCGAGGAACCCGACGAAGCCGGACAGCGACAACCGCGGGAACAGGTCCGCGGTGGCCACGCCCACGCGTGCGGTCGCAGCGGCCAGGCGACGCTCGGCCACGCGCACGTCGGCGCGCTGGCGCAGCAGTTCGCGGGTATCGCCCAGCGGCAGCGCCTTGGCGAAGGCCGGCACGTCGTGCGGCGCGAGCATGTCGGTCAGCACTTCCGGGCGCTGGCCGAGCAGCACGGCCAGCCGGTTGCGCGACTGCGCCTCGGCCACTTCCAGCAACGGGATGTCGGCCTCGATCGCCTTCAGGCGGGCGCGGCTGCTCTGCACATCCAGCTCGCTTCCCGCGCCCAGTTCCCAGCGCGCCTCGGTCAGCTTCTGCGTATCGCGCAGGTTTTCCAGCGTGTGCTGGGCCACCGCGATGCGCTTCTGCGTTCCGCGCAGCTCGAAGTAATTGCGTGCCACTTCGGCGGCGACCAGTACCTGCGCATCGGCCAGGTTGGCCTGCTCGGCACCGAGGTCGGCGCGTGCGGCCTCAGCGGCACGGCGCTTGCGGCCGAACAGATCCAGCTCCCAGCCGGCGTCGAAGCCGAGCTGGTAGCTTTCACTGAACACCCGCTGCCCACCCAGCTGCGGATCGGGTTGCTTGCGGCGGTCGTAGCTGCCGCCAGCGGTGATGTGCGGCGCCTGGTCGAAACGGCTTTCGACGAACACCGCGCGGGCCTGGCTGACGCGGGCCACGGCCACGCGCAGGTCCAGGTTGTCCGACAGGGCGCCATGCACCAGCTGTTCCAGCACCGGATCATCGAACTGCGCCCACCAGCTGGCCACCGGCGAAACGGTGCTGAAGACCGGCTGCTGTGCGCTCTGCAGGACCACCGGTTCCTGCACCGGGGCCTTGTAGTTCGGGCCGACGCTGACACAGCCTGCCAGCACCAGGCTGGAGACGGCCATCGCCAACGTGCGGATCACCATGGCAGCACCTCGCCCAGGTAGGTGAAGCTGCCGCTGGCACCGGATTCGCCGATCAGCGCCATCTGCACGCTGGAGCGCGCGCCTTCGGCGATTTCGATTTCGCCGTTGCCGCCGTTCATGTCGGTCTTCACGTAACCCGGATGCACGGTATTGACCTTGATCGGGGTGTTGCGCAGCTCGTAGGCCAGGCTCAGGGTCCAACTGTTCACCGCGGCCTTGGACGCGTTGTAGGCGGGAATCTTGAAGTGGTAGATGCCCGATGAGGGATCCGCGTGCAGGGTCTGCGAGCCGAGCATGCTCGACACGTTGACGATGCGCCCGGACTTGGCCTGCTTGACCAGCGGCAGGAATGCCTGGGTTACTGCGACCAGCGCATACACGTTGGTGTCGAAGGTACGCTTCCAGGTGTCGAGCGACTGCTCCGACGGCGCCTGCGCCGGGTTCTCGATCATGATGCCGGCATTGTTGACCAGGATGTCGAGGCGGCCGTGACGCTGGCGCACCTGCTCGACCGCTTCGGCGATGCTGGCCGCGTCGGTCACGTCCAGTTGCAGGGCTTCGACCGGCAGGCCTTCAGCCTGCAGCTTCAGTGCCAGCTCCACCGCCGTATCGCGCTTGCGACCGGCCAGCAGCGTATGCACACCTGCCTGGGCCAGCTGGCGCACGGTTTCCAGGCCGATGCCACGGGTGGCGCCGGTGACCAGCGCGATCTTGTTCTGATGGGTATTCATGGATGCATGCCTTGTGGGTGGAAAGCCGCCGCCGGCCAGTGACCGGCGGCGACGGGGTTCCATGTCAGTGGTGGATGGTCGGCTCGCCGTGCTGCACCAGCTGGCCACCGCCGTTGCGGGTGACGAACTTGCGCAGGGCCACGTAGAACACCGGGGTGAGGAACAGGCCGAACAGGGTCACGCCCAGCATGCCGGCGAACACGGTGATACCGGTCACCGAGCGCACCTCGGCACCCGCGCCGTGCGACAGCACCAGCGGCACGGTACCGGCGATGAAGGCGATGGAGGTCATCACGATCGGGCGCAGACGCAGGCGGCAGGCTTCCAGCGCGGCTTCAACGATGCCCTTGCCGCCCATCTCCAGCTCTCTGGCGAATTCGACGATCAGGATCGCGTTCTTGCACGCCAGGCCCATCAGCACCACCAGGCCGACCTGCACGAACACGTTGTTGTCGCCACCGGTCAGCCACACGCCGAACAGCGCGGACAGCAGGGTCATCGGCACGATCAGGATCACCGCCAGCGGCAGCGACCAGCTCTCGTACAGCGCGGCCAACACCAGGAAGGCCAGCATGATCGCCACCGGGAACACGATGAAGGCCGCCTTGCCCTGGGTCGCCTGCTGGTAGCTCAGGTCGGTCCATTCGGTGGTCATGCCCACCGGCAGCACCTTGCCGGCGATCTCGGTCAGCTTGTTCATCGCCTCGGCCGACGACAGCAGGCGCGGGTCAGCCTCACCGGCCAGGTCTGCTGCCGGATAGCCATTGAAGCGCAGCACCGGGTCCGGGCCGAAGGTCTGCTTGATGGTGACCATCGAACCGATCGGCACCATTTCGCCGCGGTCGTTGCGGGTACGCAGCTTGCCGATGTCCTCGACCGTCTCGCGGAACGGACCGTCGGCCTGGGCGATCACCTGCCAGGTACGGCCGAACTGGTTGAAGTCGTTGACGTAGGCCGAACCGAGGTAGGTCTGCAGGGTGTCGAACAGCTCGGTGAGCTGCACGCCCTGCGCCTTGGCCTTGACGCGGTCCACTTCGGCATCCAGCTGCGGCACGTTGGCCTGGTAGCTGCTGATCGGGAAGGCCATGCCCGGCGTCTGCGCAACGGTGCCCTGCATTGCCTGCACCGCATTCTGCAGCGCGCCGTAACCCAGGTTGCCACGGTCCTCGATGAACATCTGGTAGCCGTTGCCGTTGCCCAGGCCGAGGATCGGCGGCGGCATCATCGCGAACGCGAAGCCTTCCTGCAGGCCGGCGATCTTCTGGTTGATCTCGGCATTGATCTGTGCGGCGGTGCGGCCATGGCGCTCGGCGAACGGCTTGAGCGGGATGAACGCCACACCGGTGTTCGGCGTGTTGGTGAACTGCAGCGCGTTCAGACCCGGGAACGAGATGGTGTGGGCCACGCCATCGGTTTCCTGGGCGATCTTGGCGACCTTGCGCAGCATTTCATCGGTGCGCGCGATCGACGAACCTTCCGGCAGCTTTACACCGGCGATCAGGTACAGCTTGTCCTGGGTCGGGATGAAGCCCGGCGGCACCAGCTTGAAGATCACGCCGGTACCGACCAGCAGGATCGCGTAGACCACGAACACCGCGCCACGACGGCCGAGGATGCGGGCCACGCCACGCTCGTACTTCTCCGAGCTGGACTTGAAGAAGCGGTTGAACGGACGGAACACCCAGCCGAACAGGCGGTCGATCAGGCGGCTCGGCGCATCCTTCGGAGCACCATGGGCTTTCAGCAGACGCGCGGCCAGGGCCGGCGACAGGGTCAGCGAGTTGATCGCCGAGATCACCGTGGAGATGGCGATGGTGACTGCGAACTGCTTGTAGAACTGGCCGGTGACGCCGGACAGGAAGGCCATCGGCACAAACACGGCACACAGCACCAGCGCGATCGCCACGATCGGGCCGGACACTTCACGCATGGCCTGGTGGGCCGCAGCGGTGGGTGACAGGCCTTCCTCGATGTTGCGCTCGACGTTCTCCACCACCACGATCGCGTCGTCGACCACGATGCCGATCGCCAGCACCAGGCCGAACAGGCTCAGCGTGTTGATCGAGAAGCCCAGCAGGTACAGCGCGGCGAAGGTACCCACCACCGACACCGGCACCGCGATCAACGGGATGATCGAGGCACGCCAGGTCTGCAGGAACAGGATCACCACCAGCACCACCAGGGCGATGGCTTCCAGCAGCGTGGAGACCACGGCCTTGATCGAGTCGCGCACGAAGATGGTGGTGTCATACACCGCTTCGTACTTCACGTCGGCCGGCATGGTCTTCTGCATCTCGTCCATCGTCGAGATGACCTGGTCACGAATCTCCAGCGCATTCGCACCGGGCGACTGGAAGATACCGATACCGACCGCGTTCTTGCCATCCAGCTGCGAGCGCAGGGTGTAGTCACCGGCACCCAGTTCAAGGCGGGCCACGTCGGCCAGGCGCACGATCTCGCCATCGGTGCCGCTCTTGAGCACGATGTCGCCGAATTCCTTTTCGCTCTTCAGGCGGCCCTGGGCGTTGATCAGGGTCAGGAACTGGCTGTTCGGCAACGGTTCGGCGCCGAGCTGGCCCGCCGAAACCTGCACGTTCTGCTCGCGCATGGCACGCACCACGTCGCTGGCGGTCAGGCCACGCGAAGCCACCTTGTCCGGGTCCAGCCAGGCACGCATGGCGTAGTCGCCGCCACCGAAGATCTGCGCGTCACCCACGCCCGGAATACGCGCCAGCGCATCCTTGACGTGCAGGCGGGCGTAGTTGCGCAGGTACAGGGTGTCGTACTTGCCTTGCGGCGAGGTCAGGTGCACCACCATCAGGAAGGTTGGCGACTGCTTCTGCGTAGTCACGCCCTGCCGGCGCACGTCCTCGGGCAGGCGCGCCTGCGCCTGCGCCACGCGGTTCTGCACCTTCACCGCCGCCGCGTCCGGATCGGTACCGGGGCGGAAGGTGACGGTCATCTGCAGCACGCCGTCCGAGCCGGCAACCGACTTCAGGTACATCATGCCTTCGACGCCGTTGATCGCTTCTTCAAGCGGCGTGGCGACGGTCTCGGCAATGACCTTGGGGTTGGCGCCCGGATACACCGTGCGCACGACCACCGACGGCGGCACCACTTCGGGGTACTCGCTGATCGGCAGGATTGGAATCGTGATCAGGCCTGCGGCGAAGATCACGATCGACAGCACCGCCGCGAAGATCGGCCTGTCGATGAAGAAACGGGAAAAGTCCATGGAGGAATTCCTGGGAAAGGCGTCCGGCGGGCAACAGCCACCCTGCCCCTCGCCGGGATGACGAAGGCAGGGAAGGCTGCCGCTGGCGCCGGCAGCTAAGCGGGGACGCGGATCAGGAGCCGGCGGATCAGTGGTTCAGGGCGGCGGTGGCATCGCGGCCCGGTGCCGGCGCAGCCTGCGGCTGCATCGCCACGGCCTTGGCCTGCACCGGCATGCCCGGCATGAAGACCTTCTGCACGCCGTCGATGATCACCTTGTCGCCGGCGGCAAGGCCGTGCTCGACAATGCGCAGGCCGTCGGCGGTGCGGCCGAGCTGGATGTCGCGGCGCTGGGCCTTGCCATCCTTGTCTACCACGTAGACGTACTTGCGGTCCTGGTCGGTCAGCACGGCCTTGTCATCGATCAGCATGGCCTGGAACTGGCCGCTGCCAAGCAGCTGCACGCGGGCGAACAGGCCCGGCGTGAACTGGCGGTCGGCGTTGTCCAGCAGCGCACGGACGCGGATGGTGCCGGTGCTGCGGGCCACCTGGTTGTCGAGGAAGTCGACCTTGCCCGCATGCGGGTAGCCCTCTTCGCCGGACAGGCCGACCTTCACCGGCAGCGCGCTGTCACGCTCGCTGGGGCGCTCGCCCTTGCGTGCCATCTGTGCATAGCGCAGGAAGGTGCTTTCGTCGGCATCGAAGTAGACGAACACGGTATCCAGCGAGACCAGCGTGGTCAGCACGCTGGCGCTGTCGCCTGCGGTGACCAGGTTGCCGGCGGTGACCATCGCGCGGCCGGCACGGCCATCGATCGGTGCACGCACCTTGGTGAACTCCAGGTTGAGGCGGGCTGCATCCAGCGCCGCCTGCGCGGCCTGCACGGCGGCGCCGGACTGGTCGGCAGCCGCGCGGCGCTGCTCGGCGGTCTCGGTGGAGATCGCCTGCTGCTCGGACAGCCGCTTGGCACGCTCGGACTCGCTGCGGGCCAGCGTGGCCTGGGTGCGGGCGCGGGCCAGCTCGGCGGCCGCGCGATCGTACTCGGCCTGGTAGCTGCGCGCGTCGATGGTGAAGAGCACTTCGCCCTTCTTCACTTCCTGGCCTTCGACGTAGTTGACCTTGTCGATGTAGCCGGACACGCGCGGGCGCAGTTCAACGCTCTGCACCGCTTCGACGCGGCCGCTGAACTCGTCCCACTGGCTGACCTGCTTGACCAGCACCGGCGCGGCGCTGACCTGCGGCGGCGGCGGAGCACCGGCCTCTTCGGCATGGCCGCCGCTGCAGGCCGCAAGCACGGCCGCGGCGAGGATCGACACGCCGACCATCGCGATGCGATGGCCGAAACGATGTGGGGTGGTATTGGGGGAAGTCATGGCATGCATCCGTACGGAGGGGTGGTACAGCTATATGAGAACGTGTTGCAAAAATCGGCGGCGCATACTGCGACCTCAACCATGGTCGAGGTCAAGCGATGCCCGCGGTATCGCGCCACAGTGGAGGGACATCCAGGTGCAGCAGGCCGCGCGGCAGTTCGGCATCGCTGCTGTCGCAGCGGACGATGGCGCGGTTGTCGCGGCAGCCGTCCAGCAGGGAGACCACACGACGACCGACCAGCAACGAGCTTGGCCACTCGATGCACGCATTGGCCGCGTTGGCCGGGGTGCACACCGGACTGCAGACTTCCAGCATCTGCGCGCGCACACCCAGTGCCTGCGCTTCCTGGTGCACCACCTGCGCGTACATGCGCAGCGCGGCGGTGGTGATCGAGGTCTCGCCGTAGCCCGCCCAGGGCTTGGCGTTGGCGGGGCTGCCGATCATCACGTAGCGGCGTGCATGCACGTTGTCCTGCAGCAGTGGCAGCAGGTGACGCACCGCGTGCACGTGCGGCATCAGGTCGGCCTGCATCGCCCCCAACAGCTCATCGCCATTGCGGTCGGTCACCCGGCCGCGACGGTAGGGGCCACCCATTGCGGCGATGACCGCCGCCAGCGGACGCGGGCGCTGCGCGATGCGTTCGGCCAAGGCACGTGCCGAGCCGTCATCGCTGAGCGAGCCCAGCAGCGTCTCCAGGCCGGGCTCGTCGGCGAACTGCTCATGCAGCGCCGCCAGCCGACCCGGGTCGCGGCCAACCACCAGCACCGGGCTGCCGGCTTCCAGCAATGCGCCGACCACGCCCTGGCCGACGGCACCGGTGCCGCCGAGGACCAGGACTTCGGGCGTCAGTATCCCATTCACGGGACATTTCCTCCCAAATCCGGGATAGTCCCGATCCGGCGCAGCCGGTCACCCTTGTGCGGGGCCAGGCGGATGGCACCGCCACGCTGCTGACGCATGGGCGCGGTAAACTCACGAAAGTCCTTGTGTACCAAGGAACTCGGACGGGCTTCGACGGTCATCGCCAGGTCCAGGGTGTTCTGGCCGACATGCCGGAAGCGGGCAAGAATGTTGCGCAGGCTCATGGCGAGGGGGCTCCATTTCACGAATGGCGCCACGATAGACCTCAAACCTTTACTTGATTAGTCCTGATTAAGGGGAATAATCATCCCGCTCCCGGTCCAATCGTTCTGTCACGATTGGCCCATCCCCGACGTCCAGGATCCCCGACCATGTCCCACGATCTCAACGAGACGCTGATCTTCGTCAAGGTGGTCGAGCAAGGCAGTTTCATTGCCGCTGCCAAATCGCTCGGCCTGCCCAAGACCACGGTCAGCCGCAAAGTGCAGGAGCTGGAAACGCGCCTGGGCGCGCGGCTGCTGCACCGGACCACCCGCCGCCTCGGCCTGACCGAAGCCGGCTCGATCTACCACGAGCATTGCCAGCGCATCGCGCGCGAGCTGGAAGAAGCCGAAAGCGCGGTGAGCCAGTTGCAGTCCGGCCCGCGCGGCTGGCTGCGCTTCACCGTGCCCTATTCGATCGGCATCACCTGGATCGCCCCGCTGCTGGGCCAGTTCCATGCGCAGTATCCGGAAATCCGCCTGGACATGCACATGGGCAACGAGAAGCTGGACCTGATTGCCGGCGAAGCGGATCTGGCGCTGCGTGTGGGCGCCCTGCCCGATTCCAACCTGGTCGCGCGCAAGCTGGGCAGCCTGCGCACGCAGGTGTTCGCCAGCCCGGCCTACATCGAGCGCTATGGTGAGCCGCTGCATCCGGAAGAACTGCAGTTCCATCGCATCCTGGCGATGCGCAAGCCGTATCACACTGGCAATTCACCGCGCTTCACCTGGCAGCTGGGCGAGAACGGCGGCGAGCTGCGTGACTTCCCGGTCACCCCGCTGATGACCGCCAACGACATGTCTGCGCTTAATGGTGCACTGGTGTGTGGCGAAGGCCTGCTGCTGACCGGTGATGTGATGGCCAAGCCGTTCGTCGAGTCCGGCATGGTACGGCGCGTGCTGGCCGGCTGGACCGGCCCGGAAGTGGACTTCAACGCCGTGTTCGCCGGTGGCCGCCTGGTCTCGCCGAAGGTGCGGGCGTTCGTCGATTTCCTGGTGGAAAAGCTCAACTTCGACGCCAACTACATGCTGGCGCAGTGCCCGGGTGCGAAGCTGGCACAGCAGCAGAAGGCCCAGGAAGACGCGGCGTTGGAGAGCAGCGGCAAGCGCATCCTGGAGAAGGTCGCCGCCTCGGCGGTGTAACCGGCTTCTGTAGAGTCGAGCCATGCTCGACTGCGGTTGGAACGGCGCCGACCAAGGTCGGCATCTACCAGGAGATGAGTTGCGGCATTTCCTTCCGGCTGCGCCGGGCGTCCGGTAGATGCCGACCTTGGTCGGGGCCGTTCGGAGAAGCCGCGAACGGGAACGCTGTCGGTGTGCCGAGCAAGCTCGGCACCCACAAAAATGCCGCCTGCAAGGGCGGCATTTTCGTTCCGGCTGCGTGGCTCTCGGTAGATGCCGACCTTGGTCGGCGCCGTTCGGAGAAGCCGCAACCGGAAGCGCTATCGGCGTGCCGAGCAAGCTCGGCACCTACAGAAAATGCCGCCTGCAAGGGCGGCATTTTCGTTCCGGCCAGGCCGGAACAGCAACAACGCTACGCGTTATTGCTTGAGCGGAATCACGCGGATCTCGACGCGGCGGTTCTTGGCACGGCCGGCATCGGTGCTGTTGTCGGCAATCGGATACGACTTGCCGGCCCCCAGCGTTTCGATGCGCACGCTCTGCACGCCTTGGCCGATCAGGTACTGCGCCACCGAATCGGCGCGTTCCTTCGACAGGCGGTTGTTGACCGCGTCGCTGCCGATGCTGTCGGTGTGGCCCACCACTTCGATCATGGTCTGGTTGTACTCGCGCAGCGTACCGGCCACACCGTTGAGCGAGCCGTAGAACTGCGGCTTCAGGGTGGCCTTGCCGAAGTCGAAGGTGATGCCATCCGGCAGGTTCAGCATGATGTTGTCGCCCTGGCGCTGCACATCGATGCCGGTGTTGGCGGTGCGCTCGCGCAGCGCGCGTTCCTGGCGATCCTGGTACTGGCCGACGGCGGCGCCGCTGAGCGCACCGATACCGGCACCGATCAGCGCGTGCTGGCGCCGCTCGGTGGCGCTGTCACCGGTCAGCAGGCCGGCAGCCACACCGATGGCGGTACCGATCAGCGCGTTGCGGCCGGTACGGTTCTGCTGTTCGGTCGGGTTGCCGTACTGGTCGCTCTGCACATAGGAGCCGCCGGTGGCGCAGGCCGACAGGACGGCCGCACTCATCAGGGCCAGTGCGACGTTGCGGGTGGTGTTGCGGATCATGTGGTTCTCCTTGTTTTCCGGTCGGGTCGGCGGCTTACGGGCGCAGAGAGAATAAACAGCCCGATGCGATGTCGGGATGATGATCGGTCGCGGCAACAGGGCCGCGTTCAGCTAACTGACTGGAACGCTCAGCCCGCGCTTTACCCAGCCCCCGTCTGCCGGTAGGCGGCCAGCGCAGCATCGCGGCCGGCGGCCAGATCCACCAGCGGCGTACGCGGATAGCCCGGGGCATGCGCCGCCAGCAGCAGCGGATGCTGCCACGGCGCGAAGCGCGCTTTCACCGGCAGCGCCGCCAGTTCGGGCACCCAGCGGCTGATGTAGCGCGCCTGCGGGTCGAACTTCTCCGCCTGGGTGACCGGGTTGAACACCCGGAAGTACGGGGCCGCGTCGGCGCCGGTGCCTGCCACCCACTGCCAGCCCATCGTGTTGTTGGCCAGGTCGGCATCGACCAGGGTGTCCCAGAACCAGCGCGCGCCCTGCAGCCAGTGCGCACGCAGGTGCTTGCACAGGTAGCTGGCAACAATCATCCGTACCCGGTTGTGCATGTAACCGGTGTGCCACAGCTCGCGCAGGCCCGCATCGACGATCGGCACGCCGGTGTTGCCGCGCTGCCAGTCATGCAGTTGCGCTGCAGTGGGCGTGGCCCAAGGGAAGCGGTCGAAACGCGGATTGAGGTTGTCGGTCGGCGTCTTCGGGAAGTGATGCAACAGGTGGTAGGCGAAATCGCGCCAACCCAGTTGGCGCAGATAGCCGTCGATGTCGGCATCAGTGCCGGCACTGCGCAATCTCTCCAGCGCATGCGCGATGCGCCACGGTGCGATCTCGCCGAAATGCAGATGCGGCGACAGCCGCGAGGTGCCGACCCGGTCCGGCAGGTCACGCTGCTCGCGGTAACCGCGCAACGCGCCGTCCTCGAACACGGACAACGCCTCCAGCGCGCCGGCCTCGCCCGGCTGCCAGTGCTCCCAGAAGCCGGAATCCCAGTCCAGCGTGGGCGCCAGCCGCAGCTCGTCCAATGCGAGGCCGTCGACCGAGTGCGCGGTCAGTGCCTTCGGCGCGGCACTCAGCGTCGGCAGGCGCCAATGACTGAGTACGTTGCGCCAGTACGGAGTGAACACCTTGTACGGCTGACCCTGCTGTGTCGCGATGTCCCAGGGCTCGAACAACAGGCTGCCATTGCAGCTCTGTGCGTCGATGCCCTGCTCGCGCAGCGTGCGTTTGATGGTGGCGTCGCGTGCCTGGGTGGCCGGCTCGTACTTGCGGTTCCAGTACACCGCCTCGGCGCCGGTCTGCCCGATCAGCAACTGCAGGGCCGGCAGGCTGTCACCACTACGCAGCACCAGCGATGAACCGCGCGTGCGCAGGTCGGCGTCCAAGGCACCCAGTGAACGGTGGCGCCACGCATCGGAGGCCGCGCCAGGCACCCACTCGCCTTCCTCGTGCGGCGCGTGGAGATAGACCGGCACCACGTCGTGACCCGCATCCAGCGCGGCCTGCAGGGCCGGATTGTCCTGCAGCCGCAGATCACGGCGGAACCATACCAACGCTACCGACACATGCACCGCCTTCGTTGTGGAAGGCGGACATGATAGCCAGGGGCGGTGAAGGTGATGCGCGCGTCCGGCCACCCACCCACGGCGGGGTTCTAGCGCTTGAACCGCTGCATGGCCTCGCGGATCACTGACCGTGCCTCGGCGGCGTTGCCCCAGCCATTTAGCTGCACCGGGTTGCGCCCGGCCGGCAGGTCCTTGTAGACGCGGAAGAATGCTTCGATCCGCTGCCGTTCGGCCTCCGGCAGGTCCGCCAGGTCGCGGATACTGGCGTAGGTCGGGTCGACCTTGTCGGTCGGCACCCCGATGATCTTCTCGTCGTGCTCGCCGCCATCGATCATCTTCAGGTAACCGATCGGCCGGAAACGCACGATCACGCCCGGATGCAGCGGTTCGCGGGTCAACACCAGCGCATCCAGCGGATCGTTGTCGCCGGCCAGGGTGCGCGGCATCGAGCCGTAGTTGGCCGGATAGGCGACCGGCATCGACTGGAAGCGGTCCACGTGCACCAGCCCGTCTTCCTTGATCTCGTACTTGGTGAAGCTGCCGGCCGGGATCTCCACCGCCAAGTTCACTTCCTGCGGGGCCTGCGCCGGCTGGGCGACCAGGAAGGGATGCAGCACGGTATCGGCGGCGGTTACCGCACTGGCCAGCAACAGCAGGGACGCGCCGATGGCAGCCAATGGAATGATGCGGCGGGGTGTGGTCATCGGCGTCTCCTCATTCCCAGCAGCGGTCGGCGCGACCCTTGGCGGTCTGCGCACGCGGGCAGTCGCGTGGCGTGATGCGGCCTTCGGTCAACTCCGTGCGCTGCTTTCCACCCTTGGCATCACGACGCAATTCGAAGGCATCGTAAAGACGGCCGGTCACGGTGCGTGCTTCATAGCGCAGGTGCTGCGGGTCGATGTTCAGCACCTGGAACAGCTGGGTGTCCTCGGCCACCGGGTCCATCGTCCTGCGCGCTTCGTCGGAAAGGCGGTACTGCTTCGGTCCGGCCACGGTCACCACATACTGCGGCGTCGCGGCCTGCCCTTCGCCACGGCGGCCATAGGTGTGGTCATGGCCCTGCAGCACCAGATCTACGTTGTGGCGGCGTACCACCGGCAGCAGCACGTCACGCAACGCGGCGTTCTCGCGCCCTTCGCGCGGCGAGTAGAACGGCTGGTGCAGCAGCACGATGGTCCACGCCTGCCGATTGCCGGTCAGCACCTTGTCCAGCCACTGTGCCTGCGCCTTGGCGGTGCCGAGGTCGAGTGCCGATGTGCCATCGACCACGGCCACGCGCACGCCCTGCGCATCGAACCAGTAGCTGGTCTGCTGCGCGGCGGTGGCACCATTGCCCGGCAGCGCGAACGTCACCGGCCAGTGGCGGCCCAGCACGCGGCGCTCCTGCGGGGTGTCCTCGAATTCCTCGAAGTACTCGTGGTTGCCGATGGCCGGCGCCACCAGCGTTTCCTGCGCCAGCCAACTGGTCGCAGCGAACCACTCACCCCACTCGCTGTCATCCATGTTGTCGCCTCCGCTGACCAGGTCACCGGCAAACAGACTCATGCGCGCCTGCGGCGCAGCCTTCTGCGCGGCACGCACCACGCGGCTGACATGGCTGACGTTCTTGTTCTGGGTATCGCCGAAGTACAGCAGGGTCAGCGGCTGATCGGCGCTGGCCAGCGTGCGCAGCTGGTTCCAGGCGCTCCAGCTGCCATTGCCCTGCACACGGTAGACGTACTGGGTATCCGGCTGCAGGCCATCGATATCTGCCCGATGGTGGTGCGACAGACCGTTCTCGGTCTGCAGCGCGCGGGTCGTCGCACGCACCTGGCGGATGCCTTCAATGGCCGGCGAATCTGCGGCCAGCGCGATTTCCAGCAGCGGCGCCTGCACGCTGTCGTCGGTACGCCAGGCCACGGCGAACCCATGGCTGGAATCAACCGCCGGCGAGGCGACGATGCGGTCCGGCACCGTCGTCGCCGCGTAGTGGCGGCTACCTGCCGGCACCTGGGTATTCGGTTCGGCCGCCGCGAACGACAGCGACGGCAGCGCCAGCAGCAGGCCCAGCGCCAGCGCGCGCATTACGCACTGCCCGCTCATGCGCCACACTCCAGCGGCAACGCCAGCTGCTTGGCGATGCTCTCCCAGTCGAAGGCCACCACGCCCTGGTCGTCATGTACTGCATACAGCGCACCGTGTGGGAAGCGCGCGCTGGGCTGCTGCATCATCCAGATGCCATCGGTGTTGGCCACGGTATTGCCCTGGAACGCGCCGACCGGCTTCAGCGTGTGCCGGTCGAACAGGTGGAACACGCTGCGCTGCTTGCCCTGTTCGGTGGTGATCCACCAGCCGTCCTTGCCGCAGGTGCGCAGGGTCACGCCTTCGGCCTGGGCCTTGAACACGTCGCGGCCAAAGGTGGTGCCAGTGAAGCGGCCCGCCAGGGTGTAGACCTTGAACTCGCTGGCGTAGCGCTCGTCCTCTTCGGCAATCAGCAGCCGGTCGTTCTCGGGGTCGCCCCAGATCGACTCGACCACGCGCAGTGCACCGGCCTCGGTGGTATCGCCGATGCTGGCCACCAGCTTCGCCTCGACCTTCGCGCCGTCGCGGGTCACATGGTACTGGCGCACGCGCTTGTCCAGCTCGGCCAGCGGCGGCAGGATGTCACGCCCCTGCGCATCCTCGCCGTTGTCCCAGGAATCGGTGACGTAGACGCTGTAGCCATCGGCACGGCGGTCGACCCACAGACCGTACGGCTTGCGCAGGTCGTCCGCAGCGAAGGTCGCCAGCGGCGCGAAGTCCGGCAGGCTCAGCACCTGCACGCGGTGATTGTCGCGCTCGACGATCCACAGCAGGTCGTCGGTCACCGCGATGCCGTTTGGGCGGTCGAACTGCCCCGGTGCGGTGCCGCTGCTGCCGACGTCACGCAGGTGCTGGCCGGTGCTGCCGTCGTAGACCACCAGCTTGTCGGTGGCCTTGGCGGTGGCGATCAGCCACAGCGCGCCGTCCGGCGCGCGCCAGGCCGCCGGCGAGTCGATGTTGTCGGCCGGGGTCATCGGTGACAGGAACGCTTCGGCGATGGTGCTCACCACGCGCTCGCCACTGGCGGCCGGCGCGGCCGCTCCCGCAACCGGATCGTTGCCGGTGGCCGGCGTGCAGCCGGCGACCAGCGTAGCCGCCAGCGCGGCGGCCAGGACAGTGACGCCACGCCCCATCACAGCGCCACCTTCAGGCCCAGCGCATAGGTGCGGCCGTACTCTTCCATCTGCAGGGTGCGCGAGCGGGTGCCCTGGTACAGCTCCAGCGGCTTGTCCAGCAGGTTCTGCGCTTCGAAGTACATGCTCACGCGCGGGGTGAACTTGTAGTCCAGCGAGAAATCGAGCTGGGTGTTGGGTGCCACGTAGATGTCGAATGCACGTCCCTTGCCGATGCTGTCCAGATACTCGCTGCGGTACACGGCCGCCAGACGCGTGCTTACACCGTACTTTTCATAGCCGATGTGTGCGCTGTAGACATGCTTGGAAGCGCGCGGCAGGGTGAAGTCCTCGCCCTCACGTCCCTTGATGCCGGCATCGAACGTGGTGTCCAGCCAGGTGCCACTGGCACCGACCAGCAGGCCATCCAGGCCCTCCGGCAGGAAGGCCAGCTGCTGCTGCCAGTTGAATTCCGCGCCACGCACGGTGGCCTTGCGACCATTGATCGGCTGGGTCACGTCGAATCCGCCGTAGGCCGGATCATTGGTCCGCACGGTCTCCACGATGTAGCCATCGATCGACTTGTGGAACAGGCCCAGCGAAACGATGCCGCTGCTGCCGATGTACTTCTCCACCGACAGGTCGATGTTCTTCGACTCGTACGGATCCAGTTCCGGGTTGCCCAGGCGCACTTCCTCGTCACCGCGGCTGTAACCCACGCGCGGCGAGACGTCGCCGAAGGACGGGCGCGATACGGTCTTGTTGGCCGAGGCGCGCAGCACCCAGTCATCGGCCGCGTCATAGCGCAGATGCAGGCCCGGCAGCACGTTGGTGTAGCTGCTGTTGGCCACGCGCGGGGTGACGGTGAAGCTGCGGCCGTTGGCGGCCACGTCCACCTGGTTGCCGACTGCCTTGAAGCGGGTGTTCTCCACGCGCACGCCGCCGATGATGCGCAGCGCGCCCACATCCCAGGTACCCATGGCATAGCTGGCGAAGATGTCCTCGCTGGCCACGTAATCCTCTTCCAGCGACGTCATCGCATTGCCGCCGACATCCTGCGGGCGGGCGCTGTACTGGCCACCATTGGCGGCCCAGAACGCGCGCATCGCAGCCGAGTCCATGCCATCCCCCATGTTGCCGTGGCGATGCTCCGGCGAAGAGGTGGTCCAGCTCGACAGCACCACCTTCGGGCCGACGCGCAGTTCGCGCTCATCGACATTCACGTCGCGGTCGCGCCAGCGGCCGAGCAGGCCGAACTTGATGCTGCTGCTGTCGCCGTCGAAGCGCACGTTGACCTGCGCGCTGTGTTCCTTGTCGTTCACCTGCTTGGGCGAAAGCACGACGCGGTCGAACGCGTAGTTGCCGTTGTCCAGCCACTGCGGGTTATCGAAGCTGTAGCTGGGCAGGCGGCTGCTCTGGTCCAGGGTGCCATTGAAGGCCTTGCCGTTGAGCTTGAAGCGCGCCTCCATCTCGTCGTTCACGCGCTCTTCGGTACGGGTGTAGCCGATCCGGTAATCGACCACGGCGTTGGTCAGCTTGTTCTCGCCACCAAGACTGGCCGCAAAGGTGTTCTCCTTCTTGGTGCGGTAGCGCATGCGCTTGTCGATCGAGTCCTTCGGCATGCCATCGAGCCGGTACTGGTCGGTGCCGGTCTTGACCATCTTCGCGTCGTCGAAGTTGAAGATCACGCGCTGGCGGGTCTCCGCATCGTCGAACTGGCTGTACAGCGTGCGCAGGTAGTACGTGCTGTCTTCGTTGGGGCGCCAGTCGAGGTTGAGGTTGGCACCGATGCGCTTGCGCTCGATCTCGTACTTGCGGTGCTGCAGGTTGATCGCGGTCACGTCACCGGGGGCGACATCGTCCTCGCCGTCATATTCCACTTCGGTGTTGTCCGACTCGAACTTCCGCTTCTGGTAGTTCACGCCCAGCGCCACGCCGAACGTGTCGTTGAACACTTCGCTGTAGTTGAAGGCGGCCTTGGGGCTGGTCTCGCCGGACAGCTGCTGGTGGCTGCCCTCGATCTTGCCGCGCAGGCTGCGGCCGTCGCGGTCGAAGGCCGACGCCGATTCCACCAGCACGGCGCCGCCGATGGCATCACCGGGCATGTCCGGGGTCGGCGACTTGACCACGCGCAGGCGCTCGGTGGAGTCCGATGGGATCACGTCCAGCGGCGCGGCGCGGCTGGAATCTTCCGGCGTACCGATGGCGATGCCATCCACGCTGACGCTGTTGAGATTGGCATCCAGGCCGCGAATGACCACGAAGCGGCCTTCGCCCTGGTCGCGGGTCACGCTGACGCCCGGCAGGCGCTGCAGTGATTCGGCCACGTTCTTGTCCGGATACTGGCCCAGGGCATCGGAGGACACCGCGTCCTCGATGGCGTCGCTGCTGCGCTTGAGGTCGACCGCGCGGATCTGCGATTCGAGCTGGGCGCGCACTTCGATACGGTCCAGGTCGACCGCGTCGGCCGCCACGGCGCCGGTAGCGGCTACCGCCTGTTGCCCGGCAGCCTGCAGCGGTGCCGCGGCCCCCATCGCCAGGGTCAGGGTGATGGCAACGGCCAACGGAGTCTTGATATGCACTGGGAATCCCCACTCCTGTTAAGAATGGGTCTGCACGGTATGTCCGCAAGGTTGCATGGCCGTGACATGCGCCTGCACATTTCATGTACATCAGATCCAGGCCCGGTTTGGGGTTCGACACGCCAATCCGGCAAAATGGCCTCCTCTCTCCTTTTCCCCCTTCCCGACCATGAAGATCGTCGAAGTGCGCCACCCGCTGGTGCAGCACAAGATCGGCCTGATGCGCAACGCTGCGCTCAGCACCAAGGATTTCCGCGAACTGGCCAACGAGCTGGGTACGCTGCTGGCCTACGAGGCCACCGCCGACCTGGACACCGAGCCGCACACCCTGCCCGGCTGGGCCGGCCCGGTGACGGTGCAGCGTATTGCCGGCGCCAAGATCACCGTGGTGCCGATCCTGCGTGCCGGCCTGGGCATGCTCAGCGGCGTGCTGTCGCTGATCCCGGCGGCCCGTGTCAGCGTGGTCGGCCTGCAGCGCGACGAGGAAACCCTGCAGCCGGTGCCCTACTTCGAGCGCCTGACCGGCCGCCTGGAAGAGCGCGACGCGCTGATCCTGGACCCGATGCTGGCCACCGGCGGCACCCTGATCGCCACCATCGACATGCTCAAGCGTGCCGGTGCCCGCCGCATCAAGGGCATCTTCCTGGTGGCCGCGCCGGAAGGCATCGAAGCGGTCAAGGCCGTGCACCCGGACGTGGAGATCTACACCGCAGCCATCGATGCCCAGCTCAACGACAAGGGCTACATCCTGCCGGGCCTGGGCGACGCCGGCGACCGCATCTTCGGTACCCGCGTCGGTTGATCCGGTGAACCGGGGTCAGAGCCCTTTCACAGCGAAAGGGATCCGACCCCAACATCGCGGGGGTCGGACCCCTTTCGCAGAAAGGGCCCTGACCCCACCACCCCGCATTCCGGCCTACAGCCCGGCGGCGAAGGCTTCCAGCTGGTCGATGGCGGTGTTCCAGCCGTCGAAGAAGCCCAGCTGCTCATGCTGGTCACGCAGCGCCTTGTCCGGGTGCATCACCCGCGCGGTGTAGCGGCAGCCCTGCCCCTCGTCCTCCATCGTGATCACGGCGGTAAAGCCCAGCCAGGGTGACTGCGGTCGCCAGCCCGCACCCAGCATCGAGGTGAACACCAGGCGCTGCTGCGGCACGATCTCCAGGAAACTGCCCGGATTGTCACTGCTGCCGCCATCGGGACCCTGCATGAAGGTGTGGAAGGCCCCGCCGGGGCGCAGGTCGAATGCGCGTACCTCGGTGGTCCACGGCTTCGGGCACCACCACTGGCGCAGCAGTTCCGGGTCGGTCCACGCCCGCCACAAGGCGGCGCGCGGTGCGTTCAGCACACGGCAGATCACCAGATCGGTGTCGGGGTTGTTACCTGCGTCTACGGCCATGGGCCTGCTCCTGTCGGTGAAGGGTTTCGACGAAATCGACCATGCGGTCGGAACGCGCTTCCCAAGCCGCACGCTGTTCTGCGAGCCATTGTTCGGCCTGGCCCAGCCGCGCCGGCACCAGTTCGCAGGTGCGTGTGCGCCCCTGCTTGTGGCTGCGCACCACGCCGCTGCGCTCCAGCACGGCCAGGTGTTTCATCAGCGAGGGCAAGGCCATCTCGAAGGGTTCGGCCAGCATCGACACCGTGCGCGGCCCCTGCCCCAGCGCCGCTACGATCGCGCAACGGGTCGGGTCGGCCAGTGCCTGGAAGACATCTTCAATGGCAGGATAATACTTACCCATATAGCTAAGTAATACGCCGGTCTGAACGTTGCCGCAAGCAGGCGCGGCACTGGCGTGATTCTTCACGTGGCCTTGCCGGCCTGAAGCGAATGCTCCGCGCACCCGCCACCCTTGGAGCTCCCGATGAAAGCCTCTTTCCTGCTGGCCGCCGTCCTGCTGGTCGGCCTGCCCCTGGCTGCCAACGCCACCACCCCGCAGCAGCAGCGCATGGCCGAATGCTCGGCCAAGAACAAGGGCTTGAAGGGTGATGCCTACAAGACCGCGCAGAGCTCCTGCCTCAGCGGCCACGCCGCCGAGACCAAGGCGGTCAATCCGCAGCAGGAACGGATGCGCAAGTGCAACGCTGACGCGGGCGCGAAGAAGCTGGCCGGTGATGCGCGCAAGACCTTCATGAGCAGCTGCCTGAAGTCGTCGTAATCGTCGCGTCCGGATCGAACGCCATCCACGCATGGCGTGGATCTGCCACCGTCAGTGAAAGGCCGGGCATTGCCCGGCCTTTTCATTACCCCAGGGCGCGCGCCTTCAGCTCGCCCTGTTCGTGCAGGGTCACGAAACGTCCCTTGTCATCACGGCCCAGCTGCGCCAGCGCCACCTGCGGGTCGTGGGTGAAGAACAGCCGCACGTTGCGCGCCAGCTTGTCTTCAAGGAACTGCCGCTTCTCGTCGATCAGCAGCTCGGCGTTGCGGTCGTAGCCCATGGTGATCGGCACGTGTACCCATGAGCGCCCCGGGATCAGGTCGGCACAGAACACCACGCCACCATGCGCACTTTCGCCGGCATGCGCGTGACCGACGATCTCGGCCAGCATCAGTCCCGGCGTATGCCCGTCGCTGTAGCTGAAGCGCACGCTGCGGCCAAGTGCCTTCGAGTACTCCCCGTCCACCACTTCCAGCCGGCCACTGGCCTGCAGCAGGCCCGGCAGTTCCGGAATGAAGCTGGCACGGTCGCGCGGATGCGGCTGCACGGCGCGCTGCCAATGCTGCGCACCGACCACGTAGGTCGCGTTGGGGAACAGCAACTCGGGTTCACGCCCTTCGCTCCATGCCGCCAGCAGGCCGCCAGCATGATCGAAATGCAGGTGGCTGAGCACCACCACATCGATATCCTCGTGCTCGAAGCCGGCTTCGCGCAACGAATCGATCAGTACGTGCTGGCTTTCCTGCACGCCGTAGCGCTCGCGCATGCGCGGATCGAAGAACGCCCCGATACCGGTTTCAAACAGCACGGTCTTGCCTTCCAGCGGACTGGCAAGCAGTGCGCGGCAGGCCAGCTCGATGCGATTGAGCTCGTCCGGTGCCGCCCATTTTTCCCACAACGCACGCGGTGCGTTGCCGAACATCGCACCGCCATCGAGGCGCTGCGAGTTTCCACGAATAGACCAGAGTTTCATGCGTCGATTATCGGCGCCAGCCCGTTAAATAATCGCTAGAAAGGAAACAGAAAACCCCGCCGGCAAAGGCGGGGTTTCGGTAATCTGCCGGATTGCCGGCCAGCAGCCGGCGCTACCGGATCAGCGTGCCGGCACGACCTGGGCGCTGCCCACCGGGTTGCGGGGGTCGCTGCCGCCGAACAGCTTGTTCGCCTTGCGGTCCCATTCCACGGTCTGCAGGTTGCCCCACACGTGACTGGAACCGCGGCCGCCTGCGGCGACGTCACCCGGCAGGTCGATCTTGTGGCCCATCGCCTGCAACTGCTTCACCGTCGCCGCGTCGAACGCATCGTCCTCGGCTTCGATCAGGTCCGGCAGCCACTGGTGGTGGTAGCGCGGCAGCGCGGCAACCTGCTGTGCATCCAGGCCGTCGTCGTAGCCGAGGATGCCCAGCAGCACCATGGTGATGATGCGGCTGCCACCCGGGGTGCCCAGCACCACGACCTTGTCGGCGTTCTCCATGAAGGTCGGCGTCATCGAGCTGAGCATGCGCTTGCCGGCCTTCGGCGCATTGGCCTCATAGCCCATCACGCCGAACGCATTGGGCGTGCCCGGCTTCAGCGCGAAGTCGTCCATCTCGTTGTTCAGCAGCACGCCGGTGCCCTTGGGAATCAGCCCCGAGCCATACAGCAGGTTGACGGTCTGGGTGGCGCCGACGCGGTTGCCGTCGCGGTCGATGATCGAGAAGTGCGTGGTCTCGTCGTCTTCCAGCGGCGTCGGATTGCCCGACAGCAGGTCGCTGGGCGTGGCCTTCTCCGGATGGATGGTCGCCCGCAGGCCCTGCGCGTAATCCTTGCTGGTCAGCACTTTCTGCGGGATCTGCACGAAGTCCGGATCGCCGAGGAAGAAGGTGCGGTCGCGGTAGGCGCGGCGCATCGACTCCACCACCAGGTGGGTGCGGTGGGCCGGGTCCATCTTCCTGATGTCCCAGCCTTCCAGGATCTGCAGCATGCTCGCCAGCGCGATGCCACCGGACGACGGCGGCGGCGCGGTGGTGATCTTCCAGCCGTTGTAGTTGAACACGATCGGCTCGCGCTGCTTGACGCGGTAACCGGCCAGTTCTTCAGCGGTCCACTTGCCGCCAGCCTGCTTCACGCCCGCCAGCAACAGCTTTCCGGTCTGGCCCTTGTAGAAGCCATCAAAGCCACCCGCGGCCAGGCGCTCCAGCGTCTGCGCCAGTTCCGGCTGCTTGAACAGGTCGCCGCTGGCGATCGGCTTGCCATTGCGCAGGTAGACCTCGCGCGTGCCGGGATAGCGCTCCATCACTTCACGCCGCGACGCGTAGCCCTTGGCCATGCGGTCGTACACCGGGAAACCTTCGCGCGCGATGCGGATCGCCGGCTGCAGCGAGGCCGACAACGGCAGCTTGCCGTGCTTGGCCGACAGCTCGACCAGCGCTGCGGGCAGGCCGGGAATACCCGCCGACCAGGCACCGTTGACCGAACGATCACGGTCCAGGTTGCCCTGCTTGTCGAGGAAGGCCTGCGGGGTCGCCGCAGCCGGGGCGGTCTCGCGCGCATCCAGCATCACATCCTTGCCGGTGGCCGCGTCGTGCAGCAGGAAGAAGCCGCCGCCGCCCAACCCGGAACTGATCGGCTCGACCACCGCCAGCGTGGACGACACCGCCACTGCAGCGTCGAAGGCGTTGCCGCCCTGCGCCAGGATGTCGATGCCGGCCTGGGTGGCCAGTGCGTGGCCGCTGGCAATGGCCGCGCCATCAGGGCGATCGGCACGGGCCGGGCTGTCAGCCCAGGCCATGGGGCTCAGCAGCAGGCCGAGCAGCAACAGGGGGCGGACGATCAGCGTCTTCATTCGGATGGGGGCTCCGCGTAGAGTTCGGGGTGATCGTGCTGCAGCTGGCGCAGCTTGGCCAGCAGCTGGTCTTCCGTTTCCACGATCTCCGGGTCCGGGTCGATGCACTCGACCGGGCAGACGACCACGCACTGTGGCTCGTCGAAATGACCCACGCATTCGGTGCAGCGCGCAGGGTCGATCACGTAGATGGTTTCACCCATCGCAATGGCCTGGTTGGGGCAGGCCGGCTCGCATACGTCGCAGTTGACGCAGAGCTCGTTGATTTTCAGCGACACGGCGATACTCCTCGCCCGCGCCCTGGGACAAAGGACCGGCCAGCGCGGGCGCGCGGGCCGGTCAGGTCATCAGCGGCGCCCTTGCAGGATGCCGCCCGGGCCATGCCGGAGCATGGCCGCCATGGCTCGGTATTACTTGGCTTCGACGAAAATGTACTCGGCACCGGTCGGCTGGATCGCAGCCTGCACGCGGGCGTTGTCGGCCGACTGGCCGATGAAGACGACGCGCACGCCCTTCATCGAATCCGGCGACACGTCCTTGAACACGGCCTGGATCATGTCCGCCATCTTGCCCGAGGCCGACGAACCGAAGGCCAGCATGTTGCCCGGCTGCACGCCACGGGCCACGGCCTGGGTCGCGCTTTCGGTCTGGCGCTCGTACTTGGCCTGGAAGTCCGGGTCCGATTCCGGCGAGAGGTAGTACAGGAACGGGCTGTTGGTGATGTTGCCCATGTTCTGGATCGCCACTTCCTGCAGGTACTTCTTCCAGCCTGCATCGTCGTCCTTGGCCGGGGCGACCAGGGCCTGCTTGGCCTCGTCGACCGGAGCGGCCTCTTCCTTCTTGCAGGCGGTGAATGCCAGAGCCAACGAAGCGATCAGCATCGCGCGCATGGTGGTGTTCATGGGTTTCCTCCCGGAATGGTGCGTGGTGGTGTACGTAATGGGGTGCGGGTACAGCGGGGCTTACGACTGTGCCGACTTCGCTTCGCGGACCTTGCGCAGGGCTTCGAGCACCGCGGCCGGCACGAAACCGGACACGTCGCCGCCCAGGCGCGCGATCTCGCGGACCAGCGAGGACGAAATGAAGCTGTGCTGCTCGGCCGGGGTCAGGAACAGGGTCTCGACCTCGGGGATCAGGTGGCGGTTCATGCTGGCCATCTGGAATTCGTACTCGAAGTCGGACACCGCGCGCAGGCCGCGCAGCAGCACCCCGCCCTGCACCGAACGTACGAAATGGGCCAGCAGGGTATCGAAGCCGATGACCTCGACGTTGCCGTGGTGGGCCAGCGCGCCACGCGCCAGCTGCACGCGCTGCTCCAGCGGCAGCGCCGGGCCCTTGGACGGGCTCTGCGCCACGCCGACCACGACCTTTTCGAACAGCGGCGCGGCCCGGCTCACAAGGTCGATATGACCGTTGGTGATGGGGTCGAACGTGCCGGGGTAGACGGCAATGCGGCGATTGGCCACGGTCATGGGCGGATGCAGATGTTCAGATGAGGTCAAAGTGTAGCAGTGGCACGGCGGTACAGGGCAAAGCGCACCTCGCGGGTGCCACCCTCGCGGTGCAGCAGCCAGTCCGGCGGCAGCACCGGCACGTGGCCGGCCGGCGATTCCAGGTACAGCCAGGCGTCGGCGGCCAGGTGCCGCGGCAGCTGGGCCAGCACGTCCTGCCACAGGCCATCGGCAAACGGCGGGTCGATGAAGACCAGGTCGGCCTGCTGCGCCTGCGCCCCTTGCAGCCAGCGCAGGGCATCGGCCTGCACGACGGTGATCTGGTCGCTGGCCTGCAGCCTGGCGACGGCGGCGGTCAGGTTGCGTCCCAGCTGCGCATCGCGCTCGACCAGGGTGGCGTGGGCAGCGCCACGCGAGACCGCCTCCAGGCCCAGCGCGCCACTGCCAGCGAACAGGTCCAGCACGCGGGCCCCGCCGAGCTTGGGCATCAGCCAGTTGAACAGGGTCTCGCGCACGCGGTCGCTGCTGGGGCGAAGGCCCGGCAGGGTCGGCACCGGCAGCCGGGTATTGCGCCAGCGCCCGCCGATGATGCGGACCTGGCCGTCATTGCCACCGCGGCCGCTCATCGGCGCCCCCGGCGGGAGGAATTCGAGAAATTCAGCATGAGCGGGATTGTAGTTCGGCCGGGCGGCGCCCGGCACCCGCAGAAGCCGAAGCAACAGCAACAGCGGGCATCCCCGTGGGATGGCGGGGTGGGTCCGGTTGAGGGGGACGCTGCAAGTACGTCCATGTAAGCTCGGTCGCCGCATCCATGCGGCTCACGCCCCCTCAACCGGACCCACCCCGCCTTCGACAGTTTCCTGCGATCTGTCGGAACGGCTCTTGGGGTCAGATCCGTTTTCCTGCAGAAAACGGATCTGACCCCAGATTTATTTCGATGTCTGACAGATGTGTCGACCAAGGTCGACACCCACCAACAGCCGAGTGAACCTGTCAGAGGCGGGGCGGTGTGGGGTGGCAGGACCGTTGGCGCCATGGATGGCGCCATCGAGCCCCCATGGGTGAGGGCGCTTTGCTTGCGAAGCACTGCTTCGCAAGCGCCCGAACGCACAGCCGCCAGCGGCTGGGCCGGCCGCCGGAGGGGGGTTTACGGCGTGTCCTGCCAACCCAACCCACACCGCCCCGCCATCCCACAGATAGCCCGCTGTTGCTGTTGCTGTTGCTGTTGCTGTTGCTTCGGCCTCTGCAGGTGCCGGGCGCCGCCCGGCCGACCAACCCCTTGATTTCGGGACAATCAGCCATACCCCTTGGCGAGGCCGCACGCGCTGGCGCGGCATTGCACATGGAGCCCTATCGATGACCGAGACCACCCAGACCGAAACCCTTGGCTTCCAGACCGAAGTCAAGCAGCTGCTGCAGCTGATGATCCACTCGCTGTACTCGAACAAGGAGATCTTCCTGCGCGAGCTGGTCTCCAACGCCGCCGACGCCGCCGACAAGCTGCGCTTCGAGGCCCTGACCCAGCCGGCCCTGCTGGAAGGCGACAGCGAACTGCGCGTGCGCGTCAGCTTCGACCCCGCCGCCCACACCATCACCATCGAAGACAACGGCATCGGCATGAGTCGCGCCGAGGCGATTGCCCATCTCGGCACGATCGCCAAGTCCGGCACCGGCGATTTCCTGCGCCAGCTGTCCGGCGACCAGAAGAAGGATTCGCAGCTGATCGGCCAGTTCGGCGTCGGCTTCTACAGCGCCTTCATCGTTGCCGACGAGGTCGAAGTGACCTCGCGCCGCGCCGGCCTGGCCGCAGGTGAAGGCGTGCGCTGGACCTCGCGCGGCGAAGGCGATTTCAACGTCGCCACTGTCGACAAGGCCGAGCGCGGCACCCGCATCGTCCTGCATCTGAAGGATGGCGAGCATGATTTCGCCGACGGCTGGCGCCTGCGCAGCATCCTCAAGAAGTATTCGGACCACATCGGCCTGCCGATCCAGATGCCGAAGGAAGGCGAGGAAGGCGCCACCGTCGAGTGGGAGACCGTCAACCGCGCCAGCGCGCTGTGGACCCGTCCGCGCACCGAGATCGGCGACGCCGAGTACACCGAGTTCTACAAGCACGTGGCGCACGACCACAGCGATCCGCTGGCGTGGAGCCACAACAAGGTCGAAGGCAAGCTGGAGTACACCTCGCTGCTTTACGTGCCCGGCCGCGCGCCGTTCGACCTGTACCACCGCGATGCGCCCAAGGGCCTGAAGCTCTATGTGCAGCGCGTGTTCGTGATGGACCAGGCCGAGCAGTTCCTGCCGCTGTACCTGCGCTTCATCAAGGGCGTGGTCGACTCCAACGACCTGTCGCTGAACGTCTCGCGCGAGATCCTGCAGTCCGGCCCGGTCATCGATTCGATGAAGGCGGCGCTGACCAAACGCTCGCTGGACATGCTGGACAAGCTGGCCGCCGACAAGCCGGAGCAATACGCCACGTTCTGGAAGGAATTCGGCCAAGTGCTGAAGGAAGGCCCGGCCGAGGACTACAACAACCGCGAGAAGGTGGCCGGGCTGCTGCGCTTCGCCTCCACCCGCGGCGACAGCGATGCGCAGACGGTGTCGCTGGCCGATTACCTCGGCCGCATGACCGAAGGCCAGGACAAGATCTACTACCTGACCGGCGAGAGCTACAGCCAGGTGCGCAACAGCCCCCACCTGGAAGTGTTCCGCAAGAAGGGCGTGGAAGTGCTGCTGCTGACCGACCGCATCGACGAGTGGCTGATGGGCTACCTGACCGATTTCGACGGCAAGGGCTTCGTCGACATCGCTCGTGGCGATCTCGACCTGGGCGCGCTGGAAACCGAAGCGGACAAGCAGGAACAGGAAGCCGCGGCGAAGGACAAGCAGGGCCTGGTCGAGCGCCTGAAGACCGTGCTGGGCGATGACGTGGCCGAAGTGCGCGTGTCACACCGCCTGACCGATTCGCCGGCGGTACTGGCCATCGGCGAACAGGACCTGGGCCTGCAGATGCGCCAGATCCTGGAAGCCAGCGGGCAGAAGGTGCCGGACAGCAAGCCGGTGCTGGAAATCAACCCGGGCCACCCACTGATTGCCAAGCTGGATGCCGAAGCCGATGGCGCGCGTTTCGACGACCTCGGCCGGGTGCTGTTCGACCAGGCCGCGCTGGCCGCCGGTGACAGCCTGAAGGACCCGGGTGCCTACGTGGCGAGGCTGAACAAGCTGCTGCTGGAGCTGTCGGCCTGATCGACAGGGTGGTCGCCGGGCATGGCCCGGCTTACCCGGCGGTGCTCTGGTAGAGGCCGACCTTGGTTGGCGCCCCAAAAGCGTGCCAACCAAGGTTGGCACCTACCGGGGCGGATCGAGCGTGCCAGCCAAGGTTGGCACCTACCGGCGCGGGTGGAGAGTGCCAACCAAGGTTGGCACCCACCAGGGGCGGCGGTTGGCGCCTGCCGAAGGGGTTCAGGCGTCGCGATCCAGCAGCGAACCCAGCATCTGGTCCTGGCGGCGGATCACCGCGGCATTGGCGGCGAAGGCCACCACCTCGGCTTTCGCGGCCAGCAGGTCACCCAGCGGCGCGCCGGCATCGGCGCCGACGGGAATCACCGCGGCCTGCACCCCACCCTGCCCGGCAGCACTGCGCTGCAGCTGCAGGCGCTGGGCATCCGGGGTCGCCAGGTTGGCCACGTTGTGCGCAGCCACCTGCACGCCCTGCTGGGACGCACGCATCCCGCCGAGGGCAATTCCCATCACGTTGTCCATGGCGGTCTCCGGGCCGCACGACGCAGCCCTCCGGACCGGTTAACGGCCGGCGGGCCGCGACCTTGAGTCCACATCGGCCCGACAGGCCCGAGTGGTAGCATATCCCCCTGATTTCAGCGCCTTTTGCCAATGCTCAGTTTTTTCCGCCGCAAGAAGCCCCAGGATGCCCCCGCAGCGGAGGCACCCAAGACCCAGCACTACTCGGCTGAAGAGCTGGCGGCGGCGTTCCCGTCGGCCGCGCCGGTCGAGGACAAAGAGCCAGCACCGGTAGCCGTACCGGCCGCGCCTGCGCCGGCCGAGCCGCCGCCGGCAGCCGTCGTTCCGGTCGCTTTCGAGCCCACCCCGGTGGTTCCGGCTCCGGTGGTTCCGGCTCCGGTCGTTCCCGCTCCGAGCGCTCCGCAATCGGCCGCCCGGATCGACGTCGCCCCGGTGGCGGCCCCGGCCATCGAACCGGCACCCGCACCACTGCCTCAGCCCACCCCGGCACCGGTCACCGACGACCTGCCTGCCGCCGCCTCGATCGATGCCGTTCCGGCGCCTGCCGGCAAGCCCGGCTGGCGCGAACGCCTGCGCAACAGCGTCATCGCGCGCAGCTTCGGTGGACTGTTCTCGCGCAACCCCAAGCTCGACGACGATCTGCTGGACGAGCTGGAAACCGCACTGATCACCGCCGACGTCGGCGTGGGCGCCACCACCGATCTGGTCGAGGGCCTGCGCAAGCGCATGAAGTCGCGCGAGTTCGCCGACGCCAATGCGCTGCTGGCCGCGTTGCGCGCCGAGCTGATCGCGATCCTGCAGCCGGTGGCCAAGCCGCTGGTGATCGATCGCAACGCCAAGCCCTTCGTGGTGCTCACCGTCGGCGTCAACGGCGTCGGCAAGACCACCACCATCGGCAAGCTGGCCAAGCGCTTCAAGGACGACGGCCACAGCCTGATGCTGGCTGCCGGCGATACCTTCCGCGCCGCCGCCGTGGCCCAGTTGCAGGCCTGGGGCGAGCGCAACGGCGTAGCCGTGGTCGCGCAGGGGCAGAACGCCGATGCCGCTTCCGTGGCATTCGACGCGCTGCAGGCCGGCAAGGCCCGCGGCATCTCGGTGCTGATCGCCGATACCGCCGGCCGCCTGCACACCCAGTCCGGCCTGATGAACGAGCTGGGCAAGATCCGCCGCGTGCTCGGCAAGATCGACCCCACCGCCCCGCACGAAGTGCTGATGGTGATCGACGGCACCACCGGCCAGAACGCGCTGTCGCAGTTGCGCCAGTTCAATGCCGCAGTGAACGTGACCGGCCTGGTGGTGACCAAGCTGGACGGCACTGCCAAGGGCGGCGTGGTGTTCGCGCTGGCCCGCGAGTTCGGCATCCCGATCCGCTTTGCCGGTATCGGCGAGCGCCCGGAAGACCTGCGCGTGTTCGATCCGGAAGCGTTCGTCGACGCCCTGCTGCCCGAAGCGCTGGGCGCCTGATACACCGCGCAGCCACGCATGGCGTGGCTCTACCGCAGCCTGGTAGAGCCACCCCACGGGTGGCTGCCTCTCTGGAACTCCAATGCCCCGCCAGCCGCACGCCAGCGCCGAAACTGCAGAACGGGACGGTTTCGTCGCCCGCCTGCTGCACTGGTTCGACGACCATGGTCGCCACGACCTGCCCTGGCAGCACCCACGCAGCCCCTATCGGGTCTGGCTGTCGGAAATCATGCTGCAGCAGACCCAGGTAGCCACGGTCATCCCGTACTTCCAGCGGTTCCTGCAGCATTTCCCGACGCTGCCCGACCTCGCCGCCGCCAGCAATGACGCGGTGATGGCGCAGTGGGCCGGGCTCGGCTACTACGCCCGCGCACGCAACCTGCATGCCGCCGCGAAGCGCTGCGTGGAACTGCACGACGGCGACCTGCCGCGCGATTTCGATCCCTTGCATGCCCTGCCCGGCATCGGCCGCAGCACCGCAGGTGCGATCCTCAGCCAGGCCTGGAACGATCCGTTCGCGATCCTCGATGGCAACGTCAAGCGCGTGCTCAGCCGTTACCACGGCATCGACGGCTTTCCCGGCCTGCCGGCCATCGAGAAACAGTTGTGGTCGATTGCCGAGGCGCACGTGGCGCAGGTGCCGGCCGGGCGAATGGCTGATTACACCCAGGCACAGATGGACCTGGGTGCGACGGTGTGCAGCCGCGCCAAGCCAGCCTGCGTGATCTGCCCGCTGCAGGACGCGTGCGCGGCGCGCCGCGAAGGCCGTACCGCCGAACTGCCCACGCCCAAGCCCAGCAGGACCCTGCCCGAGCGCGAAGCCGTGGCCCTGCTGCTGCGCGATGCCCAGCAGCGCGTGCTGCTGCAGAAGCGGCCGGACACCGGCATCTGGGCGCAGCTGTGGACGCTGCCGCAGGCCGATGCCGGCAGCGTACTGCAGGACTGGTTCGACGCGCACGTCGAAGGTTCGCTGGAAGACGCCGAGGAACTGCCGGTGTTGAAGCACACCTTCAGCCACTACAAGCTGCACCTGCAGGTACTGTCGCGGCAGGTGCACGGCCTGCGCGTGGAAGAACCCACGCTGCGCTGGGTCGCCAACGACGAGCTGCCCGCGCTGGGCCTGCCAGCGCCGATCCGCAAGCTGCTCGACGGCGCCACGACCAAGGCGCCGAAACGAAATTCCAAGAAACCCCGCAACCACGAGTGAGTGCCATGTCCCGAACCGTCTTCTGCCAGTACGAACAACGCGATGCCGAGGGCCTGGACTTCGTGCCCTACCCCGGCGAACTGGGCCAGCGCATCTTCAACAACATCGGCAAGCAGGCCTGGGCCGCGTGGCTCGCGCACCAGACCATGCTGATCAACGAAAACCGCCTGTCGCCGCGCACCCCGGAGCATCGCGCATTCCTTGAGGGCGAACTGGTCAAGTTCCTGTTCGAGAAGGACGCGGAAAAGCCTGCCGGCTTCACCCCGGAAGCCTGACCCAAAGGTAGTGCCGGCCGCTGGCCGGCATCGCGCAGATGCCAGGTTGCCGGCCAGCGGCCGGCACTACCGCGCTATTTCGTATTTTCCTCGCGCTCCTGCACCTGCGCCTGGCGCAGCTCCTGCTCGGAGGCACGCAGTGCCTTCACGTCCAGCTTGCGGATGCTGTTGATGAAGCACGGCATGCGCGGGCCACCGGTCGGGTCGCGCACCAGCACCTTGTCGAAACGCGATGACACGCGGCCCATGCTGCTGGTCAACCCGATGGCGGTGGCGTACGACAGGTCCGGGCACGGACCACTCAGTTCCAGCAGGTAAGCCTCGCTCGGCCGGGTCCACACCGCCAGCGCGCTGTCACCCAGTTCGGTCCAGCCATTGAGGCTGCCGAAGAACTGCATGTCGTTCTGCGGCGCGCCGGCGTGGGCGCGGTACAGATCCAGTTTCTCGGTACTGCTGAGCCGGCCGCTGGTCGCGCAGGCGGCCAGCGCCAGGCAGAGTCCGGCGATCAGGATCGGGGTCTTCATGGCGATCTCCTCGGGGAACCTGCTGCGATCATGCGCCGGCCGATGTGCGACCGGCGCGAGGGCAGGTAAACCCGTTCAGGCGCCGGGAGGCGGCCGTTGCCGGCCGCTCAGACGTCGGCGTGGGCCAGTGCGTGCAGGCGCCCTTCGCGCAGCTCCAGCACCCGGTCCAGGCGCCGCGCCAGGCTGCGGTCGTGGGTAACCAGCACCAGGCTGGTATGACGCGCGCGGTTGAGTTCCAGCATCAGCTCGAACACGGTGCCCGCGGTGCGGTCATCCAGGTTGCCGGTCGGCTCGTCACCGAGCACGCAGGCCGGATGATTGACCAGCGCACGTGCCACCGCGGCACGTTGGCGTTCGCCGCCGGACAGCTCGCCCGGCTTGTGGTCCAGGCGATGTCCGAGGCCGACCGCTTCCAGCAGCGTGGTGGCCCGGCTGCTCGCTTCGGCCACGGCAGTGCCGGCCAGCAGCACCGGCATCATCACGTTTTCCAGCGCGGTGAACTCAGGCAACAGGTGGTGGAACTGGTAGACGAAGCCCAGCGCCTGGTTGCGCAGCAGGCCACGCGCGGTGTCCGACAGCGCGGACATGCGCTGGCCGGTCACGTAGACCTCGCCTGCGGTCGGAATATCCAACCCGCCCAGCAGGTGCAGCAGCGTGCTCTTGCCGGCACCGGAGGCACCGATGATCGCCACGGTTTCGCCGGCGGTCACGGTCAGGTCCAGTCCATCGAACACCGGGGTCTGCATGCGCCCTTCGGCGTAGGTCTTGCCCAGTGCTTCGGCGCGGATCACTTCATCGCCGCGGTTGAAGACCTTATTCATAACGCAGGGCCTCCGCCGGCTGGGTGCGTGCTGCCCGCCAGGCGGGATACAGGGTGGCCAGGAAGCTCATCAGCAGCGCGACCACGGTGATCGCCACCACGTCGCCGGTCTGCATGTCGGTCGGCAGGCCGGTGATGTAGTAGACATCCTCCGGCAGCAGCTTGACGTTGAACACGCTTTCGATGGCGCCCAGGATGCGTTCCAGGTTGAGGGTCAGGGTGATGCCGCCGATCAGGCCGGCCAGCGTGCCGAAGATGCCGATCAGCGAACCCTGCACCATGAACACCTGCATCACCCCGCCCGGGGTCAGGCCGAGGGTGCGCAGGATGGCGATGTCGGCCTGCTTGTCGGTCACCAGCATCACCTGCGAGGACACCAGGTTGAACGCACCCATGGCGATGATCAGCGACAGCAGGATGCCCATCACCACCTTCTCCATGCGCAGCGAGTGGTAGAGGTTGGCGTTCTGCTGGGTCCAGTCACTCACGCGGTAGGCACCACCCAGGCTCTGCGCCAGGTCCACGCCCACTTCCAGCGAGCGATCCATGTCGTGCAGTTTCAACCGCACGCCGGTGGCACCGTCGCTGCGCAGCACGCGCTCCAGGTCCTGCATGTTGGCGAAGCCGACACCCCGGTCGACCTCGTTGTAGCCGGCCTCGAAGATGCCACTGACGGTGAAGCGTTTCATCCGCGGCACGGCACCGGCAGGCGTGCCCTGCACTTCGGCGAAGGTCACCAGCACCTGGTCACCGACGTCGACGCCGAGCCAGATCGCCAGTTCCTTGCCCAGCAGCAGGTTGAAGCTGCCCGGCGTCAGGCTGGCATAGCTGCCCTTGGTGACCTTCTTGTCGATCACCGATACCTTCGGCTCCAGCGCCGGATCGATGCCCTGGATGATCGCACCCTGCACGCGCGGGCCGCTGATCATCGACTGGATCTCGATGTACGGCGCGGCACCGGCCACGCGCGGATCCTTGCGGGCCACGTCGACCACGCGCATCCAGTCCGGCATCGGCTCGCCGTCGCGGCTGATGGTGGTGTGCGCGGTCATCTGCAGCAGGCGGCTGCGGATTTCCTTCTGGAATCCGCTCATCACCGCCAACGTGGTGATCAGCACCGTAACGCCGAGCGCGATGCCCAGGATCGATGCCATCGAGATGAAGGAGATGAAGCCGTTGCGGCGCTTGGCGCGCAGGTAGCGCAGGCCAATGGCCACGGGAATGGGTTTGAACATGCAGGCACGCCGGTCAATTCAGCTTATGGTGCCATCGTCCGGGGCTGACGGGAAACGGCGCGTGCGGCCACGGCCAGTCGCAGTTCACGTCGCTGCCCGGAATCGAGCACATCCGGCCAGAACAGCAGGCGCTGGCGGCGCCGGTCCTGATGCCAACGCAACAGCAGCCACGGCCCGCGCACCACCAGCCGGGGTGCCTCGACGTCCTGCCCGGCCACCCGAATCGGCTCGGGAAGCGGCGGCAGAAGCACCTGCACGCGCGGCCTGCGCTGGCACCAGGCCAGCTCGGCCAGGCCCACGCACCAGGCCAGCACCACTGCGGGCATCAGCAGCCGTGAAGGCAGATCCGATGCGCGCAGCAGCCACGGCGCAGCCAGCAGCACCGCCAGTTGGGCGGCGGCCTGCAGCCGCGAGGGGCGCCACTCAAGGCTTGAGGGCGAGGATCTTCTGCATGAGGGGGATCGCGTGCGCATGCGGGCAGGCCTCGTAGCCCATGAACCAGCGCCACAACTTATCGTCCTCGCAGTCGAGCAGGAACAGGAAAACCTCGCGCTCTTCGGTCGGCGCAGTGCTCCACTCGTGGTCCAGGTAGCGGCCGAACAGCTGGTCCAGCTCACGCATGCCGCGGCGGCAGCGCCAGCGCAGCTTCTTCAGCAGAACATCTTCTTCCATCGTGCTTCTCCAGATACAGCAAAGCCACGCATGGCGTGGCTCTACTGGGGTGGCACAGCCACGCGTGGCGTGGCTCTACCCGGTACAGCCGGGCCTGATCAGGCGCGGCGTTCCATCATCAGCTTCTTGATCTCGGCGATCGCCAGCGCCGGGTTCAGGCCCTTCGGGCAGGTCCGGGCGCAGTTCATGATGGTGTGGCAGCGGTACAGCTTGAACGGATCTTCCAGATCATCCAGGCGCGCACCGGTGTCCTCATCGCGCGAGTCGATGATCCAGCGGTAAGCCTGCAGCAGGATCGCCGGGCCCAGGTAACGCTCGCCGTTCCACCAGTAGCTCGGGCAACTGGTCGAGCAGCAGGCGCACAGGATGCACTCGTACAGGCCGTCCAGCTTCTTGCGGTCTTCCGGCGACTGCAGGCGCTCGCGGTCCGGCGGTGCCGGGGTCTGGGTACGGATCCACGGCTTGATCGACGCGTACTGCGCGTAGAAGTGGGTCAGGTCCGGAACCAGGTCCTTGACCACGTTCATGTGCGGCAGCGGGTAGATCGGCACTTCCTTCTTGCCGCAGTCCGAGATGGCTCGGGTGCAGGCCAGGGTGTTGGTGCCGTCGATGTTCATGGCGCACGAACCACAGATACCTTCGCGGCACGAGCGGCGGAAGGTCAGGGTCGGGTCGATCTCGTTCTTGATCTTGATCAGGGCGTCCAGGACCATCGGGCCACAAGCGTCCAGATCGACTTCATAGGTATCGGTGCGCGGGTTGCTGTCGTCGTCCGGACTCCAGCGGTAGATCTTGAAGGTGCGCACGTTCTTGCCGCCGTTCTTGACGGGGAAGTGCTTGCCCTTCGTGATCTTGGAATTCTTGGGGAGTGAAAACTCGGCCATGGCTGCTCTCGTTGGCTCAGGCGGCCCGCGCCCGTGGGCGCGGATTGCATGGTAGGCGGGGTCGGATCAGTACACGCGCGGCTTCGGCGGCACCACGGACACGTCGTCGGTCAACGTGTACATGTGCACCGGACGGTAGTCGAAGCTGCACTTGCCCTTCTCGTCGACGCTGACCAGGGTGTGCTTCTGCCAGTTGACGTCGTCGCGGTCCGGGAAGTCCTCGTGCGCATGCGCGCCGCGGCTTTCCTTGCGCTGTTCGGCCGAGTTGATCGTCGCCACCGCATTGAGCAGCAGGTTGTTCAGCTCGTAGGTCTCGATCAGGTCCGAGTTCCACACCAGCGAACGGTCGGAGACCTTCACGTCCTGGAACGAGTCGAAGATCTTGTCCATCTTCTCGCAGCCTTCCTTCAGCGTCTGGCTGGTGCGGAAGACCGCCGCGTCGGCCTGCATGGTGCGCTGCATGCGATCGCGGATGACCGAGGTCGGGGTATCGCCGTTGGCGTGGCGCAGCTTGTCCAGCAGGCCCAGCGCCTTGTCGCAGGCATCGGCCGGCAGCGGCTTGTGCGCAGCGCCCGGCTTGATGGTCTCGGCACAGCGGTTGGCCACGGCACGGCCGAACACCACCAGGTCCAGCAGCGAGTTCGAGCCCAGGCGGTTGGCGCCGTGCACGGACACGCAGGCCGCTTCGCCGATGGCGTACAGGCCCGGCACTACCGCGTTGTCGTTGTCGCCGACCTTCTGCACCACTTCGCCGTGGTAATTGGTCGGGATGCCGCCCATGTTGTAGTGCACGGTCGGGATGACCGGAATCGGCTGCTTGTGTACGTCGACGCCGGCGAAGATGCGGGCGCTCTCGGCGATGCCCGGCAGCTTCTCGTCGATCACGCCCGGGCCGAGGTGGGTCAGGTCGAGCAGGATGTGGTCCTTGTGCTCGCCGACGCCGCGGCCTTCGCGGATCTCGATGGTCATCGAACGGCTGACCACGTCGCGCGAGGCCAGGTCCTTGTAGTGCGGCGCGTAACGCTCCATGAAGCGCTCGCCGCTGCTGTTGCGCAGGATGCCACCTTCACCGCGGACACCCTCGGTGATCAGGCAGCCGGCGCCGTAGATGCCGGTCGGGTGGAACTGCACGAACTCCATGTCCTGCATGGCGATGCCGGCACGCATGGCCAGGCCGCCACCGTCGCCGGTGCAGGTGTGCGCCGAGGTGGCGCTGAAGTAGGCACGGCCGTAGCCGCCGGTGGCCAGTACCACGCCCTGGGCGCGGAACAGGTGCAGGGTGCCGTCGGACATGTCCAGGGCCAGCACGCCGCGGCAGGCGCCTTCCTCGTCGAAGATCAGGTCGAGCGCGAAGTACTCGATCATGAAGCGCGCGTCGTGCTTCAGCGACTGCTGGTACAGCGTGTGCAGCATCGCGTGGCCGGTACGGTCGGCCGCCGCGCAGGTACGCTGCGCCGCCGGGCCTTCGCCATACTTGGTGGTCATGCCACCGAACGGACGCTGGTAGATCTTGCCTTCGGCGGTGCGCGAGAACGGCACGCCGTAATGTTCGAGCTCGATGATGGCCGGGATGGCCTCACGGCACATGTACTCGATGGCGTCCTGGTCGCCCAGCCAGTCCGACCCCTTGATGGTGTCGAAGAAGTGGTAGCGCCAGTCGTCCTCGCCCATGTTGCCGAGCGCGGCCGAGATACCGCCCTGGGCGGCAACGGTGTGAGAACGGGTCGGGAAGACCTTGGTCAGGCACACGGTCTGCAGGCCCTTGGCGGCCAGGCCGAACGTGGCGCGCAGGCCGGCACCGCCGGCGCCGACCACGACCATGTCGTACTTGTGTTCGGTGATCTTGTAAGCGGACATCTAATCTGGATTCCTGTGTAGGTGCCTGGGCTCAGGCAACGCCGAGGGCGATGCGGCCCACCGCAAACACACTGACGATCATGCCGAGCACGGCGACGAACTTCACCGCGGTCTGCAGCACCAGGGCCAGCAGCGATTCGTGGATGTAGTCTTCCAGCACGACCTGCATGCCGAGCTGCGCGTGCCAGAACATGGCGATCAGCAGGCCGATCAGCGGCACCGCGTTCCACGGCTTGGCCACGGCGGCGGCGGCGGTGGCGTAGTCCGAGCCCAGCAGGCCCAGCACGAAGACCAGGAACCAGATGCCCAGCACCACCAGTGCGGCGGCGGTCAGGCGCTGGTGCACGAAGTGCTCGGTGCCGGTCTTGGCCGAGCCAAGGCCGCGCACGTTCTTCAACGGGGTACGGAACTTGCTCACGCGGCACCTCCGAACATCACATAGGCCCACACCAGCAGGGTGATCACCAGGCTGCCGATGACCGACAGCCAGCTGCTGCGGATGAAGGCGGGGATGCTGAAGCCGATGGCGAAGTCCTGCACGACGTGGCGGATGCCATTGCACAGGTGATAGGCGAACGACCATGTCCACGCGAACAGGAACACGCGGCCATACCAGGCCCCGGCATGGCCGGTGAAGCAGTTCCAGGACTCGGGCCCCATCATCAGGGCCAGCAGGCCGGCGGCGATGATGAGGGCACCAACAGACAGAAAGACGCCAGTGGCTCGATGCAGGATCGAGGTGGCCATCTGAATCTGCCAGCGATACACCTGAAGGTGCGGGGAAAGTGGGCGTTGTCTGGTCGCCATTCGCTGGGCTCGTTGTCTCGGCTGGGCGGCACACGGCCGCGTTGGCTCAATGCTGATCAGAAATCGATGCAGCGTCCGTTTTTCTCCCAATCGCCATACCGCACCGGATCAAGTCCGCCGCGGCCGCCGAATTCTTCCGCTTTTTCCTGTTCCACGGGCACGGGTGCCGCGGGGACCAGCGGGGCTTCAGATTCGTCGTCGGGAGTGGGGGTTGTTTGGCCTATCATGTTCGGTCTCGCAACGCACAAATTTTAGACCTCGTTCACGTGCCTGACAACCTGCCCCCTGCTTTCGTCGGATATCCGCGCCTGCCCGGCCACCAGCTGCTGAGCCTGCAGGGCCCGGATGCGGCTGTCTTTGCCCACGCCCAGTTCAGCAGCGATGTCACCGCCCTGCCCCTGCAGCACTGGCAGTGGAGTGCCTGGCTGAGCGCCAAGGGCCGTACCCTGGCGGTGTTCCAGCTGCTTCGGCTGGCCGACGACCACGTGATGCTGGTGCTGGCTGACGGCGATGCCGATGCGATTGCGTCGCAACTGCAGCGCTTCGTGTTCCGCCGCAAGGTGAAGGTGCAGGTGCGCAGCGATCTGGCGGCGGCTGGCGCGTTCACCGCGCCCGAGGCCGCCAGCGGCGCGGCGATTGCGCAGACCGCAGGCGACGGCTGGGAGCTGGACCTGGGCAGCGATGCCCTGCCGCGCACCCTGCGCATTGGCAGCGCCGACGCGTTCGCTGCCGGCAATGAAGCCGATGAGGCCGCTTTCGCCCTGGCCTGGCGCCAGGCCGACCTGCGCTACGGCCTGCCGCGGCTGGAAGAAGGCCAGCGCGAAGTGTGGACCCCCCAACAGCTGGGCCTGGACCGCCTGAACGGCTACAGCGTGAAGAAGGGCTGCTATCCCGGCCAGGAAATCGTCGCCCGCACCCACTTCCTCGGCAAGGCCAAGCGTGCGGTGCAGTTGCTGCATACCGCAGCACCGGCACAGGCCGGCGATGGCGTGCAGCAGGATGGCGCGGGGCTGGGCACGATTGCCAGCGTGGCCGGCGACCTGGCACTGGCGGTACTGCCACTGGAGGCCAGCGACGCTGATCTGCAGGTGGGCGATGCCATTGCGCAGCGCGTGCCGTTGCTGGATGGCCTGGCCCGCTGAAGCAGGCGGGGACCTGCACGGGTGGGTGCAGGAATGGTAGTGCCGGCCGCTGGCCGGCAACCATGCAGGGTTGAGGTTGCCGGCCAGCGGCCGGCACTACTCCTTACAGGCGCGCGCCGGTTTCCGGGTTGAAGAAATGCAGGCCCTGCGGATGGATCGCCACGCGGATCTGCTCGCCCACCTCGGGCAGCGCCTGCGGCGCCACGCGCATGGTCAGCGCGTGCTGGCCACTGCTCAGGTTGACGAAGATCTCGTTACCGACCGGTTCGATGCCTTCAATGCGTGCGACGAACGCATGCGCATCGTCGGCGGCCGCCGGCTGCAGGTGCTCCGGACGCACGCCCACCGCGATCGGCTTCTGCAGCCAGGCCGGATCGATGGTGGCCTGGCCCAGCGGTGCACGCCACTCACCATCGACCACGGTCACGCCACCGGCATCGCCCTGCAGCGTACCGCGCAGCACGTTCATCGCCGGGCTGCCGAGGAAGCCGGCCACGAACAGGTTGGCGGGGCGATCGTACAGCGCCATCGGCGTATCGATCTGCTGGATGACGCCATCCTTCAGCACCACGATGCGCTGGCCCAGGGTCATCGCTTCGACCTGGTCGTGCGTCACGTAGATCATGGTGGTGCCCAGCTTGCGGTGCAGCTGCGCGATCTCGGTACGCACGCTGTGGCGCAGCTTGGCATCCAGGTTGGACAGCGGTTCGTCGAGCAGGAACACCGCCGGCTCGCGCACCAGCGCACGGCCCAGCGCGACACGCTGGCGCTGGCCACCGGACATCGCCTTGGGCAGCTTGTCCATCATCTCGGTCAGGCCCAGCGTCTGCGCCGCCTCGGCGATGCGCTTGTCGATGGTCGCCTTGTCGTGACCGCGCAGCTTCAGGCCAAAGGCCAGGTTCTCGGCCACGGTCATGTGCGGGTACAGCGCATAACTCTGGAACACCATCGCGATGTCGCGATCCTTCGGCGCCACGTCGTTGACCACGCGATCACCGATGGTCAGCGTGCCGCCGCTGATCTCCTCCAGGCCAGCCACCATCCGCAGCAGGGTCGACTTGCCACAGCCGGACGGGCCGACCAGCACCATCAGCTCGCCATCGGCGACCTCGAAGCTGGCGTCCTTCACCGCGACCTGGCCGTTGTCATAGACCTTGCGCACACCCTGCAACTGCACTTTTGCCATATCACCTATCCGGTCCGCCCGAAGCCGGGCTGTCTTTTGGGACTGCCTCGGCCCTCCCGATGGCAGTGATGATTGCGCGCTTGCCGCATGACGGCGAGCACTGCAATCGAATACAGTTGCCCATTCTGCCATGTAAACGTTTTCACGTGGCACTATCCGATGATCGGTGCGCACCGATCTGCGTCGGCGGTTGAACGAAGGTTCCGCCGAGGCAGTGGTTTCGAATGGAACGGTCTTCCGGCACCCCGGAGAACGCCCCTGACGAACCTCGGACAGGCAGTTGCGCGGATGTCCCCCGAACCCAGCCATGAAGCGATTGACAACGATGTCACCCGGATCTGAAACTCGAGCGATGCACGACACCCTCTTCCTGTTCGGTGCCACAGGTGATCTGGCCCAGCGCTACCTGTTCCCTTCGCTGCTTCGCCTGCTTGGCGACGGCCTGCTGCCGGAGGACTTCCGCATCCGTGCGCTGGCCCTGTCCGGGCATGACACCGAAGCCTTCCATGACATCCTGCGGCCGCGCCTGCAGCAGGCCATGCCGATGGCCACGCAGGACGACATCAGCGCCCTGCTGCGCCGCATCGACTACCGCTCTGTGGACCTGCGCGACGTCGACTCGGTTGCCGCCGCGGTCGCCGACCTCGTGCACCGCAAGTGCGTCAGCTACCTCGCCATCCCGCCGGGCCTGTACATCTCCACCTGCGAAGGCCTGGCCAAGGGCGGCGCCCTCGCCGCGCCGGCACGCCTGATGCTGGAAAAGCCGATCGGCAGCGACAGCGAGAGCGCCGAGGAAATCATCAGCACCATCGGCCAGTGGATCGACGAGGACCGCGTGTTCCGCCTCGACCACTACCTGGGCAAGGCCGCGGTGCAGAACCTGATCGCACTGCGCTTCGGCAACACGCTGCTGGAAGCGGTGTGGAACCGCAACTACATCGAATCGGTGCACATCCTGGTGGCCGAAAGCGAAGGCGTGGATGGCCGCGATGCCTATTACGCCCGCTCCGGCGCGCTGCGCGACATGGTGCAGAGCCACATCCTGCAGCTGCTGTGCATGGTGGCGATGGAACCGCCGGCATCGCTGGAAGCCGATCGCATCCGCGACGAGAAGGTCAAGGTGCTGCGCGCCCTGCGCCCGCTCGATGCCAAGCACGCCGCGCGTGACAGCATCCGTGGCCGCTACACCTTCGGCACCATCAATGGCCAGCCGGCACAGGCCTACCAGCCGCCGGAAGGCAGCGACGTGGAAACCTTCGCCGGTGTCACCGCGCATATCGACAACTGGCGCTGGAGCGGCGTGCCGTTCCACCTGGTCACCGGCAAGCGCCTGCCCGAGCGCACCACCCGCGTGGTGGTAACGCTGAAGCCGGTCACCCACTGGCTGTTCGAGCGCCCGCAGCGCGCGCAGGCCGCACCGAACCGCCTGGTGTTCCAGCTGCAGCCGCAGGAAAACATCGAACTGGGCCTGATGAGCAGCCTGGCAGGCCCGGAATGGGGCGCGCTGGAGCTGCATCCGCTGGAGCTGGAACTGTCGGTGCCGACCGGCCTGCACCGCCGTATCGCTTACGAACGCTTGTTCCTGGATGCCTTCAACGGCAACCACACGCTGTTCGTGCGCGATGACGAAGTGCGTGCGGCCTGGGCCTGGATCGACAGCGTCGCCGACGCCTGGAAGGACGCCAAGCTGCCGCTGGAGCCCTACCCCGCCGGCCAATGGGGCCCGGGCAATGCGGGCGGGTTCCTGCCGCAGGACCTGGACGCGCCCGACAGCGGAGCGTCGGCATGAGTGCCAGCTCGCAGCCAGTGCTGGTCGCCGACATCGGTGGCACCAACGCGCGCTTCGCCCTGGCCGACACCTCGCTGGACGCACCGCTGCAGAAGGACAGCATCCGCGAGTACGCGGTGGCGGAGTTCCCGTCGCTGGGTGATGCCGCGCGCCACCATCTCGAACAGATCGGCGCCACGGCAAGCCGCGGCGTGTTCGCCGTGGCCGGTCGCGTGGATGGTGATGAAGCACGCATCACCAACCATCCATGGGTGATCTCGCGCAGCCGCACCGCTGCCATGCTCGGGTTCGACGAACTGCACCTGATCAACGACTTCGCCGCGCAGGCGATGGCGATTTCGCTGCTTCAGCCCGATGACGTGGTCCAGGTCGGCGGGGCTGCCTGGGTACCGGGCAAGCCCGGCCAGCCACGCAACTACGCGGTGATCGGGCCCGGTACCGGTCTCGGCGTCGGCGGCCTGATCATGCGCCACGGCCGTTGCTATCCGCTGGAAACCGAAGGCGGCCATGTCAGCTTCCCGCCGGGAACCCCGGAAGAGATCCGCATCCTGGAGATCCTGTCCGAGCAGTTCGGCCGCGTCTCCAACGAGCGCCTGATCTGCGGCCCCGGCCTGGTCAACATCCATCGCGCCGTGTGCGAGATGGCCGGCATCGATCCGGGCCAGCTGCAGCCGGTGGACGTGACCGCCCGCGCCCTGCACGGCGATCCGCAGGCGATGCGCACCGTGGATGTGTTCTGCGCCGTGTTCGGCGCCATTGCTGGCGATCTGGTGCTGACCCAGGGCGCCTGGGACGGCGTGTTCCTGACCGGCGGGCTGACCCCGAAGATGCTCGATTCGCTGCAGCACTCCGGTTTCCGCCAGCGCTTCGAGCACAAGGGCCGGTTCTCTTCCATCATGGCGCGCGTGCCCTCGTTGGCGGTGATGCATCCCCACGCAGGACTGCTGGGCGCCGCCGCCTATGCCGCCGACGCCGAACGTGACGCACCTGGAGTTGCCGCATGAGCCCCACCACCTTCCACGACGACCGCATCGAGTTCATCAACCATGGCGATGCCGATGGCTGGATCGAAGCCGTTGCCGCCGAGATGGCGCACACCCTCAACCACGACATCAACGAAGTGGGCCGCGCCCGCATCCTGCTGTCTGGCGGCACCACACCGGCGCCGGTCTACCAGGCGCTGGCCGAGTTGGACGTGCACTGGGACCGGGTGGAAGTGAGCCTGGCCGACGAGCGCTGGCTGTCGCCGCAGGATCGCGACAGCAATGCCTGGCTGGTGCGCGAGCACCTGCTGAAACGCGCCGAGGGTGCGCATTTCGATCCACTGGTGCGGATCGGCAAGCCCCTGCCCGAATGCGTGTACACCGCCAACCTGCAGGCACAGCACAGCCAGCCGCCGAGCCTGGTTGCACTGGGCATGGGCAACGACGGCCACACCGCCTCGCTGTTCCCGGGCTCGAAGGACCTCGCCCGCGCACTGGAAAGCACCCTGCCCTATGCCGCGCTGGATGCCACCGGCTGCCCGGGCGCGAACCAGTGGCCGCTGCGCATCACGCTGACCCCGCATGGGCTGCGCCAATGCCGACAGCGCCTGCTGCTGCTGCGCGGCAAGCAGAAGCTGCAGGTGCTGCGCCAAGCGTTGGACAGCAACGACGCCCAGCAGTATCCGATCCTCAACGCGATCAACCTGGAAGGCGCGCGCCTGCGCGTCCACTGGGCTGATTGATGTCGGCGGCGGCGCCCTGCCGCCGCTTGCCTCTCGCCACCTTGAACGCCGGTAGCCAATGAGCCTCCATCCGCAACTGCAAGCCATCACTGAGCGTGTCATCCGCCGCAGCGCCGCCTCGCGTGCCGCCTACCTGGCCGCGATCGACGCCTCCCTGCGCGAAGGCCCGTTCCGCAGCCGCCTGAGCTGCGGCAACCTCGCCCATGGATTCGCCGCCTGTGGCGGTACCGACAAGAGCCGCCTGCGCGGCGGCGTGACGCCGAACCTGGGCATCATCACCGCCTACAACGACATGCTCTCGGCGCACCAGCCGTTCGAGACCTACCCCGAGCAGATCCGCGAGATCGCCCGCGAGCTGGGTGCTACGGCACAGGTGGCCGGCGGCGTGCCGGCGATGTGCGACGGCGTCACCCAGGGCCGCGGCGGCATGGAACTGTCGCTGTTCTCGCGCGATGTGATCGCCCAGGCCACTGCGATCGGCCTCAGCCATGACATGTTCGATACCACCGTCTACCTCGGCGTGTGCGACAAGATCGTGCCGGGCCTGCTGATCGGCGCGCTGGCCTTCGGCCACCTGCCGGCGGTGTTCGTGCCGGCCGGCCCGATGACCCCGGGCATCCCCAACAAGCAGAAGGCGGAAGTGCGCGAGCGCTACGCCGCCGGCGAAGCCACCCGCGAAGAGCTGCTGGAAGCCGAGTCCGCCTCATACCACGGCGCCGGCACCTGCACCTTCTACGGCACCGCCAATTCCAACCAGGTGCTGCTGGAAGCGATGGGCGTGCAGCTGCCGGGCGCGTCGTTCGTCAATCCGGGCACGCCGCTGCGCGACGCGCTGACCCGCGAAGCGACCGGACGTGCACTGGACATCACCGCACTGGGCGACGACTTCCGTCCGCTGGGCCGGATCATCGACGAGCGCGCGATCATCAACGCGGTCATCGCGCTGATGGCCACCGGCGGTTCGACCAACCACACCATCCACTGGATCGCGGTGGCGCGTGCGGCCGGCATCGTGCTGACCTGGGACGACTTCGACGAACTGTCGCAGCTGATTCCGCTGCTGGCCCGCGTCTATCCGAACGGCGAGGCCGACGTGAACCGCTTCGCGGCCGCTGGCGGCCCGGCGTTCGTGTTCGGCGAGCTGATCAAGGCGGGCCTGATGCACGGCGATCTGGTCAGCGTGGCGCGCGGCGGCATGGCCGACTACGCGCGCGAACCGCAGCTGCGCGACGGCCAGCTGGTCTACCTGCCGGGCCTGCAACACAGCGCCGATGACGAAGTGGTGCGTGGCGTCGACAATCCGTTCGAGCACCAGGGCGGCCTGCGCCTGCTGCGCGGCAACCTGGGCAAGTCGCTGATCAAGCTGTCGGCGGTGAAGCCGCAGTACCGCACGATCGAAGCACCGGCCGTGGTTGTCGATGCGCCGCAGGTGCTGAACAAGCTGCATGCCGGCGGCCTGCTGCCCGAGCACTTCGTGGCGGTGGTGCGTTACCAGGGCCCGCGTGCCAACGGCATGCCGGAACTGCATTCGCTGGCGCCGCTGCTGGGGCTGCTGCAGAACCAGGGCCGGCGCGTGGCACTGGTCACCGACGGCCGCCTGTCCGGTGCCTCGGGCAAGATTCCGGCGGCGATCCATGTGACGCCGGAAGCGGCACGCGGTGGTCCGCTGGCCAAGGTCCGCGAAGGCGACATGATCCGCCTCGATGGTGAGGCCGGCACGCTGGAAGTGCTGGTGGACGCGGCCGAGTGGGCCGCGCGTCCGCTGGCCCCGAACACGGCGCCTGCCGCGCATGACCTGGGCCGCAACCTGTTCGCGATCAACCGACGCGTGGTGGGGCCGGCCGATCAGGGTGCGATTTCGATTTCGTGCGGGCCGGCGGCGGCCGATGGCGGGCCGTGGGAATACGACGCGGAGTACGAGCTGGGGCACGATGCCGCAGCGGCGGCGGCGCCGCATGAGGCAAAAGACGCCTGAAGCGAAAAGCCGCGGCAGGCTTCCCGGCCTGGGCAGTAGAGCGCCCTGGACAATTCCCGGCGCGTCATTTGCGCTGCGGCCACTGAATCAAGAAGAGCAAAGGCAAGGGCAAAAGCATGGGTATCGAACAACATCAGGTGAAGGCGGCGGAGCTGTTGCGTGCGGCGGGCATCCTGCCGGTGGTGACGATTCATACGCTGGACCAGGCGCGTGCGGTCAGTGCGGCGTTGCTGGAAGGTGGCCTGCCGGCGATCGAGTTGACGCTGCGTACGCCAGTGGCGATGGAAGCATTGGCGATGCTCAAGCGCGAGCTGCCGGACGTGGTGGTGGGCGCCGGCACGGTGCTGACCGTGGAGCAGATGCAGCAGTCGATCGATGCGGGCGCGGACTTCCTGGTGACCCCGGGTACGCCACCGGCGCTGGCCGATGCGCTGGCGGCGGCACCGCTGCCGGTAGTGCCGGGTGCGGCCACGCCGACCGAACTGCTGTCGCTGTATGCGCGCGGCTTCCGCGTGTGCAAGCTGTTCCCTGCCACCGCCGTGGGGGGGCTGGCGATGATCAAGGGTCTGGCCGGCCCGGTTGCCGACCTCAAGCTGTGCCCGACCGGCGGCATCACCGAAAACACCGCCGCCGAGTACCTCGAGCAGAAGAACGTGGTCTGCATCGGCGGTTCGTGGATGGTGCCGGGCAGCTGGATCGCCGACGGTCAGTGGGACAAGGTGCGCGCCAGCGCCGCCGACGCCGCGAAGATCATCAAGCGCGTACGCGGCCACTGAGCCCGACACAGCTGTAGAGCCGAGCCCATGCTCGGCTCCGCGCCCGCAGGCCGGAAAGCAGCCGAGCATAGGCTCGGCTCTACATTTCCTCTATCGGCAGTGACGGCGCACGGAACCTGTCGGTGGCCCTGCGGAGGGCTCAGCCGTTGGCCGAATCCCTTACAGCGGCCGTGCCGGATCCACCAGCCCGTACTGGCTGGCCATGCGCGCCAGCGCGATGTTGTCGTGGATCCCCATCTTCTCGAACAGCCGCGCCTTGTGCGTGTTCACCGTCTTCGCACTCAGGCTCAGGCGCCGCGCGATGTCTTCCTGGCGCAGGCCCTGGGTCAGCAGCAACGCCACTTCCAGCTCGCGCGGCGACAGGCTGTCGAATGGAGAGCCGTTGCCTTCAACGGTCGACAAGGCCAGGTTCTGCGCGATGCTGGTGCCCAGGTAGCGACGGCCCATGGCCACATCGCGCACCGCACGCAGCAGCTCCTGTGCATCGCAGCCCTTGCCGATATAGCCCGCAGCCCCGGCTTCCAGCAAGCGCTTCGGCAGCGGACCGTCTTCCAGCACCGACACGATCACCACGCGGGTGTTGCGATGGCTGCGGACGATGCGCTCGGTCACCTCCATGCCACTCACGCCGGGCAGGTGCAGGTCGCACAGCACCACGTCCGGCAGCAGCTGGCGGACGTCGCGCAGCGCATCTTCGCCGGTCTCGGCTTCGCCCACCACCTCGATGTCGGTCTCCCCCGACAGGATCATCTTCATCCCGGTGCGGACCAGTGCGTGGTCATCCACCAGGTAGACTCGAATCGTCATTCACGTACCTCTTCGAATGCGGCCATTGCAGGTCAAGCTAGGCAGGGCGCCGATACCCCTGCAAGCGCGTTCGAGATGCGACCCGGGCATTCTGCCTTGCGCATCACAGTACCGCGCGTTGTGCTTGCCCCCTGTCTTGCAGAACCTGCTGCAACGAAACAACTGATCTATTACGTAGACGCCCCGGAGGGGCCATCCACGTCAATCCCCCTGTGATGATGCTTCGCTGGCCGTCGCTGGCGGCGAATCCTGACGTCGCCAAGGATGCCGGCGACTGAACATGACCAGATAGCACCCTACCACCCAAACCAGCGCGGCACACCATCCGGCCAGGATATCGGAGGGGTAATGCACGCCCAGATAGACCCGGGAGACGCTGACCAGCAGGCTGAACGAGGGCGCCAGCAGCAGCACCGGCCAGCGCCAGCGGGTGTTCCAGGCCAGCAGCACCAGGGTCACGGCCAGGGTCATCGAGCCCATCGCGTGGCCGCTGGGAAAGCTGAACGTCGATTCCGGCGCGATCGATTCCCACAGGCTGGGGCGCTGGCGCTGGAAGAAATGCTTGCTGCCCATGTTCAGCAGCGCCGAGCCGACGAAGCTGACCGCCACGAACGTGGCCTCACGCCAACGCCGGTAGCCCAGCAGCACGCCGATGATCAGCACGTCGGCGGGAATCAGGAACCATTCGTAGCCCAGCCTGGAAATGAGCACGAAGAAGCGGTCCAGCAGCGGTGAGTGCAGGCCATGCATCTGCCACAGCAGCGGCGCATCGAAATGGAACGATTCAAACTCGTGCACTTCGTCGGCCAGCGCGACGAAACCCGCCAACGGCAGCAGCACGCCACCGAACAGCAGCACCAGGCGCCAGGCATTGCGGGCCATCCAGTGGCGGAAACCGGAGGCGGACTCCGGCGCAGCGAGGATCGCAGGCTTATCCGGCGCTTCGGACATATTTGTGTTCGACGTAATCGTCGATCAGGGCGACGAACTCCTGGGCGATGTTCTCGCCACGCAGGGTCACCTTCTTCTCGCCATCGACGAACACGGGCGCGGCCGGGGTTTCACCGGTGCCCGGCAGGGAAATACCGATGTTGGCGTGCCGCGACTCACCCGGCCCATTGACGATGCAGCCCATCACCGCCAGGGTCATGTTCTCCGCACCCGGATGGTGGATCTTCCACAGCGGCATCTTCTCGCGCACGTGGTTCTGCACCACCTTGGCCAGTTCCTGGAAGAACTCGGAGGTGGTGCGGCCGCAGCCCGGACAAGCCGTGACCAGCGGCGTGAAGGCACGCTGGCCGGTGGTCTGCAGCAGTTCCTGGGCGACGATCACTTCCTGCGTGCGCGACTGGCCCGGTTCCGGGGTCAGCGAGATGCGGATGGTGTCACCGATGCCTTCCTGCAGCAGCACGCCCAACGCCGCCGACGAGGCGACGATGCCCTTGCTGCCGATACCGGCCTCGGTCAGGCCCAGGTGCAGGGCAAAATCGGAGCGCTGGGCCAGGTCGCGGTACACCGCGATCAGCTCCTGCACGCCACTGACCTTGGCCGACAGCACGATGCGATCGCGCGGCAGGCCGAGCTCCACCGCCTGCTCGGCCGAATCCAGCGCCGAACGGATCAGCGCCTCGCGCAGCACGCGACCGGCATCCCAGGGCTGCTCGCGCAGGTTGTTCTCGTCCATCAACTTCGCCGCCAGGGCCTGGTCCAGCGAGCCCCAGTTGGCACCGATGCGCACCGGCTTGTTGTAGCGGATCGCGAACTCGATCAACTGAGCGAACTGCAGATCCTTCTTCTTGCCGAAGCCGACGTTGCCCGGATTGATGCGGTACTTGGCCAGCGCTTCGGCACATGCCGGCTCGGCGGTCAGCAGCTGGTGGCCGTTGTAGTGGAAATCACCGATCAGCGGCACGTCGATGCCCATCATCGCCAGCTTGTCGACGATGCGCGGGATCGCCGCAGCGGCTTCCACGGTATTGACGGTCAAACGCACCATTTCCGAACCGGCCCGCCACAGCTCGGCCACCTGCTTCACGCTGGAGGCCACGTCGGACGTGTCGGTGTTGGTCATCGACTGCACCACGACCGGCTTGCCTCCGCCTACGGTGACCCCGCCGATCTGCACGGCATGGGTCTGGCGGCGGGGCCAGGAGGTGGCATCGGAGGGAGGAGTCGGGCGGGTGACGGCGTCGTGCATGGGCGCATTCTACCGCCCGCCCCCGCATTCCGGGTGACTCGCATTCAGCCGGTGGCACGGCTGCGGCCGATTGTCGCAGGCACAGCCGCCCGTGAACGCATACGATGAGCGTGAATGACCGGTCCCGACGCCCCGTTTCTCCGTACCCTGTGCAGCCTGCGCTGGCTTGCCGTAGGCGGCCAGGCCGCCACCATCCTGGTTGCCACCTGGGTGCTGGGCCTGCCGTTGCCGCAGCTGCCGCTATGGGCCGGCGTGGCGGTGCTGGCCCTGTTCAACATCTATACCCAGTTGCGTCCGGACGCGGCTGACACCGCACCGCTGACCGCGTTCGGCCACATCCTGGTGGACGTGATCATCCTGACCTGGATGGTCGGCTGGAGCGGCGGCATGGCCAACCCGTTCAGCTCGCTGTTCCTGATCCTGATCGCGCTGGCCGCGTTCGCCCTGCCCCTGCGCTGGGCACTGGCGGTCGCACTGGCCTGCCTGCTCGGCTACGCCGCCAGCGGCATCTTCGGCCAGCCATTGCCGGACGGTTATTTCCGCGCGCAGGACCTGAATCGCTGGGGCGTGGTCGCCAACTTCCTGATCTCCGCCGCGGTGGTACTGGCCTTCTCCACCCGGCTGGCGCTGGCCCTGCGGGAGCGCGAACTGGAACTGTCGGCACTGCGCGAGCGCTTCGCCCGCAACGAGGGCATCGTCGCGCTGGCCACGCATGCCGCCTCGGTGGCGCATGAACTGAACACGCCGCTGGCGACCATGACCCTGCTCGCCGACGATGTGGCCGAGCGCAGCGAAGAGCCGGAAGTGCGCGAGGACATGGAAACCCTGCGCGAGCTGCTGGTGCAGTGCCGGGAGCGCGTGCTGGCGCTGGCTGCTCCGGCCTCGGCCGACGCACCGGGCCGCAGCCATTCCAGCGCACAGCAGGTGCTTGAGCAATGGCGCCTGGTGCGGCCGACCATCGACCTGCACCGCAACGATGATGCGCCGCTGCGGCTGCCGCTGGACCCGGGCGTAGGCCATCTGCTGATGGTCCTGCTCAACAACGCCGCCGATGCCGGCGAGAAAGCCGGCCGGCCACGCGTGGACCTGGACCTGCGCATCGAAGGCGACGACCTGATCGGCGAAGTCCGCGACTACGGCCATGGCTTCGACGCCCGTGCCGCCGTGCTGCCGGGCAAGCTGTTCGGCAGCAGCAAGAGCGAGGGCATGGGCGTCGGCCTGGCCCTGTCCCATGCCACCATCGAACGCCTCGACGGCGAGATGTGGATGCGCCCGGCCCAGGGGGCCGGCAGCCGCGTCGGCTTCCGCCTGCCGCTGGCCCCACGCGAGGACACCCCATGAGCCTTCACCATTCCACCCTGGGCCTGCTGGTCGACGACGACGAGCTGTACCTGCGTACCCTGCAACGCAGCCTGGCCCGCAAGGGGCTTGAAACGCAGACCGCACAGGATGCCGCCAGTGCGCTGGCGCTGGCCCGGCAGCATCCACCGGCGTTCGCGCTGATCGACCTGAAGCTGGGCAGCGATTCCGGCCTGGCACTGATCCAGCCGCTGCGCGCGCTGCGCGCGGACATGCGGATCCTGCTGGTGACCGGCTACGCCAGCATCGCCACCGCGGTGGAGGCGATCAAGCTAGGTGCAGACGATTACCTGCCCAAGCCGGCCACGGTGCCGATGATCCTGCGCGCCCTCGGCGAGGAAGACGACGGCCCGGCCGACGATGGCGAAATGGAAGTGCCCGATGCGATGACGCCGATCAGCCGCCTGCAGTGGGAACACATCCAGCAGGCGATGCACGAGACCGGCGGCAATGTGTCAGCGGCCGCGCGCCTGCTCGGCATGCACCGGCGCTCGCTGCAGCGCAAACTGGCCAAGCGGCCAAGCCCGGAGCGCGACCCGAGCCGGTGACGCGGTAGTGCCGGCCGGTGGCCGGCAACCCATCCGCTGCGGTAGTGCCGGCCGCTGGCCGGCAACCCATCCGCTGCGGTAGTGCCGGCCGCTGGCCGGCAACCCATCTGCTGCGGTAGTGCCGGCCGCTGGCCGGCAACCTCATGAACGATTGAAGCATCACCTGGATGCCGGCCAGCGGCCGGCACTACCAGAGCATCAGCGCTTCAGCTGCGCCAGGATCTCGCGGGTCATCGGATCGGCAACCGCCACATCCTCGCCCTGCAGCGCCGGCAGCAGGCCACTGGCCAGTTGCTTGCCGAGCTCGACACCGAACTGGTCGAACGCGTTGATGTTCCAGATCACCGACTGCACGTACACGGCGTGTTCGTACATGGCGATCAGCGCACCCAGTGCCTGCGGCGTGAGCGCGTCGAGCAGGATCAGCGTGCTCGGCCGCCCGCCCGGGTAATCACGGTGCGGATCGTCGCTGCTCTGGCCATTGGCCAGCGCCTCGGTCTGTGCCAACAGGTTGGCCAGCAGGGCCTGGTGATTGATCGTGTAGGGATCATCGTTGTGCACACAGCCGATGAAGTCGGCCGGAACGACGCTGGTGCCCTGGTGCAGCGCCTGGAAGAAGCTGTGCTGCACATCGGTGCCTGCCCCACCCCACCACACCGGCACGGTGTCGGTGGTGACCGGCGCACCATCACGCTGCACGCGCTTGCCCAGGCTTTCCATCACCAGCTGCTGCAGGTAGGCCGGCAGCAGCGCCAGACGCTGGTCGTAGGTCATCACCGCATGCGTGGCATGGCCCAGCAGGTTGCGGTTCCAGATGTCGGTCAGGCCATGCAGCACCGGCAGGTTGCGCTCCAGCGGTGCATCCAGCGCATGCGCATCCATCTGTGCGGCGCCTTCCAGCAGCTGCTCAAAGCGCTCGAAGCCGATCGCCAACGCGATCGGGAAACCGACCGCCGACCACAGCGAATAGCGGCCACCCACCCAGTCCCACATCGGCAGTACGCGATCGGCGGCGATCGCGAAGGCCTTGGCGGCGCGATCCGGATTGGCGCTGACTGCATACAGGCGCTCGCTGCCGCCCAGCCAGTCGTGCAGGATCTGGCCGTTGAGCAGCGTTTCCTGCGTACCGAAGGTCTTGGAGATGAGGATGCCGGCGGTCTTGGCCGGATCCAGCGTGGCCAGCGTGCGCTGCATGGCGGCGCCGTCCACGTTCGAAACGAAATGCACGCGCAGGCGCGCACCGCTGACCGGACGCAGCGCGTCGGCGACCAGGCGCGGGCCAAGGTCGGAACCACCGATGCCGACGCTGACCACATCGGTCACGCCACTGTCTTCCAGCGCGCGCACCAGCACGCCCATGCGCTGGCGGATCGCGCGCGCGGTGGCATAGGCCTCGGCCGCCACCGGCGCATCGACCACATCGCCGCGCAGCGCGGTATGCAGCGCGGCGCGCCCTTCGGTCAGGTTGACCTGTTCGCCGCGGAACAGGCGCGTGATGGCACCACCGACATCACGCTCGGCAGCCAGCGCCAACAGCGCCTGCAACGCCGCGGCATCGTATTTCTGCCGGGCGAAATTGACGTACAACGGACCGACCCGCAGCGCCAGCTCCTGTACACGGCCGGGTTCGGCGGCGAGCAGGCTGGGAATGCTTGCGCCCTTCAGGCGCTGGGCGTGGGAATGCAGCGAGTCGAATCCGTTGTTCGTTGTCATGCGGCCTGGGTCGGGATCGTGTCGTTGGTGTGGGTGATCTGGTTGTTGCCATCAACGTACACCAGCTTCGGCCTGAAGCTGTCAGCTTCCTGCTCGGTCATGCTGGCGAACGCGGCGATGATGATGATGTCACCGACCTGCACGTGGCGCGCGGCGCCACCGTTGAGCGAGACAACGCCGCTGCCGGCTTCGGCGCGGATGGCATAGGTCGAGAAACGCGCACCATTGGTCACGTCCCAGATGTGCACCTGCTCGAACTCGCGGATGCCGGTGGCAGCCAGCAGGTTGTCATCGATGGCGATCGAGCCTTCGTAGTTCAGCTCGGAATGGGTGACGGTGGCGCGATGGATCTTGGTCTTGAGCAGGGACAGGTGCATGGGGGCGCTGCAACGGCAAAGGAAAGAGCGGATTCTAGCACCCGCGCAGCGCGGGGCATCACGGCCGGCAACCTGTTCAGGTAGCCGGTGAAACCGGGGTCAGAACCCTTTTCCCCTGGAAAAGGGATCTGACCCCATGCATCGCGCGGCGCCGCCGGAACTCAGAACTCCAGGTTGTCGATCAACCGGGTGGTTCCCAGGCGCGCGGCAATCAGCGCCACGCGGCCACCGCCGTCGAAGGTCGGCTCGGCCAGCTCCGGGGTGCGCAGCACCGCGTAGTCGACCTGGAACCCGGCTGCCTGCAATGCGGCCGTGGCGTCGGCTTCGATGCGATCACGTGCCTGCCCCGCCACGTAGCCCTCGCGCATGCCCAGCAGGGTGCGGTGGATGGTGGTCGCGACCGGGCGCTGTTCGTCGCTCAGGTACTGGTTGCGCGAACTCTTGGCCAGGCCATCCTCGTCGCGCACGATCTCAGCACCGACGATCTGGATCGGGAACGACAGCTCGGCCACCATCTGCCTGATCACGGCAAGCTGCTGGTAGTCCTTGCGGCCGAACACGGCCACGTCCGGCTGCACCTGCAGGAACAGGCGCGCCACCACCGTGCAGACGCCATCGAAGTGCCCCGGGCGGCTGGCGCCTTCCAGCACTTCACTGACACCCGGCGCGTGCATGCGCGTGGTCCTGTCCACCCCCAGCGGATACATCGTCTCCACGCTGGGCAGCCACACGGCATCGCAGCCGACCTGCTCCAGCCCGGCCACGTCGGCCTCGGGCGTGCGCGGGTAGCGACTGAAATCCTCGTTGGGGCCGAACTGGGTCGGATTGACGAAGATGCTCGCCACCACCTTGTCGGCGTACTGGCGGGCCAGGGTCACCAGCGAATGGTGCCCCCCATGCAGGTTGCCCATGGTCGGCACCAGCGCCACGCGCAGGCCCTCACGCTTCCACTGGGCGATCTGCTCGCGCAACGCGCCGAGCTCGTTGAAGGTCTGGATCATTGGGCGTAGGCGTGCTGTTCGTCGGGGAAGCTGCCGTCGCGCACCGCGTCGGCAAAGGCGCGGGTGGCACCGGCCACCGAGCCACCTTCGGCAAGGAAATCCTTGACGAACTTGGGACGGCGATGGCCACTGTCCAGGCCGAGGAAATCGTGCAGCACCAGCACCTGGCCATCGCACTGCGGGCCCGCGCCAATGCCGATGGTCGGTACATCCACCGCAGCGGTCACCTCGGCAGCGACCGGGGTCGGCACGCATTCAAGCACCATGATGCTGGCGCCTGCGGCGGCCACGGCCCTGGCGTCCTCCACCAGCTGGCGCGCAGCATCGCCGCGGCCCTGGATCTTGAAGCCGCCCAGTCGCAGCACCGACTGCGGGGTCAGGCCGAGGTGCGCGCAGACCGGAATCTCGCGCTCGACCAGGTAGCGGATGATGTCGACCTTGAAGCCGGCACCTTCGATCTTGACCATCTCGGCACCGGCCTGCAGCAGCTGCAGCGAGGCATCCAGCGCGCGTTCCGGGGTGGCATCGGCGCCGAACGGCAGGTCGGCCACCAGCAGCGCACGCTGCAGCACGCGGGCCACGGCCCGGGTGTGGTAGACCATGTCGGCCACGGTCACCGGCAGGGTCGAATCATGACCCTGCACGACCATGCCCAGCGAATCGCCGATCAGGATCAGATCGACGCCGTTGGCATCGAAGGTGCGGGCGAAGCCGGCGTCGTAGGCGGTCAACATGACCAGCTTCTGGCCATTGCGCTTGGCCTCGGCCAGGGCGGGAACGGTCCAGGGCTTGCTGTCTGCGTGGGTGCTCATGTGCTGATAACCGGGGGAGATAACCCGGGCATTATCACCCTATCGGCGCGATCCCGCAGGCATCGACCCGCATCACTGCATCCTGCACGCGTCCATGGCCAGGAATTGCCAGTTCCGGCGCGATTTCGGCCAGCGGCACCAGCACGAAGGCACGCTCGTGCAGGTACGGATGCGGCACCTTCAGCCCAGGCTGGTCGAGCGCCTGCGCGCCATACAGCAGCAGGTCCAGGTCCAGCGCGCGCGGGCCCCAGTGCACTGCCGGATCACGCGTGCGACCGAAGCGCTGCTCCAGCGCCAGCATGGCCTGCAGCAGCTCATCGGCCGGCAAGGTGGTTTCGACCGAGGCCACCGCATTGACGAACGGCGGCTGGTCTTCATTGCCCCAGGCCGGCGTTGCGTAAAGCCGCGAGGCCTGGCGCAGCCGGGTCCCGGGCAGGCCGTCCAGCGCGGCAATCGCCGCGCCGACGGTGGCGGCCGCGTCGCCGAGGTTGGCGCCGAGGCCGATCCAGGCAAGGGTCATCGCTTACTCGCCCGCTGCACCGGCCGCGGCACCCGGACGACGGCGGCGACGGCGGCGCTTGCGCGGCGCTCCGCTCTCGTCGTCGCCATCTTCGCTGTGCATCGCATCCAGCGACGACTCCAGCTCACGACCGGACTGCGCCTGCGCTTCGCGCCAGAACTCGACATCGGCGGCGTGCTCGGACGACGCCACCTGGCGCAGGCTGAGGAAATCGAACGCGGCACGGAAGCGCGGATGGGTCAGGGTGCGGAACACGCGCTTGCGCTGGCGCGAGCTGAAGCGCGACTGCAGCAGCCAGATTTCCTGCATCGGCAGCGAGAAGCGGCGCGGCAGCGCGATGGTGCTCAACTGCTGCACGGTGACGCGGTCGGCGGCGCGGCGCTGCGCCTCTTCCGGTGCCACGCCCTGCTTGAGCAGGGTCGCCTGTGCACGGCAGAACGCCGGCCACAGCAGCAGCGCGAACAGGAACGCCGGCGAGACCGGTTCGTCGTTGGCCACCCGCGCATCGGTATTGGCCAGGCCCTCGACCAGCATGCGGCGCAGCGCGCCGGTGCGGTTGGCTTTCAGCGCCTTGGCGCTTTCCGGGAACAGCACGTCGAGCAGGCCGTAACGCTCAAGGCCTTCGAAGCTGGCCACGCCGTGTCCGGACAGGAACAGCTTGAGCACTTCCTCGAACAGGCGCGCTGGCGCGGCTTCGTTGAGCAGGCCGGCCAGGTGCGGGATCGGCGCGGCAGTGCCCTCTTCGATCTGGAAGCCGAGCTTGGCCGCCAGGCGCACCGCTCGCAGCATGCGTACCGGGTCTTCCTGGTAGCGCTGCACCGGGTCGCCGATCAGCTTCATCAGGCGCGCCTGCACGTCCTCGAAGCCACCGGTGTAGTCGCGCACCGAGAAATCCTCGATGGCGTAGTACAGGGCGTTGCAGGTGAAGTCGCGGCGGATGGCGTCGTCTTCGATGGTGCCGTACACGTTGTCGCGCACGAGCATGCCGTTTTCCATCTCGCGGTCGCCGCTGCCGTCATCGCTGTTGGCACGGAAGGTGGCGACTTCGATGATTTCGCGACCGAACACTACGTGGGCGAGGCGGAACCGGCGGCCGATCAGGCGGCAGTTGCGGAACAGCTGCTTGACCTGCTCGGGCGTGGCGTCGGTGGCCACGTCGAAATCCTTGGGTTGGCCATTGACCAGCAGATCGCGCACCGCGCCGCCGACAAGGTAGGCGCCGAAGCCGGCATCGCGCAGGCGGTAAAGCACGCGCAGGGCGTTCGGGCTGATGTCCTTGCGGGAGATCGTGTGCTGGTCGCGCGGGATGACGCGCAGGCTGAACGGTGATGTAGCAGAGGAAATGATGTTGGCGCTTCCGGTTGAAGTTTCGGGATTGCCCAATGGCATCGAGGTGCATATACTAGCGCTCCTGCCTCGGCAGCGACACAGTTACGCTCCCTTCGTCTAGTGGTTAGGACGTGGCCCTCTCAAGGCTAAAACAGGGGTTCGAGTCCCCTAGGGAGCGCCAGTCGCCGCAGCAGGAACCGAAAAAGCCCGCCTTGTGCGGGCTTTTCTGTTTTCCGGGATTGCAGTGATTGCGGTCGGGTTGGTCGCTTTGGCGCCTCCCTGCAATCGGCTCGAGCCGGTGGGGTCACCCAGGGCAGGACACGCCGTGAACCCATCCATGGGGGCTCGATGGCGCCATCCTTGGCGCCAACGGTCCTGCCCCGGGTGACCCCACCGACTCTGGACGGTTTCCCGCCAGCTGCGGCAACAACCGACCAGCGCTTCGCCGCATCCGCACGCACCATGAAACTGTCAGGAGGGGGCCAGATCAGCCTGCCCCCTCACACTCTGGACAAGCAGGCGCCAACGGAACGCAACCGAAGCCAGTCGCCGTCAGCCTTCCATCTGCTCCAGCTCCTTGCCCTTGGTCTCGCGTACGTAGCGGACCACGAAGACGATCGAGAGGATCGCCGCGACCGCGTAGATGCCATAGGCGCCGGCCAGGCCGATGCCGGCCAGCAGCATCGGGAAGGTCACGGTGATCGCGAAGTTCGAGGTCCATTGCGCCGCACCCGCCACCGCCAGCGCCGGGCCGCGGATCTGGTTGGGGAACATCTCGCCCAGCATCACCCACATCACCGGGCCCCAGGACATGTTGAAGAACACCACGTAGACGTTGGCGGCGACCAGCGCCAGCCGTCCCATGCCATCGGACAGCTGCAGGCGCCCGCCGGCCAGGCTGCCGCTGGCAAACGCCACCACCATCAGCACCAGCGCCACCGACATGCCGACCGAGCCGACCCACAGCAGCGGCTTGCGCCCGATGCGGTCGATCAGCAGCACGGTGAGCAGGCAGGCGCCGATGCTCAGCGCGCCGGACAGCACATTGATCAGCAGTGCGTCGCTTTCAGAGAAGCCCACCGCCTGCCACAGCACCGCGCCGTAGTAGAACACCACGTTGATGCCGACCAGCTGCTGGAACATGGCCAGGCCGATGCCCACCCAGAGGATCGGGCGCAGCCTGCCGGTAGCCCTGCTGCGCAGGTCGCCGAAGCGCGGCTTGTGCTGGTCCTGTGCCAGGCTGGCTTCGATCTCGGCCTGCTTGGCCCGGGCAGCGGCCTCGCCGTACAGTCGCGACAACACCACACTCGCCTGCCCCTGGCGGCCCTTCAGCACCAGGAAGCGCGGGCTTTCCGGAATCACCAGCAGCAACAGCAGGAACAGCGCGGAGGGCAGCGCCTGCATCCAGAACATCCATCGCCAGGCTTCGTGGCCCAGCCACAGCGGCTCGGTCGAGGCGCCGGCGGCGCGGGCCAGCAGGTAATTGCTGAGGAAGGCCGCGAACAAACCGCAGATGATGGCCATCTGCTGCACCGTGGCCAGCCGACCGCGATAGCGCGCTGAGGCGACTTCGGCGATGTAGGCCGGTGACATCACGCTGGCCGCCCCCACCGCAAAGCCGCCCAGCACGCGGGCCGCGATGAACAGCCAGGACGCGTGGGCCGCCCCGGCGCCCAGCGCCGAGACCAGGAACATCAGCGCGGACACGATCAGGACACCACGGCGCCCCAGGCGGTCGCCCAACCAACCGGCCAGGAAGGCACCGATCGCGCAGCCCAGCAGCATCGAGGCAACTTCGAAACCCAGCGCCGCCTCGCTGGAGTTGAAGGCCTGGCGCAGGCCATCGACCGTGCCGTTGATGACACCACTGTCGAAGCCGAACAGGAAGCCACCAAGCGTGGCCACGCAACTGATCAGGACGATGAACGCCGTGTTTTCACCACCGTGGGAGGCGGTGCGGGACGGGGCCTGGGACATGGACGATCCTGCTGGGAAGGGAGCCCGGCCACCAGGACCGGTTGTCGCGCAGCCTCGCACACGCCCTGCCGTGCCGCCAATGGCCGCGCCTGCCAGACGCCCGTTTTCCGTCCCATCCCGACACCGGGGGCCAACCTGTTCTAGAATTGGCGGGTTCAGGAATCGATCCACCCCCAGCCCATGCCCTTTGTCGTCACCGAAAACTGCATCAAGTGCAAACACACCGATTGCGTGGAAGTGTGCCCCGTGGATTGCTTCCACGAAGGCCCGAACTTCCTGGTGATCGACCCGGATGAGTGCATCGACTGCACCCTCTGCGAGCCGGAGTGCCCGGTCAACGCGATTTTCCCCGAGGACGACGTCCCCGCCGGCCAGGAAGGCTTCGTTGCCCTCAATGCCGAGCTGGCGAAGGAATGGCCGGTGCTGACCGTGCGCAAGGACCCGCCCGCCGACGCCGGCGAATGGGACGGCAAGCCGGACAAGCTGAAGCTGCTGGAGCGCTGAGAAGCGCCCGCGGCGGCAACGGAAAAGGGCGCCCATGGCGCCCTTTTCTGTTCTCGGTAGGTGCCAACCTTGGTTGGCACAAAAGCGCCGACCAAGGTCGGCCTCTACCAGGGCGGCCCTTACTGAGCCAGCTTCGCCTTCAGCGCGGCGATCAGCTTCACCGGCGCTTCGGCGGTGGCCGGCAGGCCACGCGGGTCGACCGCGGAGATGTAGGCACCTGCATCAACCGCCACCACGCGGACCAGGAAGTTGCTGCCTTCGTAGGCCACGTCATACGAGCCCAGCAGCTGCGCGCGGCTGGCGATGGTCACGCCTTCCACGCCTTCCAGCGCGGTACCGACCTTGGCGAAGGCTTCATCCTTGCCACCGGCAATGGTGAAACCGGTGTTGCCCACCGCCGGGGCTGCGGCGACCGGCGCCGCCGGCTTGGTGGCCGAGGCCAGTGTCGGCACCTTGTTGTCGGTGGTGGCGTTGGGCAGGTTCAGGTCCGGCGGTACTTCCAGCGGGCGCATTTCCGGGGCCAGGGCGTAGTCGCCCTTGACGCCACGCTTGAAGCAGCCGGTGGTGCCGGCCGCAACCGCTACAGCAAGCAGGGCGTAGGACAGCACGCGGACAGTGGAAACGGATTGACGCATGTGAATCTCCTGGGTCAGACCAAGACGGAAGGTCAGTGGCTGGAAAGGGCTTCGAGGGCGGCGATGTCGCCGGCAAGGTGGTCGGCCGCGGGATGATGTGCTGCCGACAGCGGCAGCAGCGGCAGGCGCAGGTCATGGCCGATGCCGATGCGGCGCAGCAGCGCCTTGACCGGGATCGGGTTGGGTTCGACGCCACAGAAATCATGGAATGGATGCAGGCGCGCGTCCCACGACTCGGTGGCTTCGTGGTCGTGCGCGGCAGCCAGCTCGCACATCCGGCGATACGCGCCCGGAAGCACGTTGGAACCGACCGAGATCAGGCCATCGATGCCGGCCCGGATCGAACGCGCGGCGGTGCCGTCGTCGCCACTGAGCACGGCGAACTTCGGGCTGCGCAGCGCCAGCAGCGCCTGCACCCGGCCGGTGTCACCCACCGCTTCCTTGATGCCGACGATATTGGGGTGGCTGGCCAGCTCGGCCACGGTCTCCGGCTGCATGTCGCAGCCGGTACGGCCGGGCACGTTGTACAGCACGACCGGCAGCCCGCCCTGGTCGGCCACCGCGCGATAGTGCGCGATCAGGCCAGCCTGGGTCGGCCGCACGTACGGCGGGGTGACCACCAGTGCGTGGCTGGCGCCAAGGGCGGCGGCACGGCGGGTCTGTTCGATGGTCTTGGCGGTGCCCGACAGGCCGGTGCCGGCCATGACCGGGATGCGGCCGCCGATGCGTTCGACGGCGCTGGCCAGCAGCTGGTCGTACTCGGCATCGGTCAGGGTCGCCGCTTCGCCGGTCGAGCCAGCCACGACAACGCCATGGACGCCACCCTCCAGTTGCAGGTGCAGCAGGCGCTGCCAACCATCGGGATCGAGGGCGCCGTCGGCCCGGAACGGGGTCGCCAGCGCGGTGATGAGGCCGGAAAGGGACAAGGACGTGCTGCTCTTGGCTGGGAAGGGAAACGCCCGCCACGAAAGGCTGGGGGCGGCCTGAATGTTACTTGCGGCGCGAAAGCACGGGCAAGTATGCTGGACACCGGTGGATCCCCGCCTCTGGCGGGCATTCAGACTCACGCATGCATTACCCGGAATCGCCTTGACCGACACCACCCCGCGCCCCGCGCCGAGCGAAAACCACCTCCTGATCAACGCCTATACGACGCATCCGGAGTCCCCCCTGCTGTCCGTCACCCGCCGCATCGCCGACAGCGGCTGCAACCTGGTGGACGCACGCCTGGCCACGGTCGGCCGCGATGTCTCGGTCACCGCCCTGGCCACCGGCTCCTGGGACTCGGTGGCCAAGCTCGAGGCGATGCTGACCCGGCTGGAGCGCGAGGAGGGCCTGAAGCTGGTCTGGTACCGCACCGCCGCCAAGCAGGCGCAGTCCAACCTGCTGCCGTACATCGTCGAAGTGATCGCCGCCGACAAGCCGGGCATCCTGTTCCAGCTGGCCGACTTCTTCGACCGCCAGGGCATCACCATCGAGAACCTGCAGAGCACGCGCTACCGCGCCATGCAGACCGGTGCGGAAATGTTCAGTGCACAGGTCACCATCGGCGTGCCGGCCAACATGCACATTGCCGCGCTGCGCGACGATTTCCTTGAGTTCTGCGACCACCTGAACCTGGACGCGATCATGGACCCGATGAAGTTCTGAATGAATTCCTGATTTTTCGCGCGCCTCTCACGGGCGCGTGGCGTTTCATGCAATTGTCTTGGAAAGAACCCAGGCTCGACAGAAGGACCTCATGAACAACGGCGATACCCTGGACAGCACCACCCTCTCCCTGCCGCTGGCGCTGTCCGGTGGCGACCAGGCCACCCTCGGCGACTATGCCGGCCAGTGGCTGGTGCTGTACTTCTACCCCAAGGACAGCACTCCCGGCTGCACCACCGAAGGCATCGACTTCAACGCGCTGCTGCCGAAGTTCAAGAAGGCCGGCGCGGTCGTGCTGGGCGTCTCGCGCGATTCGGTGAAGTCGCACGACAATTTCTGTGCCAGGCAGGGCTTCGGCTTCCCCCTGGTCAGCGATGGCGACGAAGCGCTGTGCAGCGCCTTCGACGTGATCAAGATGAAGAACATGTACGGCAAGCAGGTACGTGGCATCGAACGCAGCACCTTCCTGATTTCCCCCGACAGCCGCATCGTGCAGTCCTGGCGCAAGGTCAAGGTCGCCGGCCATGCCGATGCCGTTCTCGCCGAACTGAAGGCCTCCCAGTCCAAGTGAGTCCCACTGCCTACTGTGTCTGCCATCACCCTGCCAGGCAGCAGGCCGTGGTGGTTTTTCCCTGTCCGTAACCAGGAATCGACGATGACCCGAGGCAAGCGCATCTACGTGCTGGATACCAACGTGCTGATGCACGATCCGACCGCGCTGTTCAAATTCGAGGAGCACGACGTTTACCTGCCCATGCAGGTGATCGAGGAGCTGGACAACGGCAAGAAGGGCACCTCCGAAGCGAGCCGCAACGCCCGCCAGGTGAGCCGCTTCCTCAACGAGCTGGTGCAGGCCTCCGGCCTGGACAACCTCGCCGACGGCATTCCGCTGCAGCGCCCGAATGGGCTGCAGCTGCGCGGCAAGCAGAGCGCCGGCAAGCTGCGCTTCCAGACCAGCCATTTCGACGCTGGCAAGAGCTTCGGCAAGGTGATCCCGGACAACGCCATCCTCGGCGCGATCCTGGCCCTGAAGGAAGAAACCCCCGACCTGCCGGTGGTGTTCGTCTCCAAGGACATCAACCTGCGGATCAAGGCCGCCATCGCCGGCATCGTGTCCGAGGACTACGAGAACGACCGCGCGCTGGACGATTTCAGCCTGCTCTACACCGGCGCTACCGAGCTGCCGGAAGACTTCTGGAAGCGCCACGGCGACGACCTGCGCAGCTGGAGCGACAAGGGCCGTACCCATTACGAAATCCAGGCGCAGGACGGCGAGGAGTGGTACCCGAACCAGTACGTCTACCTGCCCGGCGAAGATGAAGTCGAGCTGCGCGTCAGCCGCGTGGTCGGTGACGGCAAGGTGGTGCTGTCGCTGGTCGATGATTTCCGCCACGGCAGCCACGCCGTGTGGGGCATCAGCGCACGCAACCGCGAGCAGAACTTCGCCCTCAACGCACTGATGGATCCGGAGATCGACTTCGTCACGCTGCTGGGTACCGCCGGCACCGGCAAGACCCTGCTGGCGCTGGCCGCCGGCCTGGCGCAGACGATGGACCAGCAGCGCTACCGCGAGATCATCATGACCCGCGCCACGGTCAGCGTCGGCGAGGACATCGGTTTCCTGCCCGGCACCGAAGAAGAGAAGATGACGCCGTGGATGGGCGCGCTGACCGACAACCTGGAAGTGCTCACGCACAACCAGGAAGGCGGCACGTGGGGGCGCCAGGCGACCAACGACCTGCTGGCCAGCCGCATCAAGATCCGCTCGATGAACTTCATGCGCGGCCGCACGTTCCTGTCGCGCTACCTGATCCTGGACGAGGCGCAGAACCTCACCCCGAAGCAGATGAAGACGCTGATCACCCGCGCCGGCCCCGGCACCAAGATCGTCTGCCTGGGCAACGTCGAGCAGATCGACACCCCGTACCTGACCGAGACCACCTCGGGCCTGACCTACGCGGTGGATCGCTTCAAGAACTGGCCGCATAGTGCACACATCACCCTGCGCCGTGGCGAGCGTTCGCGCCTGGCCGATTACGCTTCGGAGGTGTTGTGAACCGCCGCACCCGCCTGCTGCTGCCCACGGCTGCAATCACCCTCGCAGCCGTGCTGGGCGCCTGCACCACTACGCGCGGCCCGGCCAGTGTGCCCACCGCCGAGCGCACCGGCCAGTCCTGGGTGGTCACCCGCCCGATCATCGCCGCGCAGGTGCTCGACACCTGCTCGCGGCCCAGCCCCGGCCGCGAGGCCGGGCGGGTCAGCGGCTACTGGGCACCCAGCCGGCAGCAGATCGACCAGCTGGAAGCGAATCTGTCTTCGCTGGAGGCCCAGGTGCCGAAGGTGCTCGACTTTGACCGGCAGTACGTCGGCATCGAAAGCGCAGGCCGACGCCTGATCTACATCAATGCCTTCCACCTGCCCGACGACAGCGGCATCAATCCGGCCCGCGAAGCGATCCGCGTCTGCGATGGCGGCGCGCAGTTCTGGGGCGCGGTGTTCGACCCGGCCAGCAACACCTTCAGCGAGCTGCAGTTCAACGGCGGCTTCGGCGGGCCCTGAGGGGCCCCGCCGATGGGAATACGCCTGCCCACCTGGGTCTGGATCGGCGCGGTCGCGCTCTCGTGCGTGGCCGGCATGGTCAACGTTGTCGGCTTCCTCGGTTTCGAGCACCAGGCGGTCAGCCACATGACCGGCAGTACCAGCCAGCTCGGCATGGCACTGGCCCAGGGTGACTGGCGCGCGGTCGGACACCTGTGGGGACTGCTGATCGCGTTCTCGCTGGGCGCAATGCTCAGCGGCCTGCTGATCCAGGACAGCACCCTGCAGCTGGGCCGACGCTACGGCGTGGCGCTGGCGCTGGAGTCAGCACTGTTGCTGGTAGCCATTCCGCTGTTCGAACGGCACCAGATATGGGGTGCACTGGCCGCTGCCATGGCCTGCGGCCTGCAGAATGCGATGGCCACCACCTTCAGCGGCGCGGTGGTGCGCACCACCCACCTCAGCGGCATGTTCACCGACCTCGGCATCGGCTTGGGCCACCTGCTGCGCGGGTTGCCACTGCAGGTACGGCGACTGACCCTCAGCGGCCTGATCATCAGCGGCTTCCTCGCCGGCGGCATCCTCGGCGCCTGGCTGTTCGTGCGCTGGCAGTACGACGCCCTGCTTGCCCCCGCCCTGCTGACCGGCCTGACCGGACTGGGTTATGTGCTGTACCAGCAGTGGGCCCGTTGGCGGCATTGAGGGCGGCGCTCCAGGGGTCAGATCCCTTTTCCTGCGGCAAAGGGATCTGACCCCATCTATCAGCGGCGACGCTACCGCCTTTACGGTGACCACGGCACAATCGCTGGATGAGCCCGACCACTCCCGTTTCCGCCCTCACCATCGCCGGCTCCGACTCCGGTGGTGGCGCCGGCATCCAGGCCGACCTGAAGGCCTTCGCCGCACACCGCGTGCATGGCCTTTCCGCGATTGCTGCACTGACCGCGCAGAACACCCGCGGCGTCATCGCCGTGCATGTGCCGCCGATCGATTTCCTGCGCGCGCAACTGGACGCCTGCTTCGACGACTTCGACATCCACGCGGTGAAGCTCGGCATGCTGGCCAACGCCGAGGTGATCAATGCCGTCGCCGATGCATTGGAGCGCCATCGCCCGCCACACGTGGTGCTGGACCCGGTGATGGTCGCCACCAGCGGCGCGCGCCTGCTGGAAGACAGCGCCCTGCAGGCGATGCGCGAGCGGCTGATCCCGCTGGCCACGCTGATCACCCCGAACACGCCGGAAGCAGAGCTGCTGGTCGGACGGAAGATCGGCAACGGCGATGACGCGGAGCGCGCCGCTTCCGCCCTGCTCGACCTGGGCGCCGGTGCGGTGCTGCTCAAAGGTGGCCATCTGCAGGAAGGCAACCGCGTGATCGACCGCTACTTCGACGGCGTCAGCAGCGAAGAATTCATCCATGCCCGCCTGCCGCTGGACGCACATGGCACCGGCTGCACGCTGGCCTCGGCCATCGCCGCGCAACTGTGCAACGGCTTGAGCCTGGCCAATGCCTGCGAAGCCGGTATCGACTACGTTGCACGCGGCCTGCAGCAGGGCTATGCCCCCGGCCGCAGCGAGGTGCTGGTGCTCGATCACTTCGGCGCGGCACCACACGCATGAGCCTCACACCGGACGTCCTCGCCGTGCAGTGCGCTGATGGCCATCGCTACGAGGTGATTGCCTGCGTGCCTGCACAGCCCATCGCGCGCCTGCTGTGGCTGCCGGCACTGGGCGTGGCCGCGCGCCACTACCTGCCGCTGGCGCAGGCGCTGGCGGCGAAGGGCGTGGCGGTGTACCTGCACGAGTGGCGCGGCAATGGCAGCAGCTCACTGCGGCCGTCGCGCACGCAGGACTGGGGCTATCGCGAGGTACTCGAACAGGATCTGCCCACCAGCCAGGCGGTCCTTGTCGCGGCGGATGACGAGGCCGGCGCGCTGCCCTGGATCATCGGTGGCCACAGCCTCGGCGGTCAGCTGGCCTGCGTGCATGCCGGCCGCAATCCGCAGCACTTCAACCGCTTGTGGTTGGCGGCCAGCGGCTCACCGTTCTGGCGCGGCTTCCCGCCACCGCGGGGCTGGCTGCTGCCACTGGTCTACCGCTTCCTGCCGTGGATCGCACAGCGCCAAGGCGTGCTGCATGGCCGGCGCCTCGGCTTCGGCGGCACCGAAGCGCGCGGACTGATCGCCGACTGGGCGCGCGTGGGCCTGAACAACCACTATGCCGCGGCCGGCATGGACGAAGACCTCGACGCACAGATGGCGCGCGTGCATGGCAGCGCGCAGGCGGTGTTGATGGAACACGACTGGTTGGCACCGACCGGATCGATGCAGACATTGCTGGCCAAGCTGCCGAATGTGGACGCGCAGCTGCGCGTGCTGTCGGCGCAGGAACTGGGCACGCGTGCGGATCATTTCGCCTGGTTGAAGGCCCCTGACGCTGTGGCGGACCGCTTTTTCATTCAGTTGGATGAAAATTTTCACAAAACTGTTGACGGTACGCGCCGACATCCGCATAATTCCGCTCCTGTCGCAGGGCGCCCGTAGCTCAGTTGGATAGAGTACCTGGCTACGAACCAGGCGGTCGGGAGTTCGAATCTCTCCGGGCGCACCACTCGACAGGTTTTCAGCATCCGCCGCTGGAAATGCAGTAAAATTTGATTGTGTACCGCGCGCCCGTAGCTCAGTTGGATAGAGTACCTGGCTACGAACCAGGCGGTCGGGAGTTCGAATCTCTCCGGGCGCACCATACACAGTCAGCACAACAAGTTTATGTAATTGGCGCCCGTAGCTCAGTTGGATAGAGTACCTGGCTACGAACCAGGCGGTCGGGAGTTCGAATCTCTCCGGGCGCACCATTACACCGAAACAGCAGGCCTTGGCCTGCTGTTTTTTTTATGCGTGTTTTTCGGCAGGGCTGCGCCCTGCACCCCTGGTAGTGCCGGCCGCTGGCCGGCAACCTCAACGACAACAGCAGCACCACGCATTCCGTGGGTTGGCGGGGAGGTGTCGGAGTGCGGGGACGCCGCAAGTACTTCCATGCAGGCTTGGCAGCCGCTTGCTCGTGTGCGCTTTCCTGCGCACACGGCAAGACCGGGGGTGGGCGTCCTGCCCAACCCGCCCGAGGCATGCCTCGGGCCCATGCGGCTGACACCCCGCACTCCGACACCGCCCCACCTTCGACAGGTTCGCGCGGCTGTTGGTAGGTGTCGACCTTGGTCGACACATCTGTCAGATATCGAGTGAATTCATCCACGCATGACGTGGATCCACCGTGTCGACCAAGGTCGACACCTACCAGAGCAGTACGCCGTTCCGACAGATCGCGGAAAACTGTCGAAGGCGGGGTGGGTCCGGTTGCGGGGGCGTGAGCCGCATGGATGCGGCGACCGAGCTTACATGGACGTACTTGCAGCGGCCCCCGCAACCGGACCCACCCCGCCATCTCACGGAATGCACGCTGTTGCTGTTGCTGTTGCTGTTGCTGTTGCCCTGGATCGTAGCGGGTGCAGGGCGCAGCCCTGCCAAATCCCTACCCCTTGGCCATTGCCTGCCACCACTGCGACAGCAGCTCCGGCCTGCGCAGGCGCTCGCGCCACCACCGCAGTGCCGCGCCGTCCTCGCCGGTGCGCCAGGCCAGCCAGAACGTTTCCTCCGGCTTGTGTTCCTCCACCTCGCGGATCACCAGCTGGCCACGCGCCACTGCAGCGCGCGCGCACGGCTCGGGCAGGAAGCCGAAGCCCACACCTTCGCATTGCAGCTTCAGTTTGCTGGCCATGTCAGGCACGGTCAGCATCTCCTGCCCCATCAACAGGCCCACCGTGCGCGGCAGCAACCGCCGCGCCGAATCAGAAACGGCGATCGCGCAGTGCTCGACCAGCTGCTCGCGACCGAGCACGCCCGGCACCTTGGCCAACGGATGATCCGGTGCGACCGCGAACACGAACTCCACCGTGCCCAGCGGCTCGACCACGTAACCACCGCCACTGGGCCCCTCGCCCGGCGCCCCGACCAGCAGGTCGGCGCGCCGGTCCAGCAGGGCCTCCCAGGTGCCGGACAGGGCCTCGCCGATCAGCCGCAGCCGGGTCGGCGCCTCCGCCTCACGAAACGCGGCGATGTCCGGGCCCAGCAGCCAGGTCGGGAACACCGAGTCCACCGCCAGGGTCAGTTCGGTCTCCCAGCCCGACGCCACCCGGCGCACCCGCAGCTCCAGCTCGCGGGCCGCACGCAGGAGATGCCGACCCTCGTCCAGCAGGGCGCGTCCGGCCTCGGTCGGTTCGGCACGCGGGCCGACCCGGTCGAACAGCTGAACGCCGAGGTCCTCCTCCAGCTTGGCCACGGTGTAGGAAATGGTCGAGGGCACCTTGTGCAGGGCCTTGCCGGCGCCAGCAAAGGAGCCGCGGCGGTCGATGGTATCCAGGATCTGCAGGGCATCGAGGCTGAGCTTGAGCATTCGAATTTTTCGATGATGGCCGTCAAAACTATCCGTTTTTCAAACCCCGAGCGCAAGCAGATACTTTTCTCCAACGGGGAAACACGGCAACTACCGCCTCACCCGCCCCATCGAAACCATCGAACAAGGAGATTCCATCATGCTGCAGATCCGCAAGAGCGCTACCCGTGGCCTGGCCGAGCATGGCTGGCTGTCCTCGCGCCATACCTTCTCCTTCGCCAACTACTACGACCCCCGCTACGTCAGCTTCGGCCCGCTGCGGGTGATCAACGAAGACAAGGTGATCGGCGGCCAGGGCTTCGGCACCCATAGCCACAGCAACATGGAGATCGTTTCCTATGTGCTGGGCGGCGCGCTGGAGCACAAGGACTCGATGGGCACCGGCTCGGTGCTGCGCTACGGCGACGTGCAGCGCATGAGTGCCGGCAGTGGTGTCAGCCACAGCGAATTCAACCACTCGGCCGACGAGACCGTGCACTTCCTGCAGATCTGGATCTTCCCGGACCGCGAGAACATCACGCCGTCCTACGAGGAGACCCACTTCGCCCCGGAGACCAAGCGCGGCCAGCTGCGCCTGATCGCTTCGCCGGACGGTGCCGACGGTTCGCTGCGCATCCACCAGGATGCCCGCATCTTCGCCACCATCCTCGATGGCGGCCAGAAGCTGCACCACGCGCTCGGCAATGGCCGTGGTGCCTATGTGCAGGTTGCCCGAGGCCAGCTGCAGGTCAATGGCATCACCCTGGAAGCCGGTGATGCACTGCAGGTCAGCGACGAAGCGCAGCTGACCCTGGAGAACGGCAACGACGCCGAAGTGCTGGTGTTCGACCTGCCGCTGTAACCACAACGCCCGCGATGCCGCAAAGCATCGCGGGCGCATTTCCGTAGAGCCGAGCCCACGCTCGGCTGCGGTGTGACAGCCAGCCGAGCGCGGGCTCGGCTCTACAGGACCCGCGTCAGAACCTGTACGTCATCGCCAGCCGCACATTGCGCGGCTCACCCCAGGTGTAGGTGCTGTACCAGCTGAAGATCGTGTAGTAGCGCTTGTCCAGCAGGTTGTTGACGTTGAGCGTGGCCGACAGGCGATCACTGAATTCATAACGCGCCATCGCATCCAGCAACCAATACGGTTGGGTGCGATGTACCACCTTGGCCTGCGTGGCCGGGTTGGTGATCTCGCCGAAGGTGGAATCCTGTCGTGCGGTGCGACGCGCCGCGCGGGCTCAGCCGCCGATGGCGGCGCAGGCCTCCAGGATCAGCGCGGTCACTTCCTTCGGCTGCGAGGCCAGCGAGGCATGGCTGGCATCCAGCTCCAGCAATCGCTTGGGCTGGATGCGCGTGGCCATGGCCTTCTGGTTGTCCGGCGCGATCATGCGGTCCTGGCGGGACAGCTGGTACCAGCTCGGCTTGTGCTTCCAGGCCGGATCGCTGACCGCATCACCGAAGGTGCTCGCCAACGGCGCCTTCTGGGTCACCGCCATCACCCGGCCCTCGTCGGCGCTCAGGTCCTGGCAGAAGCTCTCATGGAACCTGTCCGCACGCAGCCACAGGTAGCCATCGCTGTCGGGTGCCAGGTTCGGCGCTGCCTCCGGCAGGTGCTGCTGGGTGATGCCACCGGGGCTCTCGCCGGCATCAGGCGCGAAGGCAGCGATATAGACCAGGCCCTTCACGTTGGGCTCGCTACCGGCCTGGCTGATCACCGCGCCGCCGTAGGAGTGGCCGACCAGCAGCACCGGCCCGTCGATCTGCCGGATCATTTTCCGGGTGCGTCCTGCGTCGTCGGCCAGCGAGGTAAGCGGCAGTTCCACCGCCTGCACGCGGTCGTGGCCGTTGCGATGCAGTTCCAGGATCACCTTGGCCCAATGTGCGGCCCCGCCCCAGAACCCATGGACAAGGAGGATGGTCGGTGTCGTGCTCATGTACAGGTCTCCGGCAGCGGCCGGCGGGATGCCGACTGTGCAGCCACTGTCCGTGCGTGGCGTTAATCGCTGGTGACGCAATCGGGTCACTGCAATCGTATGCGTCGTTTGATGTCGTGCATGGCACTTGCCGACCTGGCCTGATAACGATTTCATGGAGCTCTCCCGGAGCTTCGCATCGCGCATGACGCCTTCATCCCCACGTGCCCAGCAGCACGCCACCCGTGCCGCCTTCTTCATTCCCGGCTTCGCCACCGCCGCGTGGGCGCCGATGGTGCCCTACGCAAAGGCCAAGGCCGGGCTGTCCGACGCCAGTCTCGGCGCCGTGCTGCTGTGCCTCGGGCTGGGTTCGTTGCTGGCGATGCCACTGGCAGGTGCGCTGACCGGGCGACTGGGATGCCGTCGGGTGATGGTGATCACCTGCGCGATGATGCTGGGCGCCCTGCCCTTGCTGGTGCTGGCACCCTCGCCCGTGGCGCTGGGCGCAGCGCTGTTCGTGTTCGGCGCCGGCGTCGGTGCATTGGATTGCGCGATGAACATGCAGGCCGTGGCGGTCGAGCGCGACGCCGGACGCGCGATGATGTCCGGCTTCCACGCCTTCTACAGCATCGGTGGATTCGTCGGCGCCGGCTGCATGACCGGGCTGCTGATCCTCGGCACGCCGCTGTGGCTGGCCGCGCTGCTTTCGGTGGCCGCGCTGCTGCTGGTTGCCGTGCTGTCGGCACCGCACTGGCGTCCGCAACGGATCCTGCACGAAGGCCCGCTATTGGCGCTGCCGCACGGCGTGGTCCTGTTCATCGGCGTGCTGGCCTTCGTGGTGTTCCTTGCCGAGGGCTCAATGCTGGACTGGAGTGCGGTGTTCCTGGCGGAAGTGCGGCAGGTACCGCGCGACCAGGCCGGGGCCGGCTTTGCGTTGTTCACCCTGGCGATGACCGCGATGCGCCTGTTCGGCGACGGCATCGTCGAGCGCCTCGGCCGGACCCGCACGCTGGTCATCGGCGGCATCACCGCTGCGGCGGGCTTCACCCTGGCCACGCTGGTGCCCTCGTTCCCGGTGGCGTTGGCCGGCTACGTACTGGTCGGGCTGGGCTGCGCCAACATCGTGCCGGCGCTGTTCTCGATGGCGGGCCAGCAGCGGGTGATGCCGGAGAGCATCGCCATCACCGCGGTGACCACACTGGGTTACGCCGGCATCCTCGCCGGTCCGGCAGCGATCGGCGCACTGGCGCATGCCACCAGCCTCGGTTTCGCCTTCCTGTGCGTGGCCGCGCTGCTGCTCGGTGTCGCGGCGTCTGCCCGCGCACTGGCACGACGCGTGGCCTGACAGAAAAAGGGGACGGAGGGGATTAAGTCGTTTCCCGCACACCTGGCCTGGAAACGACTTAATCCCCTCCGTCCCCATTTTCTCAGCTGCGCGCCAGCCACTCAGCCTGGGCCGGCAGCTGCGGTGCCGGGCACGCGCTCTGCGGATGGTGCTCGTCGCGCGCCATCCAGTCATCGACCACGCCCGCCAGCAGGTCCAGCCGCAGCGGCAGGGTGATGTGGTCCTCGCCGCGCATTTCGATGTAGTGCGCGCGCGGATTGGCCTGGGCCAGTTCGCGGCCCTGGCTGACCGGAATGTGCTGGTCGCCCTGCCCGTGCAGCAACAGCACGCAGGCGCGGGTATCGGCCAACGCACGCGCGACGTCCACGCGGTCCAGATCGACGTCGATGCGGCGGCTGGCGGCGGCGATCACCTGGTTGATGTCCTGGCCGCCGTAGCGCCAGCGCGCGTACGACGCCACCGCCTGCGCCTTCAGGCCTTCCGGCTGGAGCCCCATCAGGTGCGGGATCATGGTGCGGATCGCCACGCCGGCATTGGCGAACGATTCCATCGCCACCACGCCTTCGACCTGGTCACCCAGCTTGTCGGCGGTGAACACCGCCGTGGCCGCACCATAGGACACACCGAACAGGTACAGGGGCCCGGTCACTTCGCCGCGCGCGCGCAGCTCGCCGATCACATCGACCACGTCATCCGACTCATAGGTGCCATAGCCGGACGGGCCGGTGCCGGACTGGCCATGGTTGCGCAGGTCGAGCGTGACCACGCGGTAGCCGGATTCGGCCAGCTGCAGCGACCATGGCAGCATCGAATCACCGTTCATCATCCACCCATGCAGCAGCACCACGGTGCCGCGCGGCACCTGCGCGCGGAACGGCTGCGGCACGGCCAGGCTCAGGCCGGTATCCAGCGGCAGGCCGTTCTCGTGGCGCTGCGGCAGGTAGCGGTAACGCGCGCCGTAGTCGCCCGGATCGAATACGCGCCAGAAGATCGGCACGCCATCGCGGCCCGCCGCGAAGCCATGGCGGTTGGGCAGTTCGGCGATGGCCGCGGCGATGCGCGGACGATCGAGCAGGGTCGACACGCCGCCCGGCGCGATCAGCTGATCGGCGAGTGAGGTGGACGAGGCGTTGATCGAGGATGAGCATGCGGCCAGCCACAGGCCGGCGCACGCCAGCAACAACAGCAGCAGGCGCTTCATATCACGTCATAGGGGTGAATCAGACAGATTGGGACGGTAACGCCCAATAGACCGGCCATCTATCGCGCACGGATGACGGCTTGATGACAACGCAGGAACGATTCAGTTTGGTGTAAAAGCTGTATCCGTTCAGTCATTGATCCGGATCAATGAACGCGCGCCCGGGGGTGCCCACAGTGCCGCCATGCGCATCTCGTTCAAGCTCGCCATTGCCCTGGCCGCCACGGTGGCCGCCGCCTACGGCATCGCCCGCAGCACGCCCTACTGGTTCGCACCGCGACAGACTGCGCAGGTCGACATCCACGATCCGGCGCTGATCGCGCAGGGGCGCTACCTGTCACGTGCCGCCGACTGCGCGGCCTGCCACACCGCGCCGGGCGGCAAGCCGTTCGCCGGTGGCCTGGGCATGCAGACGCCGATGGGCACGATCTATTCGACCAACATCACCCCCGATCCGGACTCCGGCATTGGTGCCTACGACTACGCCGATTTCGAACGCGCGGTCCGCCGCGGCATCCGCCACGACGGCCAGCCGCTGTATCCGGCGATGCCGTATGCCTCGTACGTGATCGCCAGCGATGCCGAGATCAAGGCGCTGTATGCCTATTTCATGGGCTCGGTGAAGCCGGTGAAGCAAAGCAACGCCGACAGCACGATTCCATGGCCGGCCAACATGCGCTGGCCTTTGGCATGGTGGCAGCTGCTGTTCGCGCGCCCGCGCAGCTTCAACCCGGATCCGTCGCTGGATGTGGGCCAGCAGCGTGGCGCTGAGCTGGTTGAGGGCCTGGCCCACTGCGGCGCCTGTCATACACCACGTGGGCTGGCGTTCCAGGAGAAGGCGATGGCCGACGATGGCAGCCGCCAGTTCCTGTCCGGCTCGGTGCTGGAAGGCTGGTATGCGAAGAACCTGCGCAATGAATCGACCGGCTTGGCCAGCTGGAGCGAGGGCGAGATCGTCGACTTCCTGCGCACCGGGCGCACCGATCGATCGGCAGCCTTCGGTGGCATGGCCGACGTGGTCGAGCACAGCACGCAGTACCTGTCCGACGCTGACCTGCTGGCCATGGCGCGCTACCTGAAGCAGCTGCCGGCGCGTGAGGGACGCAGTGCGCAGTGGTCGCCTGGTACCGACACCACCACCGCCGCGCTGCGTAGTGGCGACTATCGCGTGGCCGGTTCGCTGGCCTATGCCGAGCACTGCCAGGCCTGCCACCGTGCCGACGGGCGCGGCATGCCACGCGTCTATCCGGCCCTGGCCGGCAACTCGATCGTGTTCGCCGACGACCCCAGTTCGCTGGTGCAGGTGACCCTGATCGGGGGTCGCACCCCGCACACCCCGCACGACCGCATGGCCTTCACCATGCCCGGCTTCGAGCAGCTGCCGAACGCGCAGCTGGCACAGATCCTGACCTTCATCCGCAGCAGCTGGGGCAACCAGGCCAGCGCGGTGAGCGAGGTCGAGGTGGCACGCATGCGCCGGGTGGTGCGTGACAAGCCGGTGCACTTCGTTCCGCAGGAGGCCGCACGATGAAGCGTTCGCGCAAACGTTCCCGCCTGCTGCTCGGTAGTGCGATCACCGTGGTGCTGCTGGCCGGTGCGGGCACCCTCGCCTATCGTCACCTGCACCCGGGCCTGGATGCCGCCGTAGCCAGTACGATCGATATCCTCGATGCACAGGGCAAGGTGGTCGCCCACTACCACGCGCCCAGTGCCGAGGAGATCGCCGGACTGGGCAATGCCGAATCGGTGATGCTCGGCCGGCGCATCCTCAACGAGACCGCGCGCCTGCTTCCGGACAACGTCGGCAACGATCTGAACTGCAATTCGTGCCACATGGCCGAGGGCAAGCGACCGTTCGGCAACCACTACTTCAATACCGGCGGCGGTGCCTATCCGCGTTACATGCCGCGCCCGGGCAAGGTGATCGGGCTGACCGAGCGCATCAATGGCTGCCTGCAGCGCTCGATGAACGGCAAGCCGCTGCCGAAGGACGCACCGCAGATGCGCGCGATGCTCGACTACATGGCGTGGCTGAGCAGCCCGGTGCCAGAGGGTGCAAAAGTGGCCGCGCCCAGTGAGGGCCCCATCGACAGCACGCTGACTCCGGACCCGGTCCGCGGCCAGGCGCTGTATGCCGTGCAGTGCGCCGCCTGCCATGGCGACAACGGCGAAGGCCGACGCGATGCCAGCGGTGACATCGCCTTCCCGCCGCTGTGGGGCGACCACAGCTTCAACATCGGTGCCGGCATGGCGCGCCTGTACAAGGCGGCCGGTTTCATCAAGCACAACATGCCACCGGCAGTGACCCGCGCACCGCCGCTGGGGCAGCAGGTGATGCCGGACCAGGATGCGGTGGACATCGCCGGCTATTTCATCAACCAGCCGCGGCCGGACTTCGCCAACAAGGGCAAGGACTGGCCGCGTGACCCGAAGCCCAAGGACGCACGGTACTGAAGCAGGCGGCGGGTGCCGGCCGTCGCAGAACACGATTCCTGCATCGCCACGTCATGCCGATGTCATTGGCGCTGCCGACACTCCGGGGCCTCCCTGCTCTGAAGGTCCGGTCTCGATGCGAACGTCTGCGCGCTTTCCCCGTGTCTCGCTGCTTGCCCTGCTGATCGCTCCCGCACTGGACGCCCTGGCCGAAGCACCGCAGGGCGATGCCGCTGAAGCGCGCAGCAGTGAGGCCCGCACCCTCGACCAGGTGCAGGTGATCGGCCAGGCCACCAGCTATGCCAAGACTTCCGTGCGTGCGGAAACGCTGAACCGGCAGACCGTGATGAGCAGCGTCAACGACGCGCTCAACGAAGTGCCCGGCGTGGTGGTCAGCGAGGCCGATGCCACCGGCTCGTCGGTGTGGGGCACGCAGATCAGCATGCGTGGCTTCGTCACCAACCGTGATACCCAGCAGATCGGCACCACCATCGACGGCATGCCCAATGGTGGCTCGGGTTACGGCGGCGGCTCGCTGGCCAACCGCTACATCGACACCCTCGACCTGGAAACGGTGGAAGTCAGCCAGGGCACTGCCGATATCTCCTCGCGCTCGAACGAGGCCCTGGGCGGCACGCTCAACTTCCTCACCAGCGATCCGCTGCAGGACAGCCGCCTGCGCTTCGTGGTCGGCGCCGGTGACAACGAGGCACGCAAGTACTACGTGCGCTACGACACCGGCCTGCTCGGCGGCCACACCCGCGCCTGGGTCAGTGCCTCGTCGGCGCGCGTGCATGACTGGATCGATGGCAGCGGCAAGACCAGCAATGACCACATCGCCGGCAAGTTCATCACCGAACTGGATCGCTGGACCCTGACCGGCTACCTGTCCTACAACGATGCGGACGAGCCGGAGTACACCAGCGTCTCACCGAAGGGCTTCGCGACCAATCCGGATCGCGACAACCTGGTCGGTACCCTCACCGGCATTCCCTACCTGGACCAGAACTACCGTTCCGGCTCGCGTGCGCTGCGCGAGAACACCTTCGGCTACCTGCGCGCGGCCTTCGACGGTGGCAACGGCTTCAAGGCCTCGGTGGCCGCCTACGGGCACCGCATGCAAGGCCGCGGCGACTGGCTGCCACCGTATCTGGCGCAGGTCAGCGATGACGGAGCCGGTCGCCCGGAGTCGGAATACCTCGGTGGCAAGACCGTGTACGGCGGCAGCAACCGTGGCCAGATTTTCTTCGTCAATCCCGATGGCAGTGCCGCGCAGCGCCTGGCCAGCTGCAGCCCGCGCCTGGGCTTCACCGCCGAGTACGATCCGAACTGCTACGCCGGCAACGTGCTGGGCGCGCAGTCGTATCGCCACACCCACTACGACAACGACCGCATGGGCGTGACCGCCGACGTCGAATGGCGCCAGACTTTCGGCGCAGTCGACAACACGATCCGCGGCGGCCTGTGGGTGGAGAAGCTGGACCGTTCGGCACGCCGCGACTGGCATCGCCTGCTCAACGTCGGCCAGGACATCGCCTTCGACCACCAGCCGTACTGGGTACAGTTCGAGGACAAGTACAAGGTCGACGAACAGATGTACTACGTCGAGGACGTGGCCCGCTTCGGCCCGTTCAGCGCGCGCCTCGGCGTGAAGCAGTTCTTCGTGGACCAGTCGCGCCGCCGCGTGATCGGTGCCAGCGAGCACGTCACATCCGACTCCAGGTCCGATCCGCTGCTGTCCACCGGCTTCACCTGGGCGCCCGGCGTGGAAGGCATGGAGCTGTTCGCGGGCTTCTCGCAGAACTTCGCCGCCATCCCCTCCGGCGTGCTCGGCGAGACCGACCCGCAGCGCTTCCGCAACGTCGAGCCGGAGACCGCCGACAACATTGAAATGGGCATGCGCATCAGCCGCTGGCCCCTGACCGCCTCGGTCACGCTGTACAACATCAAGTTCGACAACCGCATCGTCTACCTGCCGGCCGGCTTCGTCAGCGGCATCGACTACCTGGGCGAGACCGACGGCGTCTACGAGAACTTCGGCGGCGTGGAAAGCAACGGCCTGGAAGCGGCGTTCGGCTATGGCTGGGACAACGGCTGGCGCCTCAACGCCGCCTATACCTACAACCGCTCCAAGTACCTGGGCAGTGGCGATGCCGCGCGTGATACCCAGCTGGGCATCGTCGACGGCGCCAAGGTGATCGGCCAACCCGAACAGACCCTCGTACTCTCGGCGGACTGGCAGGGCGAGAACTGGAACTTCGGCCTGTCCGGCCGTTACCTGGGCACCCGCTACCTCGACGCCGCCAACGTCAACAAGCTGCCCTCGGCCACCGTGTTCAATGCGAACATCGGCTTCGACCTGCAGGGCCTGTCGCCGCGCCTGAAGGGCATGGGTGCCAACCTGGTGGTGAGCAACCTCACCGACAAGCGGTATCTTGCGGGGGTGGACGGCCGCGACAACGCCTTCATCGGCGCTCCGCGCACCGTCGGCATCTCCTTCCGTGTGGACCTGTGAGTGAGCCCGTGACCGATATCGGCCGACGCCGGTTGTTGCAGGCCGGCGTTGCCGCCGGCCTTTCCCCGCTGCTGCCCAGCATCGCCCGGGCCGCCGCGATCGCCCCCGCCGCGCAAACCCGCAGCCTGGAAGACCTGCAGCACATCGTGGTGTTCATGCAGGAGAACCGTTCGTTCGACCACTACTTCGGCACGCTGCCGGGCGTGCGGGGTTTCGGCGATCGCTTCGTCGCTCCGGCGCAGGCACTGCAGGCCGGCGCCCGCGCGCGCAGCCTGTGGCTGCAGCCCGATGCCAGCGGCAAGCGCGCGATCGCGCCGTTCCCGCTGGATACCGCCGCGCACTTCGGCTACATGCGCGTGGAAGGCACGCCGCACACCTGGCCGGATGCACAGCGGGCCTGGGACCACGGACGCATGGGGCAATGGCCGAAAGCCAAGCAGAACCACTCGATGGGCTACTTCCAGCGCAGCGACCTGCCCTTCCAGTTCGCCCTGGCCGATGCCTTCACCATCTGCGACGCCTACCACTGCGCGATGCAGGCCGGAACCAACCCGAACCGGGTGTTCCTGTGGACCGGCCACAACGATGCTGCCGCCCGCGCCGGCGGCCCGGTGATCGCCAACTCGCACGACAACTTCCCCGAGCACGGCGGGCATCCTGCGTCGTACCGCTGGGCCAGCTATGTCGAACGCCTGCAGAAGGCGGGGGTATCCTGGCAGATCTACCAGGACATGGCCGACAACTTCACCGACAACCCGCTGGCCGGCTTCGAGGCGTTCCGCCAGGCCTACCGCGCTGCGCCGGGGCATGACCCGCAGCTGCGCGCACGCGGGGTCAGCACGCGTGGCCTGGCGCAGCTGCGCCAGGACGTCATCGACGGACGCCTGCCGCAGGTCAGCTTCATCATCGCCGACGCGGCCGGCAGCGAGCATCCCGGCCCCTCCAGCCCGGCCCAGGGCGCGGCCTATACCGCACGCGTGCTGGATGCACTGACCGCCGATCCGCAGGTGTGGAGCCGCACCGCCCTGCTGCTGATGTTCGACGAGAACGACGGTTTCTTCGACCACATGCCACCACCGGCACCGCCTTCGCCGGTGGACGGTGGCTGGGCGGGTGCGTCCTCGGTCAGCACTGAAGGCGAGTACCACCGCCATCCGGCACCGGGAGATGAGAAGTACGACTTCGCCGAACTGCGCGGCCGCCCGTATGGACTGGGCCCGCGCGTGCCGCTGTACGTGATCTCGCCCTGGAGCCGCGGTGGCTGGGTCGATTCGCAGGTGTACGACCACACCTCGGTCATTCGACTGATCGAACGCCGCTTTGGTGTGTCCGCGCCGGACATCTCGCCGTGGCGCCGCGCGGTCTGCGGCGACCTCAGCACTGCGTTCGACTTTGCCCAGCGCGATACCCGCCCGTTCGTCCGCGGCCTGCCCGACGTGAGCGCGGTGGCCGCACGCGCCGCTGCTTTGCCGGGGCGCACCGTGCCCGCGCTGCCAGAGGGGCTGAAGCCAGCGAAACAGGAAAGCGGTGTACGCCCGGCGCGTGCCCTTCCCTATCGACCGCAGGCGTCGATTGCTGCGGTCGACGTCGCGGGCGTTGACCTGGCGTTGTCCTGCGAGGGCGCAGCGGCAGTGCTGCATGTCTACGATCGGCTGCGGCTGGAGGCGGTGCCGCGCCGTTACACGCTGCTGCCGGGCATGCCGCTGCGCGAGCGTTGGCCGCTGGACGCCCAGGGCCGCTATGACCTGTGGCTGCTCGGTCCGAACGGCTTCCACCGCCACTTCCAGGGTGCGGCCAAGACTCCTGCCGTGCAGGCTTCAATTGATCGCGCGGATGGCCAGCTGCGGCTGCACCTGCGCAATCTGGGTGACAGTGCACAGCAGGTGCGCGTGCATGGCGGCGCCTATGCAGGACACATGCCCGAACAGACATTGGCGCTGCCCGCACATGCGCAGACTTCATTGGCGTGGGATGCAACGCCTACCGCCGGCTGGTATGACCTGCGCATCAGCGCGGGTGGGAGTGTGCTACGTTTGGCCGGCCGCGCCGAGGATGGTCGCCCCGGCACCAGTGACCCGGCGATGGGCACCGAACCGCTGCGGTTCGAGCACGATTGAAGAATCCCTAAAGAGCCGAGCCCATGCTCGGCTGCTTTCGCCCCGGTCGCATTGCCCCGAAAGAAGCAGCCGAGCGTGGGCTCGGCTCTACAGCGCAGACCGGTAGACTCAGGCCTCCTGCAGCCCCGGCCGGCCGTGCTCCACCGCGTAGCGCTTCCAGCTCTGCATGGTACCGTTCGGCCGCATCACCGTATCCAGCGTCTTCATGTCGCCGATCCACGCATCAGGGGTGACATCGCACAGCACATAGCCACGCTTGTCGGTGGTCGCCTTCAGATTGGGGCTGTGCGCAAGCTGGTTGCGGGCGTAAGCGTCCACGCCCTGGCCATCGGCCCCCGAAGTGATCGAAGTGGCAAGGAACTCGCTGGAGACCACGCCCGAATCACGATGGTCCTGCACCAGGTCGCTGGCGTAATGCCGGTGCGCGTCGCCACAGGCGGTCACCACGTTGCCGAAGCCGACCTTCTGGATGTGGTCGAGCAGGCGCCGACGGCTGTCCAGGTAACCCGACCATTGGTCATCGGACGACTGCACCACGCCGTCCTTCTCGCGCATGTAGTTGCCCAGCGCTACCTGGTGGGCGATGGTGTGCCAACGCGGTGCGGCATCGGCCAGGCCATCGAACAGCCAGCGCTCCTGCTTCGCACCGACGATGCTGCGCTCCGGCGATTCCACGTCCTCACGCAGCGCCATGTTCACCTGCTTGCTGCGGTACTGGCGTGTGTCGAGCAGGTGCAGGTCCATCAGCGTTCCGTAGCGTGCGCGCCGGTACAGCTGCATGTGGCCATCGCGCGGGAATGCCGAACGGCGCAGCGGCATGTTCTCGTAGTAGGCCTGGAACGCCTGTGCGCGCCGCAGCAGGAACACTTCGCTGGGCGTATCGTCCTGGTCTTCGGCGCCGGCCCAGTTGTTGTCCACTTCATGGTCATCGAAAGTGACGAACCACGGTGCCGACGCATGCGCGGCCTGCAGGTCGGCATCGCTCTTGTACTGGGCATAGCGGCGGCGGTAATCATCCAGCGTGTAGGTCTGCGGGCCGACGTGGTTGCGCAGGTTGGTGAACGGCTGGCCGTTCATCTTCCGCAGGCCAGGCTGGCTTTCACCTTCGTAGATGTAATCACCGTAGTGGAAGACGAAATCCAGCGGTTCCTCGGCGATGCGCCGCCACGCGGTGTAGTGGCCTTCTTCGTAGTGCTGGCAGCCGGCCACCACAAAGCGCACGCGATCCACCGCTGCCGCGGCTGCCGGCAGCGTGCGGGTACAACCGACTGCACTGGCGTGACCACCCACGGTAAAGCGGTACCAGTAGGGCCGTCCGGGCGCCAATCCTTCCAGTTCCACGTGCACCGCGTGGCCGAGTTCGGGATGCGCGAGCGCCGAACCCTGGCGTACCACCTTGCGCATGCCTTCGTCCGCTGCCAGCTGCCATTCGACCACCATCGGCCGGGTCGGCATGCCACCGCCGAACACCAGCGGCTCCGTCGCCAGCCGCGTCCACAGCACCATGCCGTCGGCCGTGGGATCACCCGAGGCCACGCCCAGGGTGAAGGGCGTGCTGGCAAAGCGCGGCTTGGCCAGCAGGTTGCGCGGGTTCAGCGTGGTGGCATCGGCCTGCGCGGCCAGCGCGCGTGCCGTGCCCATCCAGGCGCCGGCAGCGGACAGACCGGCCAGGGCCAGGAATCGCCTGCGATTGATCGTCTCCACGGCTGTGCCCTCAGTTGTAGATGATGTGGAAGTAGAAGAAGCGGCCGTAGTCGTCGATCTCGGTACGGAAGCGCCCGTTCGGGCCGGTGCTGTAGGTCGGCTGGGTGTTGAACAGGTTCTTGGCTTCGTACTTCAGCGTCACGTGCCTGCTGACCTTGTGGCTGAAGGCCATGTTGAAGGTCATGTACGGGTCGTAGTACGAATCCAGCCACTGGGTGTCGCCGAAGTCGACCAGCATCCGGCTGCGGTAGGTTCCGGACAGGCGCAGTTGCGAGTTCTTCCACGGCATGCGCCAGATCACCGAACCATTGAGCGACCAGTCCGGCTGGTACAGCAGCCGGTCCAGGCGTCGCTCGGTGCCATCGGTGATGCGGTAGTTGGTCCTGCCTTCCAGCCGCGTGGCGTTGAAGTACATGTCGAAGCGCTGGCGGCCCCATTGCAGGTTGCGGTTGGCCACCGCGAACTCGACGCCGCGCAGCCTGGACTCATCGGTGTTCATCGGTTGGGTCACCCGGTAACGGGTATCGCCCACGTTCTCGAAGGTGGTCAGGGTGTAGATGTCGTCCTTGATTACCTTGTCGAACAACGCCACCGAGACCAGGCCGTTGTTGCCGTTGAAGTACAGGTCCCATGCAAGGTCGATGTTGGTGGAACGGCGCGGCTGCAGGTTCGCATTACCCTGCTTGATGGTGCAGAAGCCCCTGCCCTCCTCGTCATCGCCACAGCTGGTGCTGGTGGCCTGGGCAATGTTGCTCGGCGTCGGCCGGCCCAGCGTGCGGCTGGCGGAGAAGCGCAGGCGCTGGTCCTCGCTCAGCTTGAACGTCGCATTCAACGAGGGCAACAGGTTGTTGTAGCCACCGCTCGTGTTGCGGAAGGCGGAGGTATAGGTGGTGCCGCCATCATTACTGAACGGGCTGTAGGCATCGAAGCGGGTGTGGTCATGGCGCAGGCCACCGATCAGCAGCAGCCGGTCCCAGGCGTAGTGCGCGGACACGTACGCATTGGTGATGTCCTCCACGTACCTGTAGTCACTGGTGAAGTTGGCATTCGGATACGCCGCATTGTTGTTGCCCAGTTTCGGTAGCAGTTCCTCGTTCCACTTGCGGTTGTCGATCAGCGGGAAGCCCGGCACGCTGCCCAGCAGCGTCGATCCCGGATACAGGTAATCGTTGAGCGTGGCGCTGCTCCTGAAGTAGTCGAAGTCGATGTCCTGCCAGATCTTCAGGTGGCGGTATTCGGCGCCGGTGGCCAGGCCGAAGCCACGCGCATCGGCGTCGATGTTGTAGCTGAAGTCGGCGCGCAGGTTGTCGATGCTCTCCTTGGCATCGCGCGGGGAGACATAAGCCTGCGCCGGATTGAGCTTGAACGCCGAGCTGGTCAGCAGGCTGGAATCGGACACCGCCACCGCGTTGGGGAAACCGTGGCTGTCGTTCTCGTAGTCGACGAACAGGCTGCTTGGGTAGGCGCGCACACCCCAGTAGACCTGGTTGTTGTGGAAAGTCTCTTCGGTATGGCCGCCACGCAGGCTCAGCCGCGAACGGTCGCCGATGTCCCAGTTGAAGCTGGCGATGGCGCCACGGTTGCTGCGGTCCCAGCGGTCGTGGCGGTTCTTGATGTAGATGCTGTTGATCTGGGTGGTGCCGCTGTCCTCGGTCTGGTTGCGGATCGGAAACTTGGCGTTGCCGTACAGATCGGTCTTGTTCATCGTCGAGTTCTCGTAGAACCGGTACGAGTACAGCAGCAGCGATGCGTAGAACGGATCGTCCGACGGCTTCCATTCCAGCTTGGCCGAGCCGCCGAAGTTGGTGATGAAGTTGGTGTAGGTGCCGGTGCTGAAATTGCCGGGCGCACGCAGCCCGTTCCAACCCTTGGCCTCATCCGGCCCGGTGGTGCCGTCGGTGAGGTACTTGCCGGCGTCGTTGTAGTAGTAGTTCGACTCCACCCAGCGCTTGACGCTGTTGCGCGAACGCTGCTCATAGCGTGCCACCGCAACGATGCCGAACTCCTGCCCGGCGCCGAACTGGTTGGAGAACACCATCTTGGCGCTCTTGCCGAAGTGGCCCAGGGTTTCGTGGTTGCCGCCAGCGCTGCGCTCGACGTTGGTCTCGGCCGTGGAATAGATACCTGCCACGTCGGCAAACACGTACTTGCCGGACCGGTCGAAGGCACTGCGGCTGATGATGTCGATCACGCCGCCGATCGCATCCGGTGCCTGCTCCGCACTGAAGCTCTTGTAGATGTCGGTACGGGTGCCGATGTCGCTGGGAATCAGCTGCAGGTTGTTCATGCGTTCGCCGGAGCCACTGCCACCCACGCTGGCAATCGCGATGCCATCGATGGTGGTGTAGTTGAGATTGGCCTGTACGCCGCGCACCGTCACGTAACGTGGCTCGCCGGCATCCTCCACCGCACTCAGGCCTGGAGCGGCCATCAGGCTCTCGGCCAGGGTCTCGTCGCCGTAGCTGTCCATTTCGTCGTAGACCACCGAATCCTTGATCACCGGTGAGGTCTTCTTCTGGTCGATCACCTCGTGCGCGGCAATCACCTTCACCGTGTCCAGGGTCGGCGCCACCACCGCCTCGGCCTCGCGCGGCTTCGGTGCTCCGGGGTTCGGCGCGTTGCGTACCGGTGCCGGATCGATGGCGATGACATTGCCATCCACCACGGTGTAGCCCAGACCGGTACCGGCCAGCAGTGCATCCAGCGCCTGCCTGACGGTGGCACCGCGCGGCACCGCACCGGCCATGCGGGCATCGCCATCGGCCGAGTACAGGAACTGCACCCCGGAACTGCGTGACAACTGCTCCAGTGCACGCGCCAACGGCTGTGCCGCGATCGGCGTGGACACACGCGCCTCCAGGCCATCGGCGGCGGCGGCGAAGGCCAATGGCATGCTGCCGGGAGACAGGGCGAGGATGATCGACAGGTAGAGCGTGTTGCGCATCACGGGTCCTTGGAAGAGAGAAGGCAGCAGGCGCCGCTGCGCGGATCGGCAGCGGCTTCTCCCAAGTAAGAGCCCGCATCCACCAAAGTGGAGAACGCGGATTCAATGAATTTTTTCTGACAGTCCACGGCCACCTCGGCCTCAGCGGCTGCCAACCCGCACTGTGTCGCCCTCGCGGCTCACCACGAAGCGCGGGTCACGTTCGAGGAAGGCCTGCAGCGCACCGATGCGATGCGCATCGAGGCTGCCGGACAACCGTGCCGATGCCGCGCCCTCGTCCAGCACGCGCACCTGCACCTGGTTGTGCCGGTTGAAGGCAGCAGCCACTTCGTCCAAGCGTTCGTCAAGGAAGGACACTTTGCGCTGCTGCCAGTCCAGCAGCATCGACAGTGGCATGTCCAAGGACTCCACCGCATGGCTGCGCGCGTCGACCTGCAGCACCCGGCCCTGCCCCAACTGGGCCAGGCGGCGGGCACCCGCGCCCTGGCTCCAGACCTCGACCTCGCCGGAAACCACACCGATGCGCGTGCTCTGCAGCCGTCGCGACACGTCGAAGACTGTGCCGATGTCCCGGATCTCCAGGCCGTTCACCTGCACCTGGAACGGGCGGCGGTCGCGTGCGATGTCGAACGTCGCCTCGCCCTGCAGCAGTTCCGCCTTGCGACTGAACCAGCCCATGCGTACCCGCAGGCGGCTGTCCGCGTTGAGCCGCACCTGTGTCCGGTCAGGCAGCACCAGGTCACGCAGTTCACCGTGGTCGGCGCTGTACAGCTGTTCGGTGGGCATCAGCTGCGGCACCAGGCCCACGCCGAGCAGGGCGATGCAGGCTGCGGCAGCCATCACCCACCCGCGCGTGTGGCGGCGCAGCGGCGCGGCGTGCGGCGCGGCGGGGGCACTATCGAACAGAGGCACCACTTTGGCGGCCGCCTGCCGTGGCGGCGCCGGCGCCTCTTCCGGCAACGGCGATTGCAGTGCCTCGCCGACCTGCCGGTGCAGCGCGAGGGCGTGCATATAGGCGCGCACGTGCTCGGGCGAGCGCTTCATCCAGTCCAGGAACGCAACCCGCTCGGCCTCGTCCAGCACTCCCTCGCGATTGCGCAGGAACCAGTCCATTGCCTCGCAGGCGAGCGTGTCGTCGGCCATGGGCGATGCGTTCCGGTTCATGCGTGCTCCCTGGCGCCCAGCGCCTTCCTGCAGGCCTCCAGACCTTTGCCGATGTGCTTGCGCACCATGTGCACCGACACCTGCAGCTGTTGGCTGACTGCCGGGCAGTCCAGCCCGTCGCGGTAATGCAGCTCCATTACCCGTCGCGTGGTCGCCGGCAGGCGTGCGATGGTGCTGCGGATATCGTTCCAGCGCTGCGCGCGCTCGAACTCGCCCTCGATGTCTTCTTCGCTTTTCAGCACTTCGGCCAGCTGATCCACGTCTTCCAGCGGCGGCAACGACAAACGCGCGCGCGCGTGCTCGCGTGCCAGGTTGGCCGCGACCGTGAACAGGTAGGCCTCCGGGTTCTCGATCGCTGCGGCATTCTCGCCGGTGGCCCGCAGCAGCCGCAGGTACACCTCCTGCGCCAGGTCCTCGGCGTCTTCGCTGGCAGAACCGCGACGCAGGAAGAAGCCACGCAGCAGCCGTCGGCGCAGCGCGTAGCTCTTCTCCCAGATCCTCACGCTGTTCACGGCCGGCCAACACCCCGAGGCTGGAAAGCCCCGCAGGGTGACGGCCATCGATGACAGTGGCGTTGCAGCAGGCGGCCATGCCAGGCACTCTCCGCCCGGCACATTCGCCCATGATACGGCGCACCCTGCCAACCCTTGCTTGCCAGAGATCCAAGCCAGGCCCGCCTATCGAAGCCGCGGGGCCGGGCCTACGCTTGCCTCCCCGGTGGCCGCGACGGTCGCCCTTCGCGTCACGGCCCCGCCATTGCGACCCCGCTCCAGTGCTGTGCGCCCTGCCGGTGTTGTCGCCCAGGCAGAGTCGGCGCCCTCTGGAGACAGTCATGAACCAAGCCCTGACCCCCTTCGATACCGACCCGCTGGAAACGCGGGAGTGGCGTGAATCGCTGGAGGCGGTGATGCAGGCCGGTGGCCGGCCACGCGCGCAGTACCTTATCGACCAGCTCAGCGAGCTGGATGCGCAGCGGCACGGCGATCTGCATGCGCGCGCGTGGACCGCCTACGTCAACACCATCCCGCCGGAGCGCCAGCCGGCCTACCCGGGCGACCTGGCCATCGAGCGCCGGCTGAACGCGATGATCCGCTGGAATGCGATGGTGATGGTGCTGCGCGCCGGCAAGCACTCCAACGTCGGCGGCCACATCGCCACCTACCAGTCGGCGGCGGTGCTGTACGACGTGGGCTTCGACCACTTCTTCCGTGGCCGTACCGACACCTTTGACGGCGACATGATCTACATCCAGGGCCATTCCGCGCCGGGCATCTATGGCCGTGCGTACGTGGAAGGGCGCATCGATCCGGCACGGATGGACAACTTCCGCCGCGAAGCCGGTCGTGACGGCCTGTCTTCGTATCCACACCCGCGCCTGATGCCGGAGTTCTGGCAGTTCCCCACCGTGTCGATGGGGTTGGGCCCGCTGACCGCCGCCTACCAGGCGCGCTACATGCGTTACCTCGAGTACCGCGGCCTGAAGCAGCACCAGGACCGCAAGGTCTGGGCCTTCCTCGGCGACGGCGAGATGGACCAGCCCGAATCGCTGGCGGCGATTTCGCTGGCCGGCCGCGAGCGGCTGGACAACATCGTGTTCGTGGTCAACTGCAACCTGCAGCGCCTGGACGGTCCGGTGCGCGGCAACGCCAAGGTCATCCAGGAACTGGAAGGCACGTTCCGCGCGGCCGGCTGGAACGTGATCAAGCTGATCTGGGGCAGTGGCTGGGACGACCTGCTGGCCCGCGACCACAGCGGCCTGCTGCGCCAGCGCATGATGGAATGCGTGGATGGCGACTACCAGACCTTCAAGTCGCAGAGCGGTGCTTACGTGCGCGAGCATTTCTTCGGCCGTTACCCCGAGCTGCTGGAGCTGGTCGCGCACATGAGCGATGACGACATCTGGGCGCTGGCACGTGGTGGCCACGATCCGCAGAAGGTGTACGCCGCCTACCAGCAGGCGGTGAACACCCGCGGCCGGCCGACGGTGATCCTGGCCAAGACGGTCAAGGGTTTCGGCATGGGCGAAGCCGGCGAAGGCCAGAACATCAACCACCAGCTGAAGAAGATGAGCGCCGATGCAGTACGCGCCTTCCGCGACCGCTTCAACCTGCCGGTCAGCGACGAGCAGCTGGAGGAGATGCCCTATCTGCGCCCGGAACCGGGCAGCGCCGAGGCCGCCTACTTCGCCGAACGCCGCCGCATCCAGGGTGGGCAGCTGCCGGCGCGCCTGGTCAAGGTGGATCCGCTGCCGCTGCCGCCGCTGTCGATCTTCAACACCCAGCTGCAGGGCAGTGGCGATCGCGGCCAGTCCACCACCATGGGCTTCGTGCGCATCCTCACCAGCCTGCTGAAGGACCCGGATCTGGGCAAGCTGGTGATTCCGATCGTGCCCGATGAATCGCGCACCTTCGGCATGGAAGGCCTGTTCCGCCAGATCGGTATCCACTCCTACCTGGGCCAGCTGTACACCCCGCAGGATGCCGGCCAGCTGAGCTATTACAAGGAAGCCAAGGACGGTCAGATCCTGCAGGAAGGCATCAACGAATCCGGTGCGATCTGTTCATGGATCGCCGCCGGCACCGCCTACAGCAACCACGGCCTGGCCACGATTCCGTTCTACATCTTCTATTCGATGTTCGGCCTGCAGCGCGTCGGTGACCTGGCCTGGGCCGCTGCCGACGCGCGTACCCGCGGCTTCCTGCTCGGTGCCACGTCGGGCCGCACCACGCTGATGGGCGAAGGCCTGCAGCACGATGACGGCCACAGCCACGTGCTGTCGTCGGTGATTCCGAGCTGCGTGTCCTACGACCCGACCTACAACTACGAACTGGCGGTGATCATCCACGACGGCCTGCGCCGCATGTATGTCGACCAGGAAGACATCTACTACTACATCACCGTACTCAACGAGAACTACCCGCAGCCGGCACTGCCCGAAGGCACCGAAGCCGGCATCCTGAAGGGCCTGTACCTGCTGCATCCGGCAGCCGCCGACAACGCCTTGCAGCCACGCGTGCAGCTGATGGGCAGCGGCTCGATCCTGCGCGAAGTGGAAGCCGCGGCAGACCTGCTGCAGCAGGACTTCGGCATCGCCAGCGATGTGTGGAGCGCGACCAGCCTGACCGAACTGCGCCGCGACGGGCTGTCCGCCGAGCGCTGGAACCTGCTGCATCCGGCCGAAAAACCGCGCGTGCCCTACGTGCAGCAGTGCCTGCAGGGTCATGAAGGCCCGGTGGTGGTGGCCACCGACTACATGAAGATCGTCAGCGACCAGATCCGTCCCTTCATCAACGACCGCCGCTTCACCGCATTGGGGACCGATGGCTTCGGCCGTTCCGACACGCGTGAATCGCTGCGCACGTTCTTCGAAGTGGATCGCCACTTCATCGTACTGGCGGCCCTGAAGTCGCTGGCCGACGAAGGCCGCATCGAACGCTCGCGGATGCAGGACGCGATCGACAAGTACGGCATCGACACCGGCAAGCGCGATCCGGCCGCCGCCGTGTAACGCCGTTGCATTCACCACGCCTGCCCTGCGGGCGTGGTGAATGCAGCATCGCTACGGCATGCGCTTGAACAGGTTGGTCTGCAGGATCGGCGTACCGTCATGACCGTAGAACGCCTTGGTCTCGGTCATCGTCGCCTGGTCATCCGCCACGGTGTAGATGCGGGTGGAGGCCGGCGTGCCATGGTCCACCAGCTGCATCACCAGCGTGTTCGGTGCAGGCAGTTTCAGGTTGGCCTTGTCCGCGCCATAGGTGCCGGACAGGGCGCCGGGCGTGCCATCCAGGGCCAGCGTGCCGTCGGATTTCATGGTCTTGCCGTCGTGCAGGACGATGTCCACGTGCGAGCTCCAGCGGCCACCACCGGCGTCCTTGAACTCGAGCACCACGTGCTTCGGGCGCTGCGCTTCGGGTAGCGCAGACGTGGCGATATCCAGCGACCAGCGCCCCAGCAGGGGGGAAGGCGAAGTCTCCACAGCCAGCGCCGGAACGGCGGGGAGTGAAAGCGCAGACAACAACACAGCGGACAACAGCTTCATACGTTGCTCCGTTCCAGTGAAGAAGATTCTGCGTGACGCGTTGTGGGGCGCAGCGCCTCGGATCGTGCACAGCAGCGGCGCCCGGCGCAAGGCGGGGCGCTGAACACGCGGCAACCTCATTCGCGCCCCCGCGATTTCGGTCTGGCGGCAAGGTCTCATCCGTCCTTGCCGATACAAAGAGTTACGTTATAACATTTCACTTCGCCTTCACGAGTCCTGCCATGCGTCGCCACCTGCTTGCTGCTGCCATTCTGTTCGCCGTCCACGCCGCCCAGGCCGCGGACGAACCCACCCTCCCCACCCTCCAGGTCCAGGCCTCCCAGCCCTCGCGCATCGACAGCCGGGTCACCGTCGACAATCCGCAGGCGCAGAACCGCACCCTCGGCGGCCTGCTCGAACACGTCTCCGGCGTGCAGAACAGTGCTTTCGGGCCGAACGCAGGCGCCCCGGTCATCCGCAGCCTCAGCGGCAACCGCGTGCAGATCCTGCAGGACGGCCAGTCCATCCTCGGCATGAACGCGATCAGCGGCGACATCAACATTCCGTTCGATCCACTGTTCGTGCGCAGCGTCACCGTCAACAAGTCCTCGGACACGGTGCGCTATGGCGGCAATGCGATCGGCGGCAGCGTGGAGATCGATTCGGGCCTGATCTCGCGCAGCATGGAAGACAAGGACCAGTCGATGGAACTGGTCCTGCGCAAGGGCTTCAATGCCGCCGATGCGCAGGGCTTCCGCATGAACTTCAACAACCAGCGCAACCTCTCGACCAACCTGCAGGTCTCGCGCCAGCGCATCTCGCACTACGACATCCCCGGCAACAGCAAGGCCCGTGTCTGCAACACCCGACTGTTCCCGACGACCGGCGGCGTCAACTCGGCGCTGGCCGACAGCTGCCAGAAGGAAGCACGCGTACAGCAGATCTACAACAAGGCCTCGCATCCTTACATCGACCAGTTCATGACCGAGAATCCTGACTGGGCCGATGGTGAATTCTCGTTCTACACCAACAACCCGACCTCGGTCTGGCAGCGCCGCACCTATATCAACCCGGTCAATCCTGCCTATGTCGCCGGCACGCCTTCATACGTGCAGAAGCAGATCAACAATGATGTGACGCCCGACTACCATCATCGGCTGGGCAACAGCCATGCGCGCAACGCGCAGGTGGCCTTCGGCTCGACCCTGTTCTTTGACCGCGGCTACGTCGGTGTCAGCATCGATGCCAAGGACAGCGAGTACGGCGTGCCGGGCTTCTCGATGCAGAACCTGTCGTTCGGTTCCAACCATGCCGATGGCCTGCCGGTGGGCGTGGTGATCAAGCAGCAGCGCTACGCGCTGGAAGCCCTGCTGCGTGATCCGCTGCCGTGGTTCGAGCGCGCGGAACTCCGCGTGTCCAGGCTGGACAACACTTCAGGCGAGCGGCTGGGTACCACCAGGGCAAACGACTACGATTTCGAGAGCACCCAGGCCGAGTTGCTGCTCAGCCATCAACGCGTCGGCCCGCTCAGCGGCCTGGTCGGTTTCAGCCACCAGTCGCGTGATGTCAGCGGCAGCGGCTCGCAGCGCTACCTGCCGGACGTGGACACCCGCAGCAATGCGGTATTCCTGAAGGAAACGGTGGACGTCGGCTGGGTTACCTTCGATGCTGGCGTACGCCACGAACGGGTCGACCACGCACTACAGCCCAGCCGCTTCAAGACCGCGCGCAATGCCGCCAACACGAAACTGCAGGACCGCGACTACCGGCTCAACAGCTACAGCCTCGGCTCGTACGTCGAGCTCGGCCCCTTGTTCGCGGCCAAGGTCCGTTACTCATCCTCACAGCGCGCCCCGGAGATCAACGAGCTGTATGCCAGCAACGCGCACTATTCCGTGATGACACAGGAAGAAGGCAACCAGAACCTGGAACCGGAGCGCGCGAAGAACCTGGAACTGACCGGCCTGTTCCACCTCGGCGGTTTCGAGCTGTCCGCCACCGCGTACCGGATGCGGTACGAGAACTACCTCTATCTCGGCTATTCCGGCCTGCAGACCGCCAACCGCCTGCCGCTGAAGTACTGGAAGCAGACCGACACCACGGTGAAGGGCTTCGAGATCGACGCGTCGCAGGCATTGGACCTGGGCCGCTATGGCACGTTGAACGTCTCCGCCTTCGCCGACCTGGTGAAGAACAAGGCCGACCACCCGGATTCGCTACGCGCCCACAACGACGGCGAGTATCTGCCGAACATGCCGACCAACCGCTACGGCGCCAACCTGCAGTGGCAGCGCGAAGGCTGGAAGGCACAACTGTCCAGCACCTACTACGACGCGCAGAAGTACCTGGGTCGCAATGTCAGTGAGGAAATTCCGCTCGACGCATTCAACCTGGTCGACCTGCAGGTCAGCCGCGAACTTCCAGTGCGCAACAGCTACATCGCAGGCGTGGAAGTGTTCGTCAATGGCAGCAACCTGCTCAATGAAGAAGCGCGGCCGCACAACTCGCCGCTGAAGTACATCGCGCCCCTGCCGGGGCGGGGCTTCCAGGTCGGCGTGACGATACGGCTCTGAAGGCCGGCCATAAAGAAAAACGCCTGCAGATCGAGGATCTGCAGGCGCTTCTTTGTATCTGGCGGAGTGAGAGGGATTCGAACCCTCGATAGAGCTTTTGACCCTATACTCCCTTAGCAGGGGAGCCCCTTCGGCCACTCGGGCATCACTCCGGGGTATTCTCCGCGTCTGGTGCGTTGCACCTCAGCGGGGCGTGAATCATAACGTTAATCGAGTGCGAAGGTAAAGCGTTATTCGGCAGAATTTTCGCTACCGGTGCCACCGGCTTCATCACCACGCTGGATGCGCTGGTAGATCTCTTCGCGATGCACAGCGACGTCCTTCGGCGCAGTGATGCCGATACGCACCTGGTTACCCTTGACGCCAAGCACGGTGACGCTCACCGAGTCACCGATCATCAGGGTTTCGCCGACGCGGCGAGTCAGGATCAACATTTTTGTAAGTCTCCATGGAACCGTGTGGAAGGGTATCCCCCACCGGCTTGACGCTCCGTCAAGAAGCGCTACCACGACAAAGGGAAAAGATTCGCAATGGTACCGTCAGCCGTCCCGCTCCTACAAGGAGGGGGACGGCAGGGTTCATCACAGGCGGGGGCTGACCCATTCGACGACTGCAGCCAGCGCAGTGGCAAGGGCGGGCCCGTCCTCGCCACCACCCTGGGCGAGGTCCGGGCGTCCGCCGCCCTTGCCCCCGATCTGACCGGCGATATGGGACAACAGTTCCCCGGCCTTGACTTTGCCCATTGCGCTGCCGTTCACACCCGCGACCAGGGCGGCCTTGCCGTCCTGGGCACCGGCCAGCACGATCACCGCGTCGCCCAGCTGCTGCTTCAGGCGGTCCATGGCGTCACGCAGGGCCTTGGCGTCGAAGCCCTCCAGGCGGGCAGCCAGCACCTTCACGCCGGCGACCTCGACGGCCTGGCCGGACAGGTCGGCCGTGGCACCGGCGGCGACCTTGGCCTTCACCGCCTCCAGTTCGCGTTCCAGCTGCTTCTGGCGCTGGCCGAGGGCACGGATCTTCTCGACCACGTCGGCAGCGCTGCCACCGAGCAGTTCAGCGGCCTCGGCCAGGCGGGCCTCTTCGGCGTCCACGTAGTCCAGGGCACCCTGGCCGGTAACCGCCTCGATGCGGCGCACGCCGGCGGAAACACCGCCCTCGGAGGTGATCTTGAACAGACCGATGTCGCCGGTACGGTTGACGTGGGTGCCACCGCACAGCTCGGTGGAGTAGTCACCCATCTTCAGCACGCGCACGTGCTCACCGTACTTCTCGCCGAACAGGGCCATCGCGCCGAAGTCCAGCGCTTCCTGCATGGCCATGGTGTGCACTTCAGCGGCGTTGTTGGCACGCACCTGCTGGTTGACCTTGCGCTCGATCACCGCCAGCTCTTCCGCGCTGATCGGCTGGAAGTGCGAGAAGTCGAAACGCAGGCGGTCCGGCGCGACCAGCGAGCCCTTCTGCTGCACGTGGGTGCCCAGCACTTCGCGCAGCGCGGCGTGCAGCAGGTGGGTGGCCGAGTGGTTGAGGATGGTGGCGCCACGGCGCTCGCCATCGACCTGGCCGGACAGCACATCGCCGACCTTCAGGCCGCCTTCGGACAAGGTGCCGACGTGGCCATGGAACTGGCCGGCGAACTTCTGGGTGTCCTCCACCGCCAGGCGCACGCCGTTGCCAGCCAGCACGCCGGTGTCACCGACCTGGCCGCCGGATTCGGCATAGAACGGGGTCTGGTTGGTGATGACGATGACCGAATCACCGGCATCGGCCGACTGCACCGGACGACCGTCCTTGAGCAGGGCCAGCACGCTCAGGCCGTCGGCCTGCAGGCGGTCATAGCCCAGGAACAGGGTCGGGCTCAGCGTTGCCACCAGCTCGGCCGGCAGGGTCACGCCGCCGCCGAACTTGCCGGCCGCCCGTGCGGTTTCGCGCTGCTGTTCCATCGCGGCATCGAAGCCGGCGATGTCGACGGTCAGGTCGCGCTCGCGGGCAATGTCCTGGGTCAGGTCGAGCGGGAAGCCATAAGTGTCGTACAGGCGGAACGCGTCAACGCCCGGGATCACGCCATTGCTGGCCTTGCCGGCCACGTCCTCGAAGATCTTCATGCCGGCGTCGAGGGTTTCGGCGAAACGCTCTTCTTCGGCCTGCAGCGCACGGGTGACGGTGTCCACCGCCGCCGGCAGCTCTGGATAGGCCTCGCCCATCTGCTCGACCAGGGTCGGCACCAGCTTGCTGAAGAACGGCTGGCGCACACCCAGCATCCAGCCATGGCGCAGGGCGCGGCGGATGATACGGCGCAGCACGTAACCGCGGCCTTCGTTGGACGGCAGCACGCCATCGACGATCAGGAACGAACAGGCACGGATGTGGTCGGCAATCACGCGCAGCGACTTGTTCTCCAGGTCGGCGGTGCCGGTCAGCTCGGAAGCCTTGCGGATCAGCGCCTGGAACAGGTCGATCTCATAGTTGGTGTGCACGTGCTGCAGGATCGCCGCCAGGCGCTCCAGGCCCATGCCGGTATCCACGCACGGCGCCGGCAGCGGCACCAGGGTGCCGTCGGGCTGGCGGTCGAACTGCATGAACACCAGGTTCCAGATCTCGATGAAACGGTCGCCGTCTTCGTCCGGGGAACCCGGGGGACCACCGGCAATATGATCACCGTGGTCGTAGAAGATCTCGGTGCACGGGCCGCACGGGCCGGTGTCGGCCATCTGCCAGAAGTTGTCCGAAGCGAACGGCGCGCCCTTGTTGTCGCCGATGCGTACGATGCGCTCTTCCGGAACGCCGACCATGTCGCGCCACAGTTCGTAGGCTTCGTCGTCGGTCTGGTACACGGTGACCAGCAGGCGTTCGGCCGGCAGCTTCCAGACCTGGGTCAGCAGCTCCCAGGCCCAGGCGATCGCGTCCTTCTTGAAGTAGTCGCCGAACGACCAGTTGCCCAGCATTTCGAAGAAGGTGTGGTGGCGCGCGGTGTAGCCGACCTGGTCGAGGTCGTTGTGCTTGCCGCCCGCGCGCAGGCAGCGCTGCACGTCGGCCGCGCGCACGTAGCTGCGCTTTTCCGCGCCAAGGAACACGTCCTTGAACTGCACCATGCCGGAGTTGGTGAACAGCAGGGTCGGATCATTGCCCGGCACCAGCGGCGCCGACGGCACGATGGTGTGGCCTTTACCCTTGAAGAACTCAAGGAAGTCGCTGCGGATCTGGGATGTCGTGAATTTGGCGGATGCGTTCATTGGGGGCTGGCAGTCTGCGGGCCGGCGGACCCGGACCACCGGCCGCGTTGGCCAGGGTCGCGAGGGACCGCCGAAAACCTAAAGGGTATCAGGCCCGGCGCCGCCAGTCTCAGTCATCCGGGTCGTAGCGGGTCGCGCGGCGGATGCTGTCGCCGTCGAAGCCCCGCCGGGCCAGCAGATCGGCAGCCTTGCGCCGCTGCGTCAGGTCCTGCGGGCCGGCCTCGCCAAAGCGTCGGCGGACCAGATCACGGGCGTTTTCCTGCCAGTCGCCTTCGTAGCTGTCCATCGCTGCGGCAATCGCGGCACTGTCCAGGCCATGGGTCCCCAGCTCGGCGCGGACATGGATCGGCCCATAACCGGTGTTGGCGCGCATCCTCACCAGGTTCTCGGCAAAACGGGTGTCGTCCTGCCAGCCGGCCTCGGTCAACTTGGCGACAGCGGCCTGCGCGGCTTCGTCTTCGATGCCACGGGAGGTCAGCTTGCGGGTGAGTTCCTTGCGCGAGTGCTCGCGGCGGACCAGCAGGCCCAACGCCCGTTGCACGGGGGTCTGCTCACGCGGCCGGCGCTTGCGGCCGGTCGGAATGTCTTCGGCGTCGGACATGGGTACTCCAAGGGTGGCGCCATCCGTGGCGCCCAGCCCATCCCTGGGCGATTCGAACCTGCGGGACAGGGCGACGTCACTGACGGCGCCACCCTGCCCCACAGCAAGCCTTATTCGTCTTCGCCTTCGTCGTCGCCTTCCTCGCGGGCCGCTTCGGCCGGCTGGAATTTCTCGCGCAGCTCGGCCTCGAGCTTGGCGGCGACAGTCGGGTTGTCGCGCAGGTAGCCGCGGGCGTTGTCCTTGCCCTGGCCAATGCGTTCTTCACCGTAGCTGTACCAGGCGCCAGCCTTCTCCACCAGCTTGGCATCCACACCCATGTCGATCAGCTCGCCTTCACGGCTGATGCCTTCGCCATACAGGATTTCGGTGATGACCTGCTTGAACGGAGGTGCCAGCTTGTTCTTGACGACCTTGATCTTGGTCTGGTTACCGATGATCTCGTCACCCTTCTTGATCGCGCCGATACGGCGGATGTCCAGGCGGACCGAGGCGTAGAACTTGAGCGCGTTGCCACCGGTGGTGGTTTCCGGGCTCTGGCCCGGCATCATCACGCCGATCTTCATGCGCAGCTGGTTGATGAAGATCACCAGGGTGTTGGAGCGCTTGATGTTGCCGGTCAGCTTGCGCAGCGCCTGGCTCATCAGGCGGGCCTGCAGGCCTGGCAGCTGGTCGCCCATCTCGCCTTCGATTTCGGCCTTCGGGGTCAGCGCGGCAACCGAGTCGATCACCAGGATGTCCACCGAACCCGAACGGACCAGCATGTCGGCGATTTCCAGCGCCTGCTCACCGGTGTCCGGCTGCGACAGCAGCAGGTCGTCCACGTTCACGCCCAGCTTGGCGGCGTAGATCGGGTCCAGCGCGTGCTCGGCGTCGATGAAGGCCGCGGTGCCGCCCATCTTCTGGCATTCGGCGATGGCCTGCAGGGTCAAGGTGGTCTTGCCCGAGGATTCCGGCCCGTAGATCTCAACGACACGGCCCTTTGGCAGACCACCAATGCCCAGCGCGATGTCGAGCATCAGCGAACCGGTCGGGATGGCTTCGACGGGCTCGACCACGCGGTCGCCCATGCGCATCACCGAGCCCTTGCCGAACTGCTTTTCGATCTGGCCCAGAGCTGCAGCGAGGGCGCGCTTCTTGTTCTCGTCCATCGGATTGGTCCTTGCAGAGGTCGTGTCGTTGGAGGTGCTGTCTTTGGGGGTCTTCTTTGCCATGGGCTCACTTTAAGTCGGACGTATCGCACAGGCTGAGATTCTGCCCGGCGCTCTGAAAAGAATTATCGGACATCCGTACCAACCTCAGTGGAACCAGAGAATCGCCACAAAAGACCGCGGGGTAATGCGCTACGGAACGGGTCAACGGTTGGGCCGCAACAGGCCGCAATAGAGGCCCTCGATCGCGAAGTCCTGATCCGGCAGCACCTCGATCGGCTTGTAGTCGGGATTGCGCGGCAGCAGGCGGATGCGATCCTTGGCGATCTTCAGCAGCTTGACCGTGATCTCGTCATCGATGCGGGCCACCACGATCTGCCCGGAATGGGCGTCGCGGGTGCGGTGCACGCCGATCAGGTCACCGTCGAAGATGCCCTCATCGATCATCGAGTCGCCCTGCACCTTCAGCAGGTAGTCCGGCGCCGGCGAGAAGAACACCCGGTCCAGCACCACGAAATCGTCCGAGCCGATGTCGGCGCCGATCGGCAGGCCGGCCGCAACCCGGCCCAGCACCGGCAGCCGCAGCACGCTGTCGGCCAGGCCCGGCTCGGCCAGCTTCTCGACCGGCGGTGCCTGCACCAGGCGGATGCCGCGGGCCTGACCCGGGATGCGACGGATCGCACCGGCCTGCTCCAGGGCTTCCAGGTGGTACTGGGCCGCGCGCACGCCCTTGAAGCCGAATGCGCGTGCGATTTCAGTCTGCGACGGCGGTGCGCCTTCGCTCTCGATACGCTCGGCGATCAACTGCAGGATCGCCTGCTGGGTGTCGGTCAGGTCCATGGTTAGTAGTATTACTACTAATATGCGCGACTGCAAGTGCCGGGGCGATCGGGGTGGTGCGGGCTTGTTGGGCCGAGGCATGCTCGGCAGTCGCGCGAATGACGGGGCCGACCCAGGCAAGAGCAGCCGAGCATGGCTCGGCTCTACAGGAATCGCTGCGCGATTCTGCGGTTCCTGTGGAACCGCAACAGGCGCACTTCGTGCACCTGCCTACGTGTGCTTGCCGCTTCTCCATATCGAAACCAGGATCCATACGCCGCAGAAGCCGGCGCCGATGAATCCGCACACGCCCAGCGCCAGCAACCAGCGGCTGGAAACCCCGCCGACGCTGTGCATCACGATCGACGAGCCGATGATCAGCGCGGCCGTGATCACGCCCACCACCAGTCGGTTCGCGGCCCGGTTCACCTGCTCGCCAAAGCCCTGCAGCGCGGTGGTCTCCACCTTCAGCTGGAGGCGCCCACGGCGCGCTGCCTGGACCAGCTTGCGCAGGTCGCGCGGCAACTCGCCGGCGAAGTCGACCAGGCCCAACAGGCTGCGCCGGCCGCGCTTGAGCAGCGCCCTGGGCGCATAACGCTGCAGCACCACGCGCTCCAGGAACGGGCGGGCGGCGCTGGCCATGTCGAAATCCGGATCCAGCTGCCGGCCCATGCCTTCCAGGGTCAGGAAGGCCTTGATCATCAGTGCCAGGTCGGCCGGCAGGGTCAGGCTGTAGCTGCGCAGCAGCTGGGTGATGTCGCCCAGCATCAGGCCGATGCGCAGATCCTTCAGCGGCACGCCACGGTACTGGTCGACGAACTGGCTGATGTCGTGCTGCAGCCGGTTCTCGTCCACTTCCACGCCGCCGGCCCAGTCCAGCAGCACGTCGGCCACGCCCTGCGGGTCCTGCTCGACCAGGCCGTGCAGCAGTTGCGCGACCTGGAAGCGGCGCACTTCGGACAGCGCACCGACCATGCCGAAATCGATCACGCCGATGCGGCCGTCACGCAGGTAGATGATGTTGCCAGGGTGTGGATCGGCGTGGAAGCTGCCGTCCTCCAGCACCATCTTCAGCACGATGCCGGCACCACGCCGCGCCAGCTCGCGCCGGTCCAGGCCCGCCGCATCGACGCCGGCCAGATCGCGGCCGGGAATGCCGTCGACGAAGTCCTGCACGTTCAGGCTCTCGCAGGTCCACTGCCAGTGCACCTTCGGAATCAGTATGTCGTCGCGGCCGCTGAAGTTGCGCGCGATGCGTTCGGCATTGCGGCATTCGGCGGCAAAATCCAGCTCGCGGCGCAGCGATACGGTGAACTGCTGCACGACCTCGGCCGGGCGATAGCGACGCAGGTCCGGCAACCGGGCCTCGACGATCTCGGCCAGCCGCGCCAGCAGCCGCAGGTCGGCCTCGACCACGTCGCGGATGCCGGGACGCCGCACCTTCAGCACCACCTCACGACCATCATGCAGCCGCGCGCGATGGGCCTGCGCCAGCGAGGCGGCGGCCATCGGGGTTTCGTCAAGGAAGGCGAATACCTCCGCCGGCGACGCGCCCAGGTCGGCTTCGAGCTGCCCGCGGATCTCGGCGTACGGCAGGGCCGGCACCGCGTTCTGCAGTTCGGACAGCTCGGCAATCCACTCCGGCGGCAACAGGTCGACGCGCGTTGCCAGCACCTGGCCAAGCTTGACGAAGGTCGGGCCAAGATCCTGCATCGCACTGCGCACGCGCACCGGTGCGGTCATCCGCAGCAGCTCCTGCCGGTCCTCGTTCCAGTGCAACAGGCGCCCTGCCCGCTCCAGCGTGCTGGCCAGGCCGATGCGCCGAACCACGTCGCCGAAGCCGTAGCGGATCAGGACAACGGCGATTTCCTGCAGTCGGCCCAGGTCACGGACCGTGCCCAGCGTTTCCCACATCATGCGTGCTCCGGACGGTTACCGGAGCAGCATGTCACAGCTGGGCGTCGATACCGTGCAATGCCGCCGCCACGGTTTGCCGGCGGATGGCTTCGCGGTCGCCATCGAACTGGAACAGCTCGGCGCGGGCGTAACCACCGCGGCGCTTCCAGCCGATCCAGACACTGCCGACTGGCTTGTCCGGACTGCCACCGCCGGGGCCGGCGATACCGGTCACCGCCACGGCGATGCCGGCACCGGAATTGACCAGCGCACCGGACACCATCTCCAGAACGGTTTCGCGACTGACCGCGCCGAACTGTTCCAGCGTCTGCGCACGCACGCCCAGCAGGCGCTGCTTGGCTTCATAGCTGTAGACCACCATGCCGCAGTCGAAGAACGCCGAAGAACCGGCGATGTCGGTCATGCACTTGGCGATCCAGCCGCCACTGCAGCTTTCGGCCGTGACCAGCTGCAGCGAGGCCTGTTGCAGGCGCTGCCCGAGCGCGGCGGACTGGGCATTGAGATCGGCGTCGGTGGGGATGGACATCGGCATGACGGTGGGGTGAAGAACCCCGTTGTACCGCAGATGACAGCCGGATGTCGCGCCCCTCCGGCACGATTGCGTTGCCGGCCAGCGGCCGGCACCACCAGCCATGGGCCGCTAGCTCACCACTCCGGCAGTTTCTCCGGCAGCAGCGCCCGGATCGGCGCGCCATCGGCACCGGCGGCCAGCTTCTCGGCTTCGGCAATCGGCAGGTCCACCTGCAGCAGCCAGCCCTCTTCATCGGCCTGTTCGCTGCGGATCACTTCCAGCTGGTGCAGGCGCGCACGCAGGCGGCCGGCATCCGGCGGCAGGCGCAATTCACCGGTCACGTGCTGCAGGCCAAGGCGCTTGCCCAGCACTGCCTGCAGCAGCTCAAGGCCCTGCCCGTCACGCGCGGAAATCCAGACACGTTCACGACGCGACTCGTCGGGCACGCCATCCTGGCCATCGTGGCGGACGTCGGCACCGTCGATGCGGTCGATCTTGTTGAACACCAGCAGCTGCGGCAGGTCACCGGCACCGACCGCGGTCAGCACCTCGTCCACCTGGGCGATGCGCTCCTCGCGGTGCGGATCGGCGGCGTCGACCACATGCAGCAGGAAATCGGCCTCGCGTGCCTCGGACAGCGTCGAGCGGAACGCGGCGACCAGATCATGCGGCAGGTCGCGGACGAAACCGACGGTGTCGGCCAGCACCACGCTGCCGCCCGGGACCGCGACGCGGCGCACGGTCGGGTCCAGCGTGGCGAACAGCTGGTCGGCGGCATAGGCCTCGGCGCCGGTCATGGCGTTGAACAGGGTCGATTTGCCAGCGTTGGTGTAGCCCACCAGGGCCACGCGCGGCAGCTCGCTGCGCACGCGCGCACGGCGCATCTGGGTGCGCTGCACTTCAACCTTCTCCAGGCGCTTCTGCAGCTGCTCGACCCGCTTCTGCAACAGGCGGCGGTCGGTTTCCAGCTGGGTCTCACCCGGGCCACGCAGGCCGATCGAACCGCCGCGCTGGCGCTCCAGGTGGGTCCAGCCGCGAACCAATCGCGTGGCCAGGTGACGCAGCTGCGCCAGCTCGACCTGCAGCTTGCCCTCGTGGCTGTGTGCACGCTGGGCAAAGATGTCCAGGATCAGACCGGTGCGGTCGATCACCCGGCGCTCGAGGAAGCGTTCCAGGTTGCGCTCCTGACCCGGGCTCAGCGCATGGTTGACCAGGATCAGGTCGGCGCCACTGGCATCGGCCGCGGCCTTGATCTCGTCCAGCTTGCCGCTGCCGATCAGGGTTGACGGATTCGGACGGTCCAGGCGCGCGGTGATCGTCGCGGCGATGCTGGCCCCAGCCGAGCGGGCCAGATCACCGAACTCTTCCAGCACATCGTCTTCCAGCTTGCCGAAATGGGGCTGGATCAACAGGGCGTGTTCGCCCTTTTTCGAGCGGTCAAACATTCACCGCTCCGGTATTACTCGTCTGCTTCATCACCTGCCTGACCACCTTCACCCGACTGCACGTAACCACCGCCCGGACCGACCTTCACGTTGCGTGCCGGAACCACCGTGGAAATGGCGTGCTTGTAGACCATCTGACTGACCGTGTTGCGCAGCAGGACCACGAACTGGTCGAACGACTCGATCGTGCCCTGCAGCTTGATGCCGTTCACCAGGTACACCGAAACCGGCACGCGCTCGCGCCGCAGTGCGTTCAAGAAAGGATCCTGCAGCGATTGCCCCTTGGACATTGCACACTCCTGATTATTGTTCTTATTGGGTTGCCGACGGTTGCCACGGCCCCCGAGCCGCCCGCCGACCGATGATGTTACACGGCTGGCGGGGGTTCAGCGTGCGACGAAGGCCGACACCGCGCCGGCAAGGCGCTCCTGGTCGATATGGGGGTCGAACCAGCGCGCATCAAGCTCGCCGCGCAGCCACGTCAGCTGGCGCTTGGCCAGCTGGCGGGTGGCGAAGATCGCCTTGTCACGGAAACGGGCGGCATCACCCTCCCCGTCCAGGTACTCCCAGGCCTGGCGATAGCCGACCGCACGCACCGCCGGCAGGTCCAACGGGGCCTCCACGGCGGCCATTTCCGGCATCGCGCGCAGTGCCCGCACTTCGTCCAGGAAGCCCTGCGCCAGCATGGTGTCGAAGCGCGCCTCGATGCGCTGGTGCAGTACCGCGCGGTCACGCGGGGCCAGGATCAGCTTGAGGGTGCGCACCGGCAGCGGCGCCACGCCCGGACGGCGCTGCCATTCAGTGATGGGCGTGCCGGTCAGGCGATAGACCTCCAGTGCCCGCTGGATGCGTTGCGGGTCGGTGGCATGGATGCGTGCGGCGGCGGCCGGATCGACCTCGGCCAGCTCTGCGTGCAATGCCGCCCAGCCCCGCTCGGCCGCCTCGGTGCTGAGTGCTTCGCGCATCACCGGGTCGGCCTCCGGCATCGGCGACAGGCCCTGCAGCAGGGCCCGGAAGTACAGCCCCGTGCCACCTGCCAGGATCGGCGTTTTGCCGCGTGCCACGATGTCGGCCACGACCCGGCCGGCATCGGCGGCGAACTCGGCCGCCGAATAGGTCTGCCAGGGATCGCGCAGGTCCAGCAGATGGTGCGGCGCCTGTGCACGCTCGGCCGCATCAGGCTTGGCCGAGCCGATGTCCAGGTGGCGGTATACCAGCGCCGAATCGACGCTGACGATTTCGCCGTCCAGTTGCTGTGCCAAAGCGATTGCGGTGGCGGTCTTGCCACTGGCGGTCGGCCCCATCACGGCGATCGCCAGCGGCCGCCGATCGACGCCCATCAGTCTTCGTCCGGCCAGCGGATCGTCGGCGCAGCGTCGGCACGCGGCGTCGGCACGGCCTCCACTGCCTGCCAGATCTTCAGCGCATCGACGGTGGCCGCCACGTCATGCACGCGCACGATGCGCGCGCCACGCTGGACCGCGATCAGGTGCGCGGCCACCGAAGCCGCCACGCGTTCGGAGGGCGTGCCGCGGCCAGTGAGTTCTCCCAGGCTGCGCTTGCGTGACAGGCCGGCCAGCACCGGCACCCCCAGTTCCAGGAAGCGCTCCGAACGCGCCAGCAGGGTCATGTTGTGGGCGGTGCTCTTGCCGAAGCCAAAACCAAGGTCGATCAGCAGGTTCTTCTTCGCAATGCCCGCCATCTCGGCAGCGAACAGGCGCTGCACCAGGAAACCATGCACCTCGGCGACCACGTCGTCGTAGTGCGGATCGGCCTGCATGTGGCCCGGCTCGCCCTGCATGTGCATCAGCACCACCGGCACGCCGCTTTCGGCGGCAGCTTCAAGCGCACCGCCCTGGCGCAGGGCGAAGATGTCGTTGATCATGCCGGCGCCAGCGGCCACCGCCGCGCGCATCACCTCCGGCTTGAAGGTATCGATGCTGATCGGCACCCGGGTGCGGGCGGCCAGCTGCTCGATCACCGGAATCACCCGGCGCAGCTCCTCCTCGACCGATACCGGCGCAGCGCCCGGGCGGGTCGATTCGCCGCCGATATCGAGCAGGTCGGCGCCCTCCTCGACCAGCTTCAGGCCGTGGGCGACCGCAGCCTCGGTGGTGTCATGCGCGCCGCCATCGGAGAAGGAGTCCGGGGTGACGTTGACGATGCCCATGACCCGGGCACGGTCCAGGCGCAGGATGCGGCCGGCGCAATCGAGCTGGGGCGAGGTATCGAACATGGGCAATCCTGCAGGGACGACGGCGGGTAGTTTAGTTCGGCAGGGCGGCGCCCTGCACCCGCAGAGGCCCGGGCTACAGCAACAGCTGAAGCAACAGCCGAAGCAACAGCAGGTGTACTGAGGGATGGCGTGGGGTCAGATCCGTTTTCCTACGGAAAACGGATCTGACCCCGAATTGATTCGATATCTGACAGAGATTCATCCACGCATGGCGTGGATCTACCGTGTCGACCAAGGTCGACACCTACCAACAGCGGCCGGAATCTGTCAGAGGTGGGGCGGTGTCGGAGGGCGGGGTGTCAGCCGTATGGATGCGGCTGCCAAGCCCCCATGGATGGGTTCACGGCGTCCCCGCCCTCCGACACCGCCCCACCAAATCGCGGAATGCAGCTGCTGCTGCTGAGGTTGCCGGCCAGCGGCCGGCACTACCGCGGGTGCAGGGCGCAGCCCTGCGGACACCCCTCAACGGCGGCGGCGCTTGCGGTCCACGTACAGGGTTCTGGCGATGCTCAGCACGATGCCGACACCGATACCCACCACGCAGCCCAGCAGCAGGTTGTCGGCGCCCAGCCCTACGCCCACGCCGACCACGGTGGCGATGATCATTTCGGCGGTGTGGGAAATCGGTTCAGGCTTCGGGGCGGACATGCAGGCTCCAGCATCAGTTCGGTTCGGAAGGGGCCGAAGGCCCGGAAACGACAAGGCCGGGTTTCCCCGGCCTCGTCTGGTGTTACGTGCAGCGGGCCGTCAATGCGATTCGGCCGGGCCTGCGATCGGCGGCAGCGGGCGGGCGTCGCCGCCCTTGTCGTTGCCACCGTCCTTGTTCGACTTGCTCCAGCCCGCCGGCGGCGGCGGATCGCGGCCTTCCATGATGGCGTCGATCTGCGGTGCGTCGATGGTCTCGTACTGCAGCAGCAGCTGCGACATCGCATGCAGCTTGTCGATGTTCTCGGTCAACAGCTGGGTGGTGCGGGCATAGGCCTTGTCGAGGATGTTGCGCACTTCCTCGTCGATCCGGCGCGCCGTGTCGTTGGACACGCTCTTGTGCTGGGTGACCGAACGCCCCAGGAACACCTCGTCGTCCTCTTCGCCATAGGCGATCGGGCCGAGCTGCTCCGACAGGCCCCACTTGGTGACCATGTTGCGGGCCATCTTGGTTGCGCGCTCGATGTCGTTGGAGGCGCCGGTGGTGACCTTGTCCTCGCCGAAGATCAGCTCTTCGGCGACACGGCCGCCGTACAGGGAGCACAGCTGCGACTGGATCGCCACGCGGTTCATCGAGTACTTGTCGCCTTCCGGCAGGTACATCGTCACGCCCAGCGCACGGCCGCGCGGAATGATGGTGACCTTGTAGACCGGATCGTGCTCGGGCACCAGGCGGCCGACGATGGCGTGACCCGCTTCGTGGTACGCGGTCAGGGTCTTCTCGTCCTCGCTCATGGCCATCGAGCGGCGCTCGGCACCCATCAGGATCTTGTCGCGGGCACGGTCGAAGTGGTCCATGCGGACTTCCTTCTCGTTGCCGCGCGCGGCGAACAGGGCCGCCTCGTTGCAGAGGTTGGCCAGGTCGGCGCCGGAGAAGCCGGGGGTACCACGTGCGATCACCATCGGCTCGACATCGTCGGCCAGCGGCAGCTTGCGCATGTGGACCTTCAGGATGTGCTCGCGGCCCTTCACGTCCGGCAGGCCGACCACCACCTGGCGGTCGAAACGGCCCGGACGCAGCAGCGCCGGATCCAGCACGTCCGGACGGTTGGTCGCGGCGATCACGATCACGCCTTCGCCGCCTTCAAAACCGTCCATCTCGACCAGCAGCTGGTTCAGGGTCTGCTCGCGCTCGTCATGACCGCCGCCCAGGCCGGCGCCACGGTGGCGACCGACGGCATCGATTTCGTCGATGAAGATGATGCACGGGGCGTGCTTCTTGGCCTGCTCGAACATGTCACGCACGCGGCTGGCGCCCACGCCGACGAACATTTCCACGAAGTCCGAACCGGAGATCGAGAAGAACGGCACCTTGGCTTCGCCGGCAATGGCCTTGGCCAGCAGCGTCTTGCCGGTACCCGGCGGGCCCACCATCAGCACGCCGCGCGGAATCTTGCCGCCCAGCTTGGTGAACTTGGACGGGTCGCGCAGGAAGTCGACCAGCTCGCCCACTTCTTCCTTGGCCTCGTCGCAGCCGGCGACGTCGGCGAAGGTGACCTTGATCTGGTCCTCGCCCTGCAGCTTGGCGCGCGACTTGCCGAAGGACATCGCGCCCTTGGCACCGCCGCCACCGCCCTGCATCTGGCGCATGATGAACAACCAGAAGCCGATGATCAGGATGACCGGCAGGAAATTCATCAGGATCGCGCCCAGGGAGATGCCGCTGGACGGCTCCTCCTGCACGATCTCCACGTTCTTGGTGCGCAGCACGTTGATCAGGTCACGATCGAACGGCGCGGTGATGGTGGACGACTGCCCACCGCGGGTGGTGTAGGTCAGCTGGCTGGTGCCGCCGCGCATGTCGCCGCCGAAGGCGACCTTCTGCACGTTGCCGCTGTCCACCTGGTCCAGGAACTGCGAGTACGACGCGCCCTGCGCGCCGGCCCCGGAGGACTTCGGCGAGAAGCTCTGGAAGACCACCATCAGCACGACGGCGACGACCACCCATAGCAGGAGGTTCTTGGTCAAGTCGTTCATCCTCATTGGCTCCGGTGTTCCTCTCAGTGCTGGCGTTGCGTTGGGGTCGAACTTGCGTACGTTGCGAGCTTACTTCATGTGGGCGCGTTTTCCCTGACCCAAGGCATACACCTCGGGAGAGCGCTTGCGCGACGCCTCCGGCTTGCGGATGGAGACCTTGTCGTAACGGCGGCGCATATCGCGCACGTAGTCGTCAAAGCCCTCACCCTGGAACAGCTTGATCAGGAACGCCCCACCGGTCTTCAGGTGGTTGTCGGCAAAATCCAGGGCCAGCTCCGCCAGGTGCATCATCCGCGGCTGGTCGACCGCGCCTACACCACTCTTATTGGGGGCCATGTCCGACAGCACAAGGTCTACCGGCTGATCCCCGAGCATGGCTTCAAACTGCGATAGGACGGCTTCTTCCCTGAAGTCACCATGAAGGAACTCCACGCCGGCCAGCGGCGGCATGTCCAGGATGTCCAGCGCCAGCACGCGACCGGTGTCGCCGATCTGTCTCCGGACCTGCTGAGACCAGCCACCGGGGGCCGCGCCAAGGTCGACCACCACCATGTGCGGCTTCAGCAGGCGGTCACGTTCGAGCAGCTCCTCGAGCTTGTAGGCGGCGCGCGAGCGCATGCCCTCGGCCTGCGCCTTCTTCACGAAGGGGTCGGAGAAGTGTTCCTTGAGCCAGCGCTGGCTGCTTTTGCTGCGGGTAGCCATTGAAAATAGGGGCTGATGGGGTCCTCATGATACCCTGATCGTCCCATTCAACCGTGTTTTCCTGCATGTCCATCGCCCTGACCGCCTCCCAGACCCGTTTCCTGCGCGGCCAAGCCCACGACCTGAAGGCCCTGCTGCAGACCGGCGGCAAGGGTGTGACCCCAGCCTTCATCGCGGAGCTGAACGAAGTGCTGGAGCGCCACGAACTGGTCAAGGTGAAGGTCGCCGCAGAGGATCGCGACGCCCGTGATGTGATGATCGGCGAGATCGTCGAAGCCACCGAAAGCGCGCTGGTGCAGCGCATCGGCCACGTCGCGGTGCTGTACCGCCCGAGCAAGGAACAGCGCCAGATCGTGCTGCCGCGCGGCTGATCGTCCTACCGTCATGCAGCTGAACCACGAACCGCCGGATTACGCCTACAGCCTGCGTGCCGCAGATGGCCGCTCGGCCAAGGTGAATGACCAGGTGCTGGGCGGCAGTTTCTTCCTCACCCCGGACCAACTGGTCACGCACTGGCCGGTGGCAAGTGCCGCCGCGCTGCAGTTGGCGGACCTGGAGCCGATCCTGGCGCTGAATCCGGCGCTGATCGTGCTCGGCACGGGAGACCGTCAGGTATTCCCGCCCGCGGTGGTGATGGCCGCCTGTCTGTCGCGTGGCATCGGCCTGGAGGTGATGAACAATCCGGCCGCCGCGCGCACCTTCAACATTCTGGCCGGCGAAGGCCGCAAGGTCGCGGCCGCCTTCATCCTGGAAGGCTGAGTTCGAGCCGCCGGGTGCGCCCGGGCACTAGCTGCCCGAAGGTGTGCAGCGGAACGCGGAGAACGCCTGCAGCCGACCGATCAGGTTGCCACCCTGCCCCCAGCGGATATCCATGACCTTCCAGTCCGGGCCCTGCCGCTGCAGCAGGACCCGGTCGGTCCAGCGATAGTAGCCCACGGCCATGTCGACATGGACCCAGGTGGCGTCACCGCTCGATCCTGGCGCTCCCACCGTTATCGTCTCCGGCCGGTCCGGCGCCAACAGATACGGGCTCTGGTCGAGCATGTGCGGCTTCTCGTCGGGCGCGGCCAGTGCGGTGCAGGCCTGTTCATATGCACGCTGCGCATCGATGGCTGAGCGGAGGGCATCACCCAGCAGCGGAGCAATCGCCGTTTCGTTCGACTGCGGCGCCTGGATGGCGTCGTAGAGGCGGGTGACCACGTCACGTGGATCGCTGGCGGCGGTCGCCAACGGCGCGACGATGAGCAGCGCGAAAAGGGCTGTTGGGCGAGACATGCGGCACCGGATCGGGAGGCTGGTTCCGTTGAAGCATGCCGCTTCCCTGGCTTGTCGGGAAGCTTGAGATGTGCCACTCAAGGTCGCAAACGGCCACCCACGGCGGCCAGCGTACAGTGAGTCGAGCACGGCTCGACGCTACAGGTCGGGAACGCCGAGCATTGCCCGGCGCCACCCGATCCCACTGCCTCAACGCGCCGGCAGGTACTGCTGCGGGTCGACCGGCTTGCCGTTGTAGCGGGTGAGCCGGCGGTGTTTGCGGCCCATGGGCCGCACCGTCGGCGAACGCCCGGCGCGCTGCGCCGGGCCGGGGATCCGCCCGGATTATGAATCGACGATCAGCGCGCCG